>JAZUNH010000049.1:0-41242 GCA_045604065.1 Anaerovoracaceae bacterium
CCCGCGTTACGCATGAGAATGCCGAATCCTGTTCCCAGCACAACATACCCTGCCATCACAGGGATAGATGTGTAAAAAGCTTTTTTGACCGTCTGCATTCTCATTGATCGGCTGCTATTCGCACTTCGCGAGAAGCTTCTCCCATTTCATGTCCACGTACTTCTGGGCGTCCTCGATCATCCATTCGTTTCCCGGGAGGAACATATGCTTGAACCTTCCCTGTTTCTCCAGGAAGCGCTCCACAGGGAGCTTCTTTCTCGGCTCGTACGTAAGATGCCATTCGCCTTCGACGATCTCGTACATAGGCCATACGCATGTGTCCACCGCGAGCTTGCAGATCTCAGCGAGGTCCGCGGCGTCGTATCTCCATCCTCTAGGGCACGGAGCAAGAACGTTCAGGAAACAAGGGCCTTCCGTGTAGATAGCCTGATGAGCCTTGGCGTAGAGATCTCTCATGTCTCCGTACATAGTGGTCTGCGCCACATAAGGGATGTTATGGGCCGCTATGATGGCAGTCAGGTCTTTCTTGTCCTGGTTCTTTCCGTAGCTCTCCGTACCTACGGGAGATGTCGTTGTGTTCGCGAATCTCGGCGTTGATGAAGAGCGCTGTATGCCTGTGTTCATATAGGCTTCGTTATCGTAGCAGACGTAGACCATGTCGTGGCCTCTCTCCATGGCTCCGGAAAGCGACTGGAGCCCGATATCGTACGTTCCGCCGTCACCGCCGAAGCAGATGAACTTGAAGTCCTCGTCGATCTTCCCGCGCTTCTTGAGCGCTTTGTAAGCCGTCTGGACTCCGCCGGTCATTGCGGCGGCGTTCTCGAAGGCGCTGTGGATGTAGCTGTCCTCATATGCCGTGTTAGGATATATGAAGGTCGATACTTCCAGGCAGCTCGTAGCATTGCTGACCACTGCTCTGTCTCCCTCGTCGAGAGCGCGGAGCACGCTGTTTATCGCGACTCCTGCTCCGCATCCTGCACAAAGCCTGTGCCCGGAGGCGAGCCTTGGCTTCTTGTTAAGCTGTTCCTTAAGACTATATGCCATTACTCATCCCCCCTTGCTCCGATGTGCCTGTATACTTCGCCGGTCTCCCCGGTCTCCGCGATCTTCGTAAGCTCGCCGTATATGGTTTCAAAAGTTTCGATCATCACGTCTCTTCCGCCGAGGCCGTATACGTAATCGATCATCTTTGGCCTCGCGTCAGAATCGTAAAGAGCAGACCTCGTGTCCGCGAATACCGGGCCGCCGCACCCGGACATGCCTTCCGACCTGTCCATTACGGCGACTGCCTTTACTCCGCTGAGAGCTTCCGCGAGCTCTTTCTTAGGGAACGGACGGAACACTCTTATCTTTACCAGTCCGGCCTTGACTCCCTGCTCGCGGAGCATGTTGACCGCGGCCTTTCCTGTACCTGCGGACGATCCGAGCACAACTACCGCGATCTCGGCATCGTCCATCATATATCTTTCTATGAGATCATAGTCCTTGCCGAAGGCTTTGCCGAACTCGGCGCCGACTTCGAGGACAGTATCGTGAGCCTGCTTCATGGCCTCAGCCTGAGCTCTCTTGATCTCCATGTAATAGTTGCTCACTCCATAAGGGCCTACAGCCATTGTTTCGCCCTTCTTAAGAAGGTAGTGCTCCGGCTCGTATTCACCGACGAAAGCTTTCACGTCCGCGTCCTCATAAAGCGTGATGTTCTCGACGTCATGGCTCGTGATGAATCCGTCCTGGCATATCATGATAGGGAGCCTGCAGCGCTCCGCGATAGGGAAGGCCTGGATGTAATTGTCGTAAGCTTCCTGGTTGTTCTCTGAGTAGATCTGGATCCAGCCGGCGTCTCTCGCGCCCATCGAATCCGAGTGGTCGCAGTTGATGTTGATCGGGCCGGTCAGCGCGCGGTTGACGACCGCCATTACTATCGGCAGCCTGTCAGACGCGGCTACGTACAGAAGCTCCCACATGAGGGCGAATCCCGCGGAAGACGTCGCCGTTATTGCTCTTGCTCCGGCGGCGGAGGCCCCGATGCAGGTGGACATAGCCGAGTGCTCGGATTCTACAGGGACGAATTCTGTATTCACCTGGCCGTTCGCCACGTAGCTCGAGAAGTACTGAGGGATCTCGGTAGACGGCGTGATAGGGTATGTGCCCATTACGTCAGGATCTATCTGCTTCATGGCGTAAGCGATAGCTTCGTTACCGCTCATCCTGTCTCGCTTTGCCATTACTCCTCCCCCTTTCTCTTCATAGTGACCGCCTTGAACGGGCAGATCCTGGCGCAGATGCCGCAGCCCTTGCAGTAGTTCAGGTCCATGCCTGACATCTTGCCGTCGACGATCCTGATCGCCGAGTCAGGGCAGTACGGCGCGCAGAGCAGGCACTGCTTGCATTTGGCGCTTTCCCAGTCAGGAGTCTCGACACGCCACTCGCCTGTCATTACAAGGCGGGACGTCGCGGGCTCATATATCTCGGCGCCCGGCGTCAGGTCCTGCCAGCGGCTGTCTTCATGAATATCTTTTGCAGATTTGAACATTTATTCCTCCTTAGCCTACTTTTACCTTATCCATGGCCTGCTTCAGGGCTTCCATGTTGCCTGCGACGACTTCAGGCTTGGTGCGGAACTTGTGATTGAACGACTCTTCCATGTCTTTCAGGAACTTGTCGGTCTTTACAAGTCCGCTTACCTTTACGACTGCCGCGAGCATTGGTGTGTTAGGGATGTTCTTTCCGATGGTCTCGAGCGAGATGGCCGCGGCGTCCACCGTGCAGACTTTCCCTTTGTAGCCGTCCAGCTCACGCCTTACCGCTCCGGGCGATCTGGTCGTGTTGACGATGATGGCTCCGTCCTCTGAAAGGCCGGCGGTAACGTCGACCGACTCGAGAAGAGTCTCGTCTACAACGACTACGTAGTCCGGGTAGTAAATGTTGGAGTGGACCAGATTAGGCGTATCAGAGATGCGGTTGTACGCGGTTATCGGCGCGCCCATCCTTTCAGGTCCGTATTCAGGGAATCCCTGTACTTCCTTGCCTGAATTGAAGCAGACGTCGGCAAGGAGAAGGCATGCGGTCTTCGCGCCCTGGCCGCCTCTTCCGTGCCATCTGATCTCAACTGCTTTAGTGTTCTTGCTCATTTTTCCTCCGTATAATTAAAAAGCCGTCCTGTATCAGGACGGACATGATTAACCGCTTATTACCACCTGCTACGAACGCATACCATCATATGCTCTCCTTTTCACGGGGGAGGGCCGTCACAGCTTATTCGCCATGCTTTCAGCTGCGCAACTCGGGAGTGATGTTCGGCAGGAGCTCATTCGCCGCCGGGCTTCCACCGTCCCCGGTTCGCTGAAGGCTTTCCGCTTCCTGTCTACTGTCTCCGTCATAGTCTTTCATGTTTCAGTTGTAAGACCATATTACTGTACAAAGCACAAAAAGTCAAGCGCATCTTTGTGATTTGGCGACAATGCGCCGGAGATTTTGATAAATGTCCGGGATTGTGCTACAGTAGCATCAGATGGAGGTGAATACCATGAGAAATGACATATATTACCCGTCCGTAGACGGCGAGACGACGATACACGCGATCGAGTGGATGCCTGAGGGCGAGCCGGTCGCGGTGATGCAGCTGATCCACGGCATGACCGAGTTCATCGGAAGATATGACGAGTTCGCGTCGTACCTCGCCGATAAGGGCTTCTACGTGGTCGGAAACGATCATCTCGGCCACGGGGAGTCGGTGAACAATGAAGAACAGTACGGATTCTTCCGCGAGAAGAACGGAAACAGGGCGGTGCTTGAGGATATCGAGACGCTCCGCGTAATGACTAAGGAAAAATATCCGGACGTTCCGTACTTTATGCTCGGGCACAGCATGGGGTCGTTCCTTATCAGACAGTATATAGCGAGGCACGGTGACAGCCTTACAGGAGCCATCATAATGGGAACAGGCACCAACCCGGAGGCGGTCCTGAAGACCGGCAGAGCTCTCTGCAGGATGATCGCCGCGGTCAAAGGGTGGCACTACAGGAGCAGCCTCGTGTACGGCATCGTGTCGAACGGGAACAACAAGAGGATCCCGGACGC
The DNA here is from genome assembly GCA_045604065.1 of Anaerovoracaceae bacterium. Classification (GTDB taxonomy): domain Bacteria; phylum Bacillota; class Clostridia; order Peptostreptococcales; family Anaerovoracaceae; genus Aminicella. The sequence continues at coordinate 4,081 of JAZUNH010000049.1, forward strand.
AAAGACGCCGGCGGAGTGGCTGTCAAAGAACGAGGAGAACAAGGCGGCGTATCTTGCCGACCCTAAGTGCACGTTCAGGTTCACGGTCAACGGATATTACAATATGTTCCTCAGCATCAGCGACTGCCAGAGCAAAGCCACCGCGGCGAAGATCCCTAAGGACCTGCCGCTTCTCATAGTATCCGGCGCGGAGGATCCGATCGGGCAGTACGGCAAAGGCGTCGAGCAGGCGTATAAGCTGTATCAGAAAGCGGGCATCAAAGACGTCAGCATGAAGCTTTATCCTGATGACCGCCACGAGATACTGAACGAGCTGGACCGCGCGACAGTCTACGACGACATCTACGCGTGGCTCACAGCCCATATGGAATAGCGGAAAGGCACGACCGCTGGATAATAAAAAAATGCCCCGGCATCGCCGGGTCTTTCTGTTTTATTTGCGTTTGTATTCCGAATCGCAGTAGCAGCATCTGTAGATCTTATGCTCTTTATCTGCAAGGTAGAACTTGTGGATTATGCCCTGCTCAGTAGAGGTGATGCATCTCGGATTACTGCATTTTATCACATCCGTCAGCGTCTCCGGAAGGTCGAGGTGGACCTTCTTGGTCAGGCTCCCGTCCTTTACGATGTTAACAGTGATGTTGTTGTCTATGTAGCCGAGCACGTCGAGATTGATGTCGACTTCCCCGTCTATTTTTATTATGTCTTTCAGCCCGTATTTCTGGCTCTTCGCGTTCATGATCATCGCCACGCAGCAGTTAAGCTTCTCCAGCCCGAGAAGCTCGTAGATCCTCATCCCTTTTCCTGCCTTTATATGGTCCAGCACAACGCCGGTGCTTACTCCGTCTATGTTCATATTACCCTCCTTACTTCAGTCCGAGCAGATACAGTATGAGCGCCATCCTGATATGCTTTCCGCACAGCGCCTGATAGAAGTAGCAGGCCCTCGGGTCGTCGTCGACCTCGACAGCGATCTCGTTCACCCTCGGGAGAGGGTGCATGATGATCATGTCTTTCTTTGCGGTCTCGAGCTTATCGAGCGTCAGGATGTAGCTGTCGCGCAGGCGTACGTAATCTTCTTCATTGAAGAAGCGCTCTCTCTGGACCCTTGTCATGTAGAGAATATCCAGATCCGGGATCGCTTCCTCCAGATCCTCGTATTCTTTCCATTCAGCGCCCGCGGCGTCCATCTTCTCTTTAACGTACTTAGGGAGCCTCAGCTCAGGAGGCGATATCAGCACGAACTTTATATTGTCGTATCTCAGGAGAGCTTCGATAAGGGAATGAACCGTCCTGCCGAACATCAGGTCTCCGCAGAGCCCGATCGTGAAGTCTCCGAGCTGCTTTTTTCTGCTTATCGTCAGGAGATCTGTCAGCGTCTGAGTAGGGTGGAAGTGTCCGCCGTCGCCCGCGTTTATCAGTGGGACTGTGGTGCGGGACGCTCCGATCGCCGCGGCTCCTTCCTTAGGGTGCCTCATCGCGATTATGTCGGCATAGCATCCGGCCATGACCACGGTGTCGCCCACGCTCTCTCCCTTTGTGGCGGAGCTTGACGCCGCGTCGTCAAATCCGAGCACGTTCCCTCCGAGCTCCATCATAGCCGCGGTGAAGCTCAGCCTCGTTCTCGTGCTCGGCTCGAAGAACAGCGTCGCAAGCTTCTTGCCTCTGCACATGTCGCTGTATCCTCTCGGATTCGCCTCGATGCTGTCGGCGATCTCGATCAGATGATCGATCTCCTCTTTCGAGAGATCGGAGATGTTGATGATACTTTTTACCTGTCTGTTTTTCATTCTCTATACTCTCCCTATCCAGCTCTCGTCCAGAGGATCGTCCCTGAACGCGAGTATTCCTTCTTTTTCTTCCGGCTTTATGTAATCAGTCTCGGCGGCGACGTCCACAAGCACGTCGAGGTCGCAGAGGCTGTGGTTCACCACGTCATGCTGCTCAAGCATCTCTATGGACTTCTTCATACCGTATGTAAAGATGCTCGCAATGCCGAGTACGTTCGCACCGGCCTCGCGAAGAGCTTCGACTGTCTCGATGGCGGATCCGCCTGTGGAGATCAGATCCTCCACAACGACTGTCTTTTCTCCTCTTTCCATCCTTCCTTCGATCCTGTTGGCGCGGCCGTGGTCTTTTTTGGATCCGCGTACGTAGCCCATCGGGATGTCCATAAGGTGCGCCGTTATGGCGGCGTGCGCTATACCTGCCGTGCTGGTTCCCATCAGGAGCTGGCAGTCAGGATAGTATTTCCGGATGATCTTCACCATGCTTGTCTCGATTATCGTCCTGGCCGCGGGCGCTGTGAGAGTCAGCCTGTTGTCGCAGTAGATCGGGCTCTTTATCCCGCTTGCCCACGTGAACGGCTCATGCGGCCTCAGGAAGACAGCTTCGATCGAAAGAAGGCTTTTCGCGATCTCTTTTGCCATTTCTTTTTCGTCAAGATCCATTTCACTTCTCCTTATCTCTATTCACCAAGAAAATCATGAACTGCTTTAAGGTATGCTTTGACCGGATCGTCAGCCTTGGTCACAGGCCTTCCCATCACTATGTAGTCCGATCCGAGGAGGCGTGCCTTTGCCGGCGTCGTTATCCTCGCCTGGTCGTCAGAGCTCCCGCCCTCAAAGCGAATGCCCGGCGTCACGGTCAGGAAATCATCGCCCAGCGCTTCATGTATGAGCCCCGCCTCAAGAGGAGAGCAGACGACTCCGCCGAGTCCCGCCTGCTTCGCATTGGCAGCGTATTTGAGTATCACGTCCTCCATCTCGCCGGATATCATGAGCTCGTCAGAAAGCATTGCCTGGTCTGTTGACGTCAGCTGTGTCACCGCGATGAGGACAGGCGATCTGCTTTCCGGGTTCACGGCTTTCCCGCCGTCGCAGGACTCGCCGCTCACGATCGCGGCAGTCCCGGAGCGGAGCGCTTCGAGCCCGGCCTCCATCATTTTGATTCCGCCTGCCGCATGGACGTTGGTCATGTCGACTCCGAGCTTCGCGAGCGATCTCATGCCGCCCGCCACGGTATTCGGAATATCATGGAGCTTCAGATCGAGGAATATCTTATGTCCTCTGTTCTTTATCTCGCGTACTATCGACGGGCCTTCCGCATAGAAAAGCTCCATGCCTATCTTGACGAAAGGCTTCCTCACGTCTTTGAAGAGGTCCAGGAACTCGAGCGTCTTTTCGCCCGACGGAAAGTCGCACGCTATGATCACATCTTTAGCCATATATTTCTCCTTCTATACTATCCCGATAATGTCTTCCAGCCTGCCGATCCCGAGGCTGTCCATTACTTTTGGAAGATCCTCTATTATATTTTTGCACGCGTACGGGTCTCTCAGGTTAGCCGCGCCGACCTGCACCGCCGTCGCTCCGGCCATCATCATTTCGATGACATCTTCAGCTGACGAGATACCGCCCATGCCCATTACAGGAATGCTGACCGCGTGCGCCGTCTGCCACACCATCCTGAGAGCTATAGGGAACACCGCCGGTCCCGAGAAGCCGCCGACTTTGTTAGCGAGGACCGGCTCGCGCCTTTTGATGTCTATCCTCATTCCCAGGATCGTGTTGATCAGTGACAGGCCGTCGGCCCCCGCGTCCTCGCAGGCTCTCGCTATCTCTGTGATATCCGTAACGTTAGGTGACAGCTTTATGAACACGGGCTTCTCCGCCGCGTTCTTCACGACTCTGGTTATCTCCGCTGCGCTGTCAGGATCCGTTCCGAACGCCATACCGCCGTTATGCACATTAGGGCAGCTCACGTTGACCTCTATTATCCCGACCTGCTTCTCCTTATCCATCTTTTCAGCGAGCCTTGCGTACTCGTCCGCGGAGAACCCGCTGATGTTCGCGATGACGGGCTTGTGGAATATCTCCGCCATTTCCGCGAGCTCTTTCCCGCATACCTCGTCCACGCCTGGGTTCTGGAGCCCCACCGAGTTCAGCATACCTGCCGTGCAGTCCGCTATCCTCGGGAGCGGGTTGCCGTATCTCGGCTCGACCGTCGTACCCTTGAACGAGATGGATCCCAGGATGTCCAGGTCGTAGAGTTCCGCGAACTCTTTGCCATATCCGAACGTCCCGCTTGCCGGTATGACCGGGTTGTCGAGCTTCAGTCCCGCGAGGTCCACTGTAAGTCTGTCGGTTGAATCATGTTTCATTTGCATATATCCTTTTCGTTGCCAGGCCTGCCGCGGCAGCTGACCGCTGAGCAGACCCTTGATGTTGCAAATTCTCTGATTTTTCTTCGTTTTGCAACGTATATGTTGCACTTTTCCGGGAATTTCTGTTTTTTGCAAAAATACAGGTCGTAAAGGCAGCCAGATCATGGTTTTGCCGGCCGTTTTTTGCAATTTTTTCGAAAGCCGGAGTTTTTGCAACGTATATGTTGTAAATTTTGAAATTTTTCTGCTTTTCACAACGTTAAGGTCCTGCCGTCTTCAGACCTTAATGCAGCAAAATCGTTAGATTTACATTTTTTTGCTGCACATATGCAGCAGATTTTCGAAAATCAGTTGTTCCTGCTGCAAAAGCGTCTTTTTTCAGGTGCCTGGGCTGCCGATCCGCGCCCGTTTGCAGCAGTTTTTCCGTATAGCCGGTTTTTTGCTGCATATATGCAGCAGATTTTTTTAAAAACGGGAGATTCGCTGCATTAAGGTATCCGGATAGTCCCCAGAAGGTATCCGGATAGTCCCCAGAAGGTGTCCGGAATGTACCCGGAAGGCGTCCGGCGCTTTGCACCCACACTCACCAGACGATCTCTTCCATATCCAGGACCGGTCCGTCCCTGCATATCCTTTTGTAACCGTATTTCGTCATGCAGGTGCAGCCCATGCACGCACCGAAGCCGCAGCCCATCCTTTCCTCGAACGAGAACTGCCCCGACGTCACTCCGAGGTCCGCCGCCTTCCCGTATACGGCTTTCAGCATCGGCTCGGGACCACAGCACATCATGCAGTCGAAGTCACATCCGCTCCGCTTCAGCATGTCCATGGCATCCGTCACGAGGCCTTTTTCGCCGTACGATCCATCTTCCGTCGCGACTGTCAGATCCACGCCTGGTACGATGCCGGGTACGTCAAAGCTGTCGAGCCCGAACATGTCGTCCGCCGACCTGAAGCCTATGAGGACGTGGAAGTCAGCGTCAGATTCTTCGGCCTTTAGCCGCAGGAATTCTTTCGTGAGCTCGTGTACCGGCGGCATGCCTATCCCGCCCGCGACGAGAAGCGTGTTTTTCCCGCGCGCCGACACATCAAAGCCGTTGCCGAGCGGAAGCAGCACGTCAAGCGTATCTCCGGGGATCTTCCCGGAAAGAGCTCCAGTACCTCCTCCGACGACGCGGTAAAGTATCTCCACATGATCCTCGTCGTGATCGAATATGGAGATAGGGCGGCGGAGGTAAAAGTCATCCACGAGCATGTCGATGAACTGTCCGGGACGCGATATCCCGCCGCAGTCTCCAGCGAGCGACATATGGTAAACGTCCTTCGATATCTTCCTGTTGAATTTAACTGTAAGCAGCTGGTCTCTCATGTTTTCTGTCTTCCGGATCCGTTGCGATATCTGCATTATCGCCTATTTACGATATATTATCTCTCCTTTATGCACGGTCATAACTACCTGTCCCCTGACGGTGTTTCCCTCGAACGGAGTCGCTCTTCCCATGCTCGCGAAATCATCCGGATCGATCACATACTCGGCGTCCGGATCTACCACGGTAAGGTCAGGGAATATCATGCGGTCTCCGCTTACCGCAGCGTCGTATCCGACATTCCCCTCGCAGCCCCCGCCGGCTGTCTCGCTGTATACTGACCTGAACGATCCCGCATCCAGCATCTCGGCGCCCGGGAGCCCGAAGCGCTTCCTCGGGGCAGACGTCACGCATTCTATAAGTCTTCCGTATGTAAGCAGTCCTGTGTCGACGAGCCTTGTTTTAAGTACCGGGAACGCCGTCTCCAGGCCTACGATCCCGAACGGGCTCTTCTCAAGTCCGCGGGACTTCTCTTCTCTGCTGTGCGGCGCGTGGTCGGTAGCTATGATGTCTATCGTACCGTCGAACAAAGCCTCGCGCAGCGCTTCTCTGTCCGACCTGTCTCTAAGCGGCGGGTTCATCTTGAACTTTCCCGAGTCTTCCGGCTCTCCTCCGCTGCAGTATTCCGCCAGGTCGTCCTGGCAGAGGGTGAGATAATGAGGAGCTGTCTCACAGGTGACGTTCACGCCCGACTGCTTGGCTTCCCGTATGATCTGGACAGACTCCTTAGTCGACACATGGCAGACGTGATACCCGCATCCTGTCTCATAGCAGAGGTTCACATCTCTTTCCACCTGGCGCCACTCACTCTCGGAGCTTATCCCTGTAAGCCCGCTAGAAAGGGCGTACGGCCCATCGTGTATGCAGCCGCCAGGCGAAAGCAGGCTCTCATCCTCGCAGTGAGCCACGATCAGCTTTCCGAGAGACTTCGCGAGCTGCATCGCGTCGCGCATCAGGCCGCCTGTCTGGATCCCTCTTCCGTCGTCGCTGAACGCGCATACGTAAGGAGCCATGCCTTCCATGTCGGCGAGCTCGCTTCTTCCGTCCTGGAGTACCGTGATCGCGCCGTAGGGGATGACGTCTGTGCAGGCGTGTCTTCCGATTATCTCAAGCTCGGCCCCGGGGCTCTCAAGGTCCTTCGGCACTGGCTTGATGTTAGGCATAGGGCAGACGCAGGTGTATCCGCCGTGCGCCGCCGCGAGCGACCCGGTCCTGATCGTCTCCTTATATGAAAAACCCGGCTCACGGAAGTGAACATGCACATCCGCAAAGCCGGGCAAAATATCTTTTCCTTTAAGGTCGATGATGTCACCGACGTTTTCAATATCAGGAGCCGTGCCTCTGTCAACAACAAAAGCACTTCCTTCCCTGAGCAGAACATCGGCCGGTACGAACTTCCGGCCCATATAGAGATTTCCGTTGATCAGAAGAGTTGACATAGCGCGCTCCGTTCTAAAAAATACCCCAAATGTGATATCTGGGGTCCATAGATAATATATCATATTTCATAGAGCGCCGCAAGGAAAAATCACGGCAGAGGAAGCGCGTCCAGGCCTCCTTTGATCAGCATCAGGAGCGGGTTGTTGTCGTAAAGGATCCCGCTGAAGTATGAAGAATCAAGATATGCGCGGAGAGCTTCTTCCGTGCTTTCCGGAAGGAGCTGCATCACAAGCACCAGCACTGCGAGTCCGATGAAAACGTAGACCACGCCGAGCGCTGTCCCGAGGATAAGGCCGCTCGCGCTGTCGATGAACGCGACAGGGCCGTCATGATACTCCTTGGAAATAAGATGCACGATAACGAACAGGATGATCTTTATCGAGAATATGATGAGAAGGAAGGATACGACTATGAGGATGACCGAAGTCAGCCCCTCGGCCGTTTCCTTTGCGGCAAAGTCTGCCGCGCTCCCGACCCAGTCGCGGAAGAGCGAAGGGGTGGAAGAGACCACTCCCGAGTCTTCTGCTTTATCGGCGAGTCCTGACGCTATCATGTTCTCGAGCCCGCGTCCTATCCCGATATCATATATGAAGTTTTTCACGTCGTCCGAGAACAGTATCCCGCACACCAGACACACTATCCACTGGATCGTGCTTATCACGGTCCTCGCGAATCCGATGTGCGCGTAGCATACGGCTGATATGAACACGACGGCGCAAATGATGATATCTATTGCCATTTTTTTAAACAAGACCCGGACACCCCTTGGGATGCCCGGGACAGATAAACAGGAACTATATGGTTACGCTTCCGGCTTCTCGAGGTCGATGTCCGCGTTCAGCTCAAGAACAGAAGTGCAGTTCGGGCATCTTGTCGCTCCAATGGCGATCTCTGTCTTGCAGTACGGGCATTCCTTTGTTGTTGGCTCTTCCGGGGCTTCCTCCTCTGCCTTCTTCAGGCTCGCGGCTTTGTTCATGGCCTTGAGCAGGCAGAAGATGCAGAACGCGACGATCAGGAAGTCGATGACTGCCTGGATGAACGCGCCGTAGCCGATGTTGGCCTTGCCTACCGTGATGGCGAGCTTGGAGAAGTTGACTCCGCCCATGGCCGCGCCGATGATAGGGGTGATGATGTTGTCAACGAGCGCTGTGATGATCGCTCCGAACGCGCCGCCGATAACTACGCCTACCGCCATGTCCATGACGTTTCCGCGCATGGCAAATTCCTTGAATTCTTTAATGAAAGCCTTCATTTTATCCACTCTCCTTTATCAAAAACCAAAAACCAATTGATATAATTCCAATTTAATGTTACTATCCGCACTTTCTAAAATCAAATAAAAATATCTTAAGCAGAGGAACAGGACAGGGTGGATAAGGATGATATAATATAAATGTGCATTGATTACGTGACCTGAAGGAGGAGTCATATGCCGCTGATCCTAATGGATCTCATAGACGATCCTGACGACAATGAGCTGTATAAAGAAATATATGAGCAATACCAGCAGCTTCTGTTCTGGCAGGCAAATGGGATACTGCATGACGAACAGAAAGCAACAGACGCTGTTGTCGAGACTTTTCTGAGACTTGCGACGATGTTTCAGAAGACAGATAAAAAAATCTGTCCAAGGATGAAGCGTCTTCTCGTTATTATTAACAGAAACGTTGCGATAGATATGCAGAGGAAAGGGTCTAAAGAGACCCCTGTCTCACCGGAGACTGTTTTCGCTATGGCTGACAGAGCATCAGATGACGAACCTTACAGGAAGGCGGTCATTGATGAAGCTGTAGCCGCGTTAGAGAAACTGCCTGTAAAGTACAGGGATGTTCTGTATCTGTCGCTGGTTGAAGATGCCGGTGTCAAGGACATAGCGGCGATGCTTGGCGTGTCTGAAGACGCTGTGTACAAGAGGCTTGAGCGTGGGAAGGAAATGCTGCATAAGGAGTTTGATAATGATAGATGAAGTGATGCTGAAAGAAGCGCTGGTAACATCATATGACAGAGAATGCAATGTTCTGGAAGAGAGAGCTTCGATCAGTGGTATGCATACTTTTCCTCAGGACTATTACTACAGGATGCGAAAGATCTCAAGAATGGCAGGCAGGAGATATGTGACCGTGATGCATAGAAGGGTGAGGCTGGCATTAGTAGTCGCTGTCCTTATTGCTGTTATGATCGCGGCGACGGTAACAACGATAGCCATAATTAGGCCGCAGATTTTTTATACGATCAAAAAGGGTGTTAAGTCGTGGAATTACACCTTCAGACAGGAAGACCCGGATAAGCTTGCAGGAGAATTCGTCTGTAAAAAGCCGGAAGTGCCAGAAGAATATTCGATATATGATGAACAGTTCGCGGAGCAATTAGGTTCATACGTTGTTGATTTTGAAGATAATCATGGCCATTTCATTAATTATGAACAGGAAGATTTGTCCAAACAATATGATATATCTTTAACTGACACTTTCACCAAAGAAAAAGAAGTGTTAATAAACGGGTACAAAGGCAAGCTATTATCGGAAGATGATATGCACTATGTACTTTGGAACGATGGATATTATGTGTATTTTTTGGGGGGCAATTGCCCTGAGGATGTTGTAATAAAAATGGCAGAGAGTGTGAAATGATATAGTCCAATCAAGCAGCTAGAGCTGGTCAAAATTAATTATGTCCAATTATATCCTTCTGATACGTTCTTGTAATTAGGAAGACCGTGAAGGTCGATTTATCTTATAGAACAGATTAGGAGGTTTTATTATGCAAAGAAGAGCACTACTAGGAATTGCTATATTGATTATTACATTAATAGTAACGGCGACTACTTATGCCACAGTACCAGGTGATGTAAGAAATGATCAGACAAAATATGACAATGCATTAAGTGCAAGTGCAACAATGTCAATAGATAATGGTACTGCATCTTTAAAAGGGCGATTGACTGGTAAAACGGGAGTTACAAAAATCAAATGTACCTTAACGTTACAGAAAAAAGAGTCTGGAAACTGGAACAATGTTGAGTCGTGGAGCAAGGAAGTAAATGCTACGTCTATAACATTTACAAAGACACGATCTGTTAGTCATGGAACATACCGTACTAAAGCAAAGTTCAAAGTATATAAGGGCGGCACATGTGAAACGATAACAAAATACAGTAGTCAGGCAACATATTAACGAGAAGGAGAAATAGAAATGACTACAAGGTTAATAAAAAGCAGAATGACAATAATACTGCTCATAGTATCGCTGATAATAACTATGATCCCATTTGAATACTGTTTTGCAGAGCCTGGTGGAGAGCCGGTCCCGCAGGAACAGACAGAGCAGGAAGAAGAGGCGGGCAGCGATAACATACCGGGGGATCTTCCGGATCCTGTAACAGAGGAAGTGGATAAAGGGGATCTTGTGGAAGAAGAGAGCACAGAGACGACATCCACGTTTGACCTTGGAGACGGTGAGAAGATGCTGGTACTGTACGGTCAGGATGTCAGATTCGAGGATGAGAAAGGGGATCTGGTAGACTACGATCCAGAATTGGTAGAAGTGACAGGCGATGAGACGATGCAGGGGCGGGACCTTACCGGCTACGCATATGAGAACAAAGTGTCGGATCATAAACAGTACCTGCCTGAGGACATATCTGAAACGACTCCGATACTCATGGAGAAGGACGATTTCGCAGTTGAAATGAGCCCGGTAACAGAAAGGCGCCTTTCCGGGGCAGTGCTTGAGAAAGATACAGCTGTGAGCGCAGACGAGGAGCTCGAGGAAAAAGACCTGAAGGTATCATATGAAGATGAAGAAAGCGGCATCAAATACATATATACATCCCAGAACGACGGGCTGAAGGAAGACATAGTACTTACGGATAAGCCTAAGAGGAATCTGCTCACATTCAGATTGAGGCTGACAGGCCTCACGCCTGTAAAGGCAGAGGAAGGCGGGATAACACTCGCTGATGAGAATGGAGAAGAGAAAGCGGACATAACAGGGCCTTTCATGAACGACGCGTCGGGAGACGCGTATTCGGAAGACCTTGATCTTGACATAGAAGAAACAGAAGAAAACGACACATATCTTCTTAAGATGACAGTAAGCAGGAAATACCTGAATTCGAGGGAAAGGGTATATCCTGTGACGATAGATCCGAGCGTGACCTGGAGAGGATCCGATTACGCCATAGACACATATGTATATTCGAACAATCCAAACCATAACTACCACTCCACGAGTGTAAAAGTCATAAAAGCCGGGAAGAACTCGAACGGAACATTCAGGTCATTCCTGAAATATACGAAGCTCGCGGGCAAGGTGAAAGGTAAATATGTAGTAGCCGCGAGGCTCGTGATATATGAGACCAACGCTTCCAACTCGAACAAGACGATAGGGACATACGGAGTGAAGGCGGCATGGAAGTCGAACAATATAACATGGAACAACAAGCCCGGCTACTACTCGACGGTCCTCGGGACAGGTAAGACGAACGGTAATTACGGTCACGCCATAGGCCTTTCCATAACCGACTGGGCGAGGGACATCGCGAACGAGAGCAAGACGAACTACGGCATCATGGTCAAGAACACGACGGAGCCTGGCTCTTCATATACCGAGTTCTGCAACACGAGACACGGGACAGCCAAGTACAGGCCCAAGCTCGTCGTCACATATACAGACGGACCAACGAAGGCGTCGAGTGTGAGCGCGGAGAAGACATACGTAAAGAGGAACAACACGATAAAGGTGAGCTGGAAAGGGATAAAGTCATCCGGGCTCGCTCATATACAGTACAGGGTCGCGAAGATAGACCCCGATACGGGAGAGACTCTCGATATGTACTACGTCCCGTATACCAATTTCTCATCCGCATATACCGCGTCAAGCGGTACCAATGTGCCGATCCCGAACAGTTCGTCATTTCCTGAAGGAAAATACAGGATATATATAAGAGGGATAGACAACGGCGGGATAAAAGGGACAGGAGTCGGCGTAAGCGTAGTGGTGGACGGTACGTCTCCTGTGATAAATGATTTCGATATAGATCCGGAGACACATATAAATGACTATACGGGCATACGCACGCCTGAGCTCTCATGGGATATCACAGAGAAGTATCTTTCAGAAGTAAAGGTCATAGTGGATGGTGAGGAAGCGGGAGTGCTTTCCGCGGGATCGACAGATTCATATATCCTTCCTTACAGTGTGATAAGGGAATCAGGACTGCATACCATACATATCACAGCGGTGGATAAAGCGGGGAATTCGGCCTCGACCCAGGACCGGAACTACTATGTGGACATAGATCCTCCGGAGATAGGAAGCTTTGGCTTTACGCCTTCTTCCGCTTTCGATCATATGTCAAATAATGCGTTTCCTGTGATGAGCTGGAGCGTCTCGGACGAGGACATGGGAAGCGTTACGGTATACAGGATAACAGAAGGTGAGCTTGAGGAGGTATATGAGGCCGGGAATAATGAGCTCTCGTCAGGGTCATATACCCTCCAGACAGGCGATCTTCATCAGGGCAAAAACAGATTCAGGCTGGAAGCAGTGGACTCTGGCGGCAACGTAAGATACCGCACTTGCTCATACTATCTTGATACAGTCTCTCCTGCTGCTGAGAGGCTGGAGATAACGCCGGGCACCGGATACTTCAATTCCTCAGCCGTCCTCACTCCTGTGATAAGCTGGTCATATGTCGATCAGGCAGTTTCTGGCGTAAAGTACAGCATGGACGGCATTTCATACTCGAATATGGGTACATCCAAAGTGGGATCGTTCACGATGCCTGAGAGCTGTTTCTCAGGCGGGGCGGGCACTTACACCATATATGTGAAGGCAGTGGATACGGCGGGCAACGAGAGCAGCGTCTCCACCCTCACGTATCATCTCGAGAGCGTTACCGAAAACGACCTCATACCTTCGGACATAGCCGTGAGCGAGTACTACGGAAAGAACGTCCTGACATGGGAAGCTGACGGATACTGCCCGTCTCTCGGGAAAGTTAAGATATACAGAGGGGATACCGCAAGCTTCGATATAAGCGACGGTGAACTGATCGAAGGGAACGCGGATAACGGCATGTACACGGATGATTTCGTGTCGTCCGGAAGCGTATATTACAGGATAGTCGTGGTGAGCGAAGCGTCAGATCACCATATCATATCACAGAGCGGTGCCGTCCAGGGGGCGAGCATGCTCAGGGCATCAGACCTTACGAATAAGACGGGGACCAGAGAGTATCTCGGGTATCACGAGTTCAGCACACCGTCCGGGACGGGATATGTGGAGCTCAGCTCCGGGAACCTCAGGTACTCGGAAGCGGACTACTCCATATCGAACGGTCAGCAGGACTACGGCCTCACAAGGTCATATAACTCGCTCGATGGAAGGACTACGGCCTTCGGGACCGGCGTGAGCGATCCATATCACAAGACGCTGTATGAGGACGCGTCCGGTGATATCTACTATATCGATGGAGACGGCAGCGTATATAAGTTCATACTGAACAACGGCGAATACAGCCTTGAAGAAGGAAAAGACTATACGCTTACCGCGGTCCAGGATGGATATGAGATAGAAGATAAAGACCATGACGTCATATCGTTCGATGAGGCAGGGAGAGTGACATGCGAGTCCGAGCTGAACGGTATAGAGGTAACTTACATATACGATGCCCTCGGGAGACTTGAAAGGGTGAAGTCGAAGGCGGACACTGCGGGAGACAGGGAGATACGCCTCCATTACGAGAACGACAGTATGCTCGTAAGAAGCATCAGCCTGCCTGATGATACGCTGATGAAGTACTCATATACGAATGGTATGCTGACTGCCGTGAGCCACATAAGGAACACAGATCTCATAGCAGTGCCGTATGTGAGATACACATACGGAAACGGAAGGCTCACCGTGATAGAAGATGCACTGGAGAATGAATATGAAATAACATATACAAATGACAGGGTAACGGAGATCGAGGATCCGCTGGGAGAAAAGGATGAAATGGCATACGGCAGTACCGTTACAGTAACGCATAAGACACAGGCAGGCGCTGAGTTCGGGGAAGCCGAGTATTCTCTTGACAGTGCAACAGGGAAAGTGCTGTGGGAAGAGGACGTTAACGGGAGCAGGACCTCATATGAGTATACCCAGTCGAACGATTTCCTCGTAAAGAAAGTGAAGACCAGGCAGGGCTGGGAGGAAGTCGACGGGAGCGGCAATATCTCCATCGGATCACAGGACAGTGTTACAGAGACCGAGTACTCATATAACAGTAATGAGGACGTGACACTGGAAGAGGAGTCTGACGGCACGAGCACAGTAACGACATACGATCAGGACGGCAATGTCTCAAGAGAAAAAGAGTATTCCGGGGAAGAGCTGACATCCGATACTGAATATGAATATGACGAATGCGGAAACGAAGTGGAAGCAGAAGAGCATGTAACGGATACACTCACGCTTACGGAATACGATGACGAAGGTAACGAGACAGAGGAGGAGGAACAGGAAGAGGACATAGTCACAGATGTGACGACATCCGAATATGACGACTTCGGCAATGCTGTGGAGACGGTGACCGTATCCGGCGGTGTGGAAACGGAAGGAAGGACCGCATATGACGGGATGGGCCGTACGTTAAGGGAAGTTTCGGAGAACACTGTGACCGAATACACGTATGACGTGTTCGGGAGGGTCACCCGGACGGATATTTCACGAAGCGGTCATACGTTCCACACATATACGTCGTATGATGACAATGGCAATGTGATAAGCGAGACAGACGAAAGAGGTAATGTGACATCATATTCATATGATGCCGCCGGACGCTGCGTATATACAGACAGCCCGGCTTCGGGTATAACGGTGACCGGATATGGCTATGCGCAGAACGTGACGATAAAGGACGGCCTGAGCGGCAGAACATATGATATCCTTAAGACAGAGATCCTGAAGGATGACGATGACAATATCCTGTCGATAAGATTCATCGACAGGAACGGGGAGACCGTAAGAGAACGGACCGGGGACACATATGTCGATCATACGTATGACGCTTCCGGGAACGATATAGTGGACGTCACATGCTCCGACAACTCACAGGAGGAACTGATATCGATGTCGCTCTTCGATGAGAAGGGGCAGAGATATATGGAAGTAAGGAAGCCGGACGTATCGGGGAACGGATACAGGATAACGGCAGACTCGATAGTGAGCAGCACGTCATATACAGATACGGGCGATGTCGATACCGAGGAAGACGCTCTTGGGAACAGGAAGAGATATCAGTATGATGAGCAGGGGAGAGTGACAGGCGTCTTCATTGGAAGCGGACAGGACCTTGCCCTGGACATGGCAGTCTCATATTCGATATCCGAAAACGGTTCTCAGACGCAGATGACGGACGGGAACGGCAACATGCGCCGTGATACCGAAAGCCACGCCGGACTGACTGTCCTCTGCGAGGATATTGGCCTTGACGGCGAGATGCTGAGGCTCTCAAGTGAATATGATGAGAAGGAGAGGAAGACTTCGGATACATATTCCGACGGATCGCGAATACGGTATACATATGATCAGTATGACAGGCTGGTGAGCAGGGAATGCACAGACTCACACAATGCGTCTGAGAGCACGACTGCATATACGTATACACAGTACGGCGAGCCTGAGACAGTGACGTATACGCCGGCAGGCGGCCCCGCTGTTACGAAAGCATATCAGTACGATACATGCGGAAGGATAACAAGGGAGACGTCGACGTATGGGAATGACGCTCCTTCAGTGGTAGAATATGTATATGACAGCAGAGGAAGAGTTAGCACACTCAAGTATCCTTCGCAGGCAGCAGGGATATCGGGCCTGTCATATGAGTATGATACTCTTGGAAGGATTTCCAGGATAAAGACGTATCAGGGGAATGATACGGTCAGAAGATATACATACGGGCCGTTCGGAAGGATATCATTCACAAGGGATTATGTCATAGGGACGAACAGCTTTCTGAAGACCGTATATGGATATGACGAACTTGGAAGGGTGGTATCGAAAGAGGTAAAGAAGAACAGCACGAGCGATTTGATCGAGAGCTATGAGGTCGAGTACGATAAGCTTGACAGGATAACGGAGCTCACCAGGATGGTCGATAACGGTGACGATTCCATATATGAGACGAGGACGTATGTATATGACGATCACGGGAGACTCATACAGTCGGGCGTGTTCGATAACTTCGATGAGCCTGAAGGCGACGAGACCATAGAGGACCTCATAAAGTATACGACGTATGAGTATGACGCGGCTGGGAACCGCATACAGGTGAATGATGAGGAAGGGACTTCAACATTTACATATAACGGACTTAATCAGCTCATATCCCAGGACGCGCCGGAGAAGGAAGTCGAGTTCTCATATGACTCGAGAGGGAACAGGATCGAAGAAAATGATGTAACCAATGGCATGATCACTCACAATGATTACACTGTGGAAGGGCAGCTCACCAGGGTATCTGAAGAAGACGCGAACGGTACTACGGTCGTCCAGCAGAACATATACGATGCCGACGGTACCAGGGTACAGAAGACAGAAGGGAATGATGTAAAGAAATACTATTACGCCGGGGATGACATGATCATTACCACTGAAGGTGCGGACACGGTGTTCACCGGCATGTATGGTAACGGGAATGAGATGATATCTGCCTTCCTTGGGGCGTCTCCGGATCTCATGATTTACTGCAAAGATATGCAGGGGAGCACATCGGTGCTTGCTGATACTGATTTCGACATATCGGGCGGTTACAGTTATTCCGACTATGGAGAGGTCACGGGGTTTGACGGGACGCCGGATGAGAATGAGATCTGCTATACTGGAGCTGTATATGACAGGACTACAGGTGAGCACTACTTAAGAGCAAGGTACTATGATCCGGAAACTGCTGTATTCACTGCGCAGGATACATATAGAGGAGAAGCTACGGATGAATCGCTTTGGAATATGTATGCATACTGTGGTGGGGATTCTGTGAATCATTTGGATAGATCAGGGCATTCAGTTTTATCTGTATTAGGTGATTTTGCACCCGTAGTAAATATCAAGAAAAAATATGCATATTGGAAGCAAAAGTCATTGCAATCACATATTAATTACTGTGATTTATGGGATTCTATAGCTGATTACACAAACTTTAATATAAAGTCAAAAAAGATTTACATTCGTGGTAGTTATAAAAAAGGTGAGCCCAAGAAAAAGTGGCGGATACAGTTATGGAAGGGTCAATATGGAACAATTCCGTTTACCAAACTATCAGCCTTTTATGGTGGTGAATGTGGAATATATTATGAACAGAAGTTATTAGGTCATAGCGTGGGATATAAATGTGCTGGACAAGGTGGATATAAATTCAGGATATCCATTAGATTGAAAGATAAGAAGGAAAAGACATTAATAAGGCGGTCGATATATGGATGGTGGTGTAACTTTTTTAAGGTTGGTAGTTATAAACCTAGTCAGTTATTAATGAATGCAAGCATTACATTCCATACTAAAGAAATGGCAAAGAAGGCTAAAAGAAAATTTAAAAAAATATTGCCAGAAGAAAAGGTGAAATACAAGAAAAAGAAGGTGGTTATACATGAATGGTAGAGATGCATTGAAAAAAGATTTCTTTATTATTCTAATCATCTATATTATTACAATAAGTTCTTCCTGTACTCCGCTTATTGCTCTTTCACAAAAAACATCTGATAATATCATCTCGGATTCAGATTATCAATTGGTTTGTGCCATTCAAAGTCATAATATTGAAGGGGTAAAAGAAGCAATTGAAGATGGTGCACATCTAAATGATCTTGAATATGGTGGATCAAAATTTTCGCAGAAAGACAGAAGCGCCATAGGACTCGCTTTGGAACGCGCAGAAGACACTTATAATACAGTTGTTATCAGATCGCTTGTTGAGGCCGGTGCTGATGTGAATGGATGCGTGACCAAATATAAATGCCCATATTTATTGTATCTGGCAGGCACACGGGAGAAGAAGCTGATGGATCTGTTTATTGATCATGGAGCGGATGTTAATACAAGGGGCAAAGGCTTTTATAAGGTATCACCACTGACGGCCCTCCTTTCAGATACGATGCTAAGCCGTATGTCAGGTTTTGAAAAAAACGGCGAGATGTATCTCTACAAGTCAGAGAGAGAAGATTATGAGCATATGATCCATACTCTTCTTGAGTATGGATCAGAGGTGAATGGAAAGGATCTGAAAAGCTCACTTGAAAGTATGGCAAGGCTTACTTCAGCTCCGATTATACTGAAAGCCTTGAATGAAAAAGGAGTAAGTTCCGGGCTTTCGCCTGCTCTTGAGAGCATAATACTGGGAGATTCGGAAGAAGCAATGAGCACGCTTCATACCGTAAAGAAAAAAGAGCAGGACAATATGCTTTTATTCGCATCTGCTTTCGGCAGCAAAGAGCTATTATCAGAGATGACCGAGGCCGGGTATGACTTTGATGTGGAAATGGAGCTACAGTGGGGTACAATAAGGCCAGCCGAG
Source organism: Anaerovoracaceae bacterium (assembly GCA_045604065.1). Classification (GTDB taxonomy): domain Bacteria; phylum Bacillota; class Clostridia; order Peptostreptococcales; family Anaerovoracaceae; genus Aminicella. The sequence goes on from JAZUNH010000049.1 coordinate 22,607, forward strand.
ATTGCTGCTGCATTCAATGATCTTTCTTCGTTGAAATACATATGCAGTGTAATTAAAGATTCGTTTAATGTTATGCCGTATGAGGAGAACACCTTGCTGACATATGCGGTCAAGGCAGGCAGTGAAAATATGAAGTGGCTGTCTGGGGAAGTCGGCTTTTCGGTTGGAAGGCAGCTCAAAAAGAACGAAGCAGGAGATAAAGTCTACGATTTTGTTGCTGCGACAGAAGCAGGTAACTTTGATGCGCTGAAGGCGATAAAGGATCAAGAGCTTGAACCTTCTAAAAAAGAAATCGAATACGCATACAGCAGTATGATCCTTAAAGGAAATATTGACTATCTTACCAGGTTCCATGAAATGGGGTATGAAATGCCAGTCGGTAGCAAAGATGGCAGCATGACTGATTATTTGACTGGAGAAAACGAAGAATGTATCTCAAAAGCTATAGATTGGGGAGCATACATTTCATCTGATACAATAGAAGAAATTATAGAAATCGGCAGCGATGAGCTTTTTGACAAGGCCTTTTTAGGTTACAAAGGCAGACTGAACAATGACATGCTTGGAGATGCTGTGGAAACCGGCAGGCTACATATCATAAAGGCTCTTTTAAAAGCAGGCCGAAAAGCAGAGACTTCATATGGGATCGATGAAGATGTTTACCCTACAATGATCCATTATGCGGCAATATGCCCAAGTATAAGGGTGCTGGAATGCCTGTTGTCTGCTTGTGACGATCCGTATAAGATCAAAAATATGAAAGACAATAAAGGCCGCACGCCGTACGACCTGGCTAAAGAAGTAGGGCTTAAGAAAAATATGGCAGTGCTCAGCGCATAAGATATGTAAGATCCAGGAATTATGAAAAAGCAAATCTGTTTTTCAAGAATATGTTCAGTGTTATCTTTGGGTTTTCCAATCATGCATTTTGTGCTATTTAAATATTTATTTACTCAAAAAGTGTTAGAGATCTACGGTTCATTGGATGCTCTCCGCACCGGAGACGGCTGGAAAGGCTATATGATAAGTGAAGATATAGAACCCGTAATGCTGGTGTTTCTCATGATTTGCTGTGTGCTTTGTGCCATGATCTGTTACATGGCATATAAAAACAATAAAGAAATGAAATTATACAAAGTCCTCATGCTGCTTCCTATAGTATCAATTATCATGATGGCAATAGTTCAATACGTAATAGAACCCGGTTGGGTCGATGCATTAGTGCAGTATAAGCCGGTATAGGTTAATACGAAAGGAGCTTGGGCTAAATGAGCAGATTAAAGGAACTGAACATAAACTCCGCCGGGCTGGCGCTTTTTACGCCGGTCTTGATGGAATATATAAGCCGCCAAAGCCAAGGGAGCATGACGCTGCCAGCTTTCGTCATACTTGAAATACTGAATGCGTTTCTTTTTTACAGATCAGTGTGCGGCGCAAAGCAGAATGAAAACGGAGCCGTTCTGGCTTTTGTTGTAACTCTGCATGCCGTTGTTGTTACAGCCTTGATATTCGGCGTTTTCTATCTGTTTTAGGGCGGGGAGGCATTGATATGAAGAGCTGGTCATTAAATTATGCTTCGATAGCAATGTTCATTCCATATATCGTTATGGCGCTCTCGGATCAGATAGAGGGGGCGGGAGAGATAGCGGCTGCTGCTGTTGGAGTGGCAGTCGGATGCGTTTTTCTTGTCAGATCATTAATCGGACTTAGGGAGCATGAAAATGCAGCGCCGCTGGCTTTGATGGTCTCCGCATATTCGATAGCCGCCACACTGTGGCTGGGATTATAGGTCAGATATTGTGCGGTAAATGCAGATAATGATATCAGGCCGGCTGGACATTTCTTCAGCCGGTCTTTTTGTGATCAGACACAGCCAGCTATGGTTTTTACCGCAAAAAAGATGCGCCTGCCCGGAAGCCTTGAAACATTGAAAACTTTGGTGTATACTCGTTAAATGACGGAAAAGTGTATACAAGATCCTGATATGATGGAAGAAGAAAAAGAGAAGTTCATGAGGGAGGCGCTGAAGGAGGCCGAGGCCGCCTTTGACCTCGGGGAAGTCCCTGTGGGATGCGTCATTGTCCGCGGCGGAGAGATAATCGCGAGGGGACATAACCTGACGGAGACCATGAAGGACCCGACGGTCCACGCCGAGATGAACGCGCTGCGTGAAGCGGCGGAGAAGCTTGGGGGCTGGCGTCTTCCGGGATGTTCTGCGTACGTCACGTGCGAGCCCTGCGCAATGTGCGCGGGAGCCATGGTGTGGGCGAGGATAGAGGAGCTCTATATCGGAGCGTCCGATCCCAAGGCGGGAGCCTGCGGCTCTGTCCTGAACGTAGCGGAGAACAAAGCCCTCAACCATCAGATACGGATCGAGAGAGGCATTCTCGAAGAAGAATGCGGCGGCATATTAAAAGACTTTTTCAGAAAGCTGAGGAATATATAATGAAGAAAACCGGTACCATCATTGCAGCACTGCTCATCATGATCATGACAACTCTTACGCCTTGCTTTGCGGCGGACTTCAGGATCGAATCCACGACGCCTGAGAATGACGCGAAGAACACGACCAAGGAGAACCTCTGCGTGAAGATATTCTTCACTACCGAAGTGGGGAACGAAGAGTCTGTAAGCGCCAATGCCGACGCCTACAGGATCGTCAGCAGCGAGGGGAAAGAGCTTCCTTCCAGGATCTACTACAACAAAAAGGACCCTACGTATGTCCTCATCCTCGCAGACACAACGAAGATCCCGGCGACAGGAAAGAATGCTATCCAGGATGATACTGAATATACCTGCATACTGGACGCAGACTTCAGGGACAATGAGGGAAACACTCTCGGTGAAGAGCAGAAGATCAGCTTCACGACCATGAACCAGGGAAGAGGTATGATGGTCTACATGATCCTCATGATCGGCATGATGGTCGCGATGATGGGATTCACGATCTACCAGACCAAGAAAGACGCCGAGAAGCAGGCTGCCGAGATGATGAAGCAGAAAGAAGAGGCGTTCAACCCGTATAAAGAAGCTAAGCTGACGGGTAAATCTGTCGAGCAGGTCATTGCCGAACACGAGAAGAAAGCAAAGAAGGAAAAGAAAGAAGAGCCGAAGGAAAGAGATAAGGACGCCAAGAGAGACGGCGAGTACTACTGCGTGAAGAAGCCGCAGCCTATCTCCGCGGCAGGCTCCACATACAAGACAGGCCGCAAGGCCAAGGCCGAGGCTGAAGCTAAGAAGCGCGAAGCCGAGAAACAGGCGAGAAAGGCCGAGGGCTACGCCAAGAAGAAGTCCGAGAAGAAGGATGACGGAAAGAAAAAGAAGAAAGGCGGCAGAAAATAGGTCCTGATATGCCTAAGGTAGATATCAGGTCATACGTGAAGATCAATCTCAGCATCGATGTCGGGCCGTGCAGGGCTGACGGCTACCACACGGTCGACATGGTGATGCAGCAGCTTGCTTTTCACGATGACGTGGAAGTTGAATACACGCCGGTTTCACCGGACGCTGAGAGCGGCTCGTTTGATATAGAGGTCAGAACGAACCGCTATTATCTTCCCGTTGACAGGAGGAATCTGGCGTACCGGGCGGCTGAGCTCATGATATCAGCCGCAGGTGACAAAGCCGTCCCGGGGAAGATCTGTATTGACATAAAGAAGAGGATCCCGGTCGCGGGAGGACTTGCCGGCGGCAGCGGGAACGGCGCCGCGGTGATCCACGCGCTGAACATACTCTGGGATCTTCATCTCAGCCTCAGGGAGCTCATGGACATAGGAGCCGGTCTCGGGTCGGATGTCCCGTTCTGCGTGATGGGGCAGGCGAGGACAGACAAGGCTGTCCCGGAATATCTTAAGAAAGACCCGATGGCGTCTTCCTGCGCGAGAGCTGTGGGAAGAGGGACTGAGCTCACGCCGGTACGGCCGCTGAAGTCATGGATGGTCATAGCCAAGCCGAGGTTCAGCGTGTCGACTAAGGAAGTGTACAGCGGGATCGATGAAATGGAGATCACCGCGAGGCCTGACAACGACAGGCTGGTGCAGGCCCTTTCAGAGGGAAGGAAAGATTACGAGGACTTCGTGAACGTCCTCGAGGAGTATACGCTGAAGAAGTATCCTGAGGTCGCGGACCTCAAGGAATATATGACAGAAGCGGGCGCGGAGTTTTCGCTCATGAGCGGGAGCGGCCCGACCGTATTCGGCATATTCGGCACCGTGGAGGCGGCGAAGGAAGCCGCGGAAAAGATACAGGGAAGAGGCCTTGAGGCATACTGGACCAGGACCGACCTGTAGCAGGAGAACGATATGGAAGCAAACGAGCATGCGAGCCACAAGCCGCTGAGAGAGCAGGTCTACGACCAGCTGAAGAGGAGGCTCCTCACCGGGAAGATCAGGCCGGGGACGAGGATGATGGAGATCGACCTCGCCGCGGACCTCGGTGTATCGAGGACGCCTGTAAGAGAAGCGATACGTGAGCTTGGGAAAGAGGGACTTGTCACGATCGAGCCGAGAAGAGGAGCGATCGCGTCAGAGATCTCCGTCAAGGACATGATCGATACCCTGACAGTAAGAGAAGATCTTGACGCACTTGCTGCGTATCTCGCTTCGTCCAGGATAACGAAGGCAGAGGAAAAGAAGCTCCTCGAGCTCACCGACAGGTACTCGGCCGCGATCGAGAGCGGCGACATGGATACCATGATCCGCGCGGACGAGGCTTTTCACAAGAGAATAGCCAGGCTTTCCGGCAACAAAACGCTCTACGCGGTGGTCCGTACCGTGCAGACGCAGGTACTGAGGTTCAGATATCTCTACTATGAGGACCTGGCTAATTACAAGAACATGCCGGCAGAGCACAGAGAGATAATAGAAGCCCTTATGTCTGGAGACAGTGAGCTCGCCAGAAAAGTCGCGTTCAGCCACGTGAGGAGGCTGAAGGACTTCGTGATAAAGGAAGGACCGGCTTTCGCGACGTACAAGTAGCGAGAACTGACATGAGACTGATCAATGAGGAGTATTCTGAAATGTACAGGACAATAACAAGAACAATTTGCTTTATGATCTGTTTTATTACGATCATGACTGTTTTCGTATCATTTAATACTGCAGAAGCAGAAGCGGCGTCAAAGCCGGCGACTGTGAAGATGAGCTCGTGCAAATGCTTCGGCAGCTGGATCAATATCTACTGGAAGAAGGCGAAAAGAGCCAAAAAATACGAAGTATGGGTAAAAGAGGGAGACAGGCCTTTCAAGAAAGTAAAGACACTGACCGGAAAATATTATGGATATACCCGTAAGATCGCTGATGAAGCCAAAGTGCGCATCAAAGTAAGAGGAATAAACGGCAAGGTAAAAGGCTCGTTCTCAAAGATCAAGACGATCACTGAATTCAAGATAGCCGGGGTCAAAGGGCAGACCATCACAGAGGAGCACGGCCCGTTCAAAGAGGAGATCACAGTTGAGAAGATACTGACAGATTATACCATTTATGGCAGGACACAGGATGGAATAGATTATTCATGTGAAAAACATGAATCCGGCATAGTTATCGTGCGTATCGGAGCTAAGGAAAGGACCGGTGACGGAATATTTGTAGAGGACAAATACTGTTCTTTTGATTTCAACCCTTTCTTTGTTACTTTTGAAAGGCTGAACTATTTCAGCTTTAAATCTAAAAACGACAGCGGGTATTCAGTAAGCTGGAGCAATGACGGGCAGGAACCTGAATTCCGGCAGGGGAATACAGAATTAACATCGTACCAGTGGGACAAGTACAATATCTGTATAAATAAAGGGAGATTTGATACCGGAAGGATACCGCAGCTCAGTTATGAAACGATAGTAAGAGGATCTTCAGACGGTGAATGTGACAGGATGGCGCTTTTCCCTTTGTTTATGGAAGAAGGTATGGATGAAAGCCGGTATGCATCACGCTATGACGGCGGGCTGTGCGACGGCATGATAAATGATAACCACGTGTCGTTTATTGATTATATCGAGCAGGACTATTTCCGCGACCCGCCTGTGATCTCAGAAAGAAATCTGGACAACCTGGTCAATGAGAATGGTCCCGTAAATGCATGGTTCAGGATCTTTGATAAAACAGGGAAGAGAAAAGCAGAGTTCCTGGCGATCATTCCGGAACTGTAATGTGTAAATAATATAAGAAGCGTTATAAGATTTCTGATGCAAATCAAACAGCGGCAGATCCATATCGGATCTGCCGCTGTTATTCTGTCTTCACGGAAGGTCTCTTCTTACAGAAGTCCTTTCGTGAACTTTCATATATTCTGAGGGGGGTCAAAATATATGTCAGCCATGTCAGCGCTTAGTTCCCGCTGACCAGTTTAGTCGTTATGTCGTAATCCTTTCCGTTGCTTCTCGCTACCGTGAGCTTGATCTTGTCTCCCGGCTTTTTGTCTCCGAGGATGGCGTACAGCTCGTCGTTGCTGGTGATGCGCTTGCCGTCGGCCTTGAAGATGATATCGTCTGCCCTGAGGCCGGCATCCATTGCTTCCTCGCTTGATACCGATTTCACGAGAAGCCCGCCGTGTGAGTATCCGAACTGCTGGGCAGTCATGTCGTCCACCGCGGACACCATGATCCCTATCAGAGCTCTGTTCTCGGACTTACCTGAGCCGGATCTTTCGTTGACGTCTCCGCCGGTCTTTATGATGTCCTTGGCGATCTTCGCAGCCTTGTTGATAGGCGTGGCGAAGCCGAGTCCGTCGATGTCGGATCCTGTGGACTTCGCTTCTACGATACCGATCAGGTTTCCTGACGCGTCGAACATGCCGCCGCCGGAATTGCCCGGGTTGATGGACGCGTCTGTCTGGAGCAGGTTGAGCGTCCTGTTGTCTATCGTAAGATTTCTGTTAAGAGCGGATACGATACCGGTCGTAGCCGTTCCTGAAAGTGTTCCCAGAGGATTTCCGATCGCTATGACCTGATCTCCTACTTCAAGCTTGCTGCTGTCGCCGTATTCCGCTTCCTGAAGGTTCTTGGCGTCGACCTTGATCACAGCGATATCGTTACCCGCGTCCGCTCCGACGATCTTGGCGCTGTACTCATCTCCGTTGTTCAGAGTGACCTTTATCTTCCTCGCGCCTGAGATAACGTGTTCGCATGTGATGATGTAGCCGTTGTCCTGGATGATGACTCCGCTTCCGGCGCCCTGTGTGACATAGTTCTGCATCCACATGTCGTTCGTGACCGATTCAGTCTCGATAGATACCACAGAATCCTGGACCTTCTTGATAACGCTCTTGTATGACAGCGATTCATCTGAAGTTGAAAGCGTATAGTCCGTCGCGTGGCCGCTTCCTTCAGCCACGGTCTTGTTGTTCAGATATGTAGTGAACGCCGCTCCGATCCCGACCGATGCGAGCATGGTAAGGAGCATGGCGATTATCAGGAAGAGCACGAAGAATCTCTTCGAAACATATCCCGGATGCTTCGCCTCCGCCTGCCTCTGGTACGAAGGGGCCGCGTACGCGTACTGCTGCTCGCGGGCCTGCTCGCGCTCTCTCTCGTATGTTTCCTCGGCGCGCCTGTAATAGTCTGGCTGTTCTGTGAATGTGGCTTCTTCAGAAGCCGCTTCCCCGGTATCGCCGGCAGCTTCAGGCTCAGGCGCCGCTGCGCCGCCTGCGTAAGCCGCGGTCTCTCCAAGCTTCTCTTCTGTCGCTGACAGTTTTTCGGCCGCGTTCTCCATCTGTGTCTCCACGTCAGCCGCGGCTCTCGCGATCTCCTCAGCCTTCTCCTCGTCGACAGGCTTTTCCGGCTCTTTCTCTTCTTCCTTTATTTCCAGCGTCTCAGTCTTTTCAAATTCATTGTCTTCCATATAAAAATACCCTCTTCCTTCATTCTTTATGTCTATATTATACATATGATATATGATAAATGTGTGAAAAGAAAAGTAAAAATTTTGTGTAAAAACTGTGACATTTGATGAATATCACGGAAAAAGAGCCGAAGATATGGTAAAATATCATATATACACAATTGGAAGGGAGCAAACTGAAATGGACAGGATAGGAGTATTTTTCGGGGGAAAATCAACTGAGCATGAAGTGTCATGCATTTCCGCGGCGGCGGTCATCAGAGCGATCGACAAGGAGAAGCATGAGCTGGTATACATAGGAATAAACAAGGAAGGAAAGTGGTTCCGATATGAGGGATCGCCTGACAATATCGAGGACGGAAGCTGGGAGAAGGCGGCGGAGCCTTTGAACATGGGAGACCTGCCGGAGCTCATCGATTTTGCGCTCCCGATCATGCACGGGGCTTACGGCGAGGACGGAAAGCTCCAGGGAGTGTTCGAGATGCTGGACATCCCTTACGCCGGATGCGGAGTGCTGGGGTCGGCGCTCGCGATGGACAAGGAGGCGGCCAAGCTGTGCTTCCTTGCCGAGGGCGTTCCGACCTGCGAGTTCGTGAACACCACGGCGAAAGAGGTCACGGAGGATCCGGAGCCTGTGATCAAAGTCTGCGAGGAGGAATTCGATTACCCTATGTTCGTGAAGCCCGTAAATCTGGGCTCTTCCGTGGGCATTTCCAAGGTAAGAAACACCGAGCAGCTGAGAGACGGACTTAAGACAGCCGCGAGATATGACAAGAGGATAATAATAGAGAGAGGAATAGACGGACGTGAAGTCGAGTGCGGAGTCATCGGAAATGAGACGCCTCTCGTTACCGGCATAGGGGAGATAGTAGCCGGGAACGATTTCTACGACTATGAGGCGAAATATTCCGGGAACGTCGGGACTGTGGTCACGGTCCCCGCGGAGAACGTGCCGGATGAGACGGTGCAGGAGATCAGGGCGATCGCCGCGAAGGCGTATCAGGTGATCGACTGCGAAGGCTTCGCGAGAGTTGACTTCATGATAGAGAACGGAACGGGGAACATCTACCTGAACGAGATCAATACGATCCCGGGGTTCACTAAATACAGCATGTTCCCGACACTGTGGAAGGTGGCGGGCGTCCCGTTCACAGAGCTGATCGAAAGGATCGTGGGATATGGATATGAAAGATATAATGCTAAAAATAACAGGGAGACAGTTCGAAGGTGATAAGCCCGAGGAGAAGATGGAGTTCGTGACCGAGGGCAAGATGTACGAAAACGACGGAGAGACGCACCTCGAGTACGATGAGAGCGAGTTCTCCGGGTTCCCGGGCTGCAAGACGAGCCTTACGCTGAAGGGCGACTACGTGAAGATGAAGAGAGTCGGCGAGGATCTCGAGGACGGAACAGTCATGGAGTTCCAGAGCGGAAAGAGGTTCACGAGCCGGTACGAGACGCCTTTCGGATTCATGGACATGGAGATACTTACGGATAAAGTCATCAACAGGCTTGACGAAAAAGGAAACAGGCACGTTAACATAGACTACCACGTGAGCCTTGACGGCGAGGTGGAAGGAAGAAACGAGCTGAGTATAGAAGTTACGGAGGGAAGCTTTGAATAAGAACAGGAAAAGGAACCAGCTGATCGCAAGGATAATCGTTTTCGCGGTAGCGGCAACGATGCTTCTTACCACAGTGCTCTGGGCTGTACAGGGATCGGTATAGAGAAAGGAACGACAATGCGGGAAATTGGCTTTGACGCGGAAAAGTACATGAAGGAGCAGTCCGAGTACATCAGGGAAAGGATCAACTCCGGAGATCATGACAGGCTGTATATGGAATTCGGCGGTAAGCTCGTACATGACAAGCACGCCGCGAGGGTGCTCCCGGGATTCGACGAGAACGCCAAGATCAAGCTTCTCCAGAACCTCAAGGATCAGGTGGAGATCATAATCTGCATATACTCGGGCGCTATCACGACGAACAAGACCAGGCAGGATTTCGGCATCACATACGATCTGGAGGTACTGAGGCTCATCGATACGTTCAGGAAATACGACCTCGACATAAACAGCGTCGTGGTGACGAGATATCAGGACGTCGACGCCGTGAACATGTTCATCAACAAGCTCGAGCGCCGCGGGATCAAAACGTATAAGCATTTCTTCACCAAGGGATATCCGAGCGACGTCGATACTATCGTAAGCGACGAAGGCTACGGAGCCAACCCTTATATCGAGGTCTCCAAGCCGCTCGTGGTCGTGACCGGCCCGGGAGGAGGAAGCGGGAAGCTCGCGACGAGCCTCTCCCAGCTCTATCATGAGAACCTCCGCGGGGTCAAGGCGGGATACGCCAAGTTCGAGACGTTCCCGATCTGGAACCTTCCGCTGAAGCATCCTGTGAACATCGCCTACGAGGCGGCGACGGCCGACCTTAAGGATGTGAACCAGCTCGACTCGTATCACCTCGAGGCATACGGAGTCACGGCTGTGAACTATAACCGCGATATGGAAGTCTTTCCGGTCGTCAAGAGGATCATCGAGAAGATCACGGGCAAAGAATCCGAGTACAGATCGCCGACCGACATGGGCGTGAACCGCGCCAAGGCAGGCATAGTGAACGACGAGGTCTGCAGGTACGCGGCCGTCCAGGAGATCATCAGGAGATATTTCATCGCGGAAGTCGACTACAAGAAGGGCAAGATCGGAGAAGAGACTCTCGAGAGATCCAGACTGCTCATGGACGACGTTGGCGCATATCCTGAGGACAGGAAATGCGTGGAGCCTGCCAGGGCGAAAGTCGAAGAGAAGAGAGGCGAGGACAGGAAGAGATATGAGAACGTCGTCGCCATGGCGGTGGAGATGCCTGACGGCAGGATGATAACCGGAAGGAGCTCGAGGCGCATGGTCGCGGCTGCCGCGGCGATACTGAACAGCATCAAATACCTTGCGGGCATGGATGACGATACGATGCTGATAGCGCCTGACGTGCTCGAATCCATACAGCGGCTGAACACAGAGGCCCTGGCTTCTGAAAAGACCAGCCTGAACTGCGAGGAGATCCTGATAGCTCTTACCATATCGACCACCAGAAATCCGGCGGCCAAGCTCGCTGCCGAGAAGCTTACCGAGCTTTCAGGATGCAGGGCGCACTGCACGGCTATACTTTCCGACAGGGATGAGCAGACGCTCAAGGCTCTCGGGATCGACGCGACGTGCGATCCTGAGTACGTGACTACGAACCTGTATAACAATTAAAGAAAAGAGTTCCTTGAAACAAGGACTGCGGTTTTGATATGACATATTCGATAATAGGGATACTTGCAGCTATCATACTGCTTATCATAAATCGCGATATATTATGGAACAGCGGTGAGACAGAGACCAGGCAGGTCGATCGTAACTACCGTTACTTCCTCATGGGAGTAATGAGCTATTATGTTACGGACCTGCTGTGGGGCATTCTGGAAGCAAATCGGCTCACAGCTGTTCTTTTTGTTGATACGACAGTGCACTTTATCGCGATGGCGGCGGCTGTAATGCTCTGGACGCGGTATGTCGTATCATATCTTAACGAGGATAATCTCTTCGGCAGATCCCTGCATTACGCGGGCGTGCTGTTCCTCGTCTTTGAGGTCATCGTCATAGCGGTGAACATCTTCTATCCGGTCGTGTTCTGGTTCGACGACGAGGGCGCGTATCACGCGGGCAGCGTGAGATACGTCACCCTGGCGATCCAGATAATACTGTTCCTGCTCACATCGGTATACACTCTGGCGGCAACGTCAAAGAAAGCGGGCGCGAATAAGTATCGTCACCTGGCTGTAGGGCTGTTCGGAATATCCATGGTCATCTTCATCGCGGTGCAGCTGTTCTATCCGCTGCTTCCATTCTACGCGATGGGATACATGCTTGGAAGCTGCGTGCTGCACAGCTTTGTTGTAGAAGGCGAAAAGGAAGAATACAGGAGAGAGCTTGAGGAAGCGCTCGAACGCGACAGACGGCAGAAGAAGGAGCTGTCAGAAAGCAGGGAGGCTCTGATGGACGCTCTGGATGAAGCAGAAAGAGCCAGTAAGGCAAAGACGGCGTTTCTGTCAAACATGAGCCACGAGATCAGGACTCCGATGAACGCGATAATCGGGCTGAACAATATCGCGCTGAATGAGCCTACTGCCAGCGACAAAGTCAAGGGACTCCTCGAACAGATCGGAGTCTCCGCAAGGCACCTGCTGGATATAATAAACGACATACTTGACATGAGCAGGATCGAATCCGGGCGCATGCCATTGCTGGACGAGGAATTCTCCTTTGCCGACAGCATAGAGCAGGTGAACACGATGATCGGGGGCCAGTGCAGGGACAAAGGCCTCGAATATGTTTACAAAGTCCGCGGAAATATCGACGACCGCTATGTCGGCGACGCGATGAAGCTCAAGCAGATCCTGATAAATATCCTCGGCAACGCCGTGAAGTTCACGCCAGAAGGCGGTACCGTCAGCTTTACTGTTGAAGAGGGGCCGCGATATGACCGGAAAGCGGTGCTGAGCTTTGTGATAAGCGACACAGGCATTGGCATGAGCGAGGAATATATAGAGCACATGTACGACGCGTTCAGCCAGGAAGACCCGGCGGGCACGAACAGATACGGAAGCACAGGCCTCGGCATGTCGATAACAAAGAGCCTGGTCGAGCTGATGAACGGACAGATAGATGTCGAGAGCGAGAAGGGGAAGGGCACCACGTTCAAAGTCAAGCTTACTCTCGGCGAGGCAGACGGAGCGGCAGAAAAGACAGAAGGCGGCGGGGCGGCCCGGGAAGCCGTGCCGGATATGGCGGAGAAGGATCTTACAGGCAGGAGAGTCCTTGTCGCTGAAGACGTGGCCGTGAACGCGGAGATCCTCATTGTGCTGCTCTCACAGAAGGGCATCAGCGCGGATGTGGCGGAAAACGGGAAGATCGCCGTTAAGCTGTTTGAAGACCATGACCCGGGATACTATGACGCGATCCTTATGGATATGCGCATGCCGGAGATGGACGGCCTGGAGGCGACCGGAGCGATCCGCGCGATGGACAGGGAAGACGCGAAAACCATACCTGTGATCGCTCTTACCGCCAACGCTTTTGACGAGGACGTACAGCGCAGTCTTCAGGCGGGACTGAACGCGCATCTCTCAAAGCCGATAGAACCGGCTCTTCTTTACGAGACGCTGAGCTCGCTCATCAGGTGATCTTGTTAAATAATTATCTTTACATTCCACCCGCTTGTGGTACAATTAAGTCAGCCCCTCAAGGGGCTGAAAACTTTGCAAAGGTTTCAACCAACACACTTAGGAGGTAATCAACATGAAAGTAGGAGTTATCGGCTCAGGCACAATGGGAGCCGGCATCGTTCAGGTACTCGCAATGCACGGACATGAAGTCGTAATGAACGCAAGACATCAGGAGTCTGTAGATAAGGGTATCGCGAAGGTGGAGAAGAGCCTTGCCAAGCTCGTTGCCAAAGAGAAGATCGCAGAAGACGCCAAAGACGCCGCTATGGCTCTGATCACAGGCACGACAGATATCGCTGGCGTTAAGGACGCAGACCTCATCATCGAGGCGGCTGCTGAGAACATGGACGCCAAGAAGGCTCTGTTCAAAGAGCTCGACGAGCTCGTAGGACCTGACTGCATCCTCGCTTCCAACACATCTTCACTTTCCATCACAGAGATCGCAATGGCTACATCAAGGCCTGACAAAGTTGTCGGAATGCATTTCTTCAACCCTGTTCCGGCTATGAAGCTCGTTGAGATCATCAATGGCCTTCTGACATCAGAAGAGACAAACAAGACTGTTACAGATCTTGCCGCAGAGCTTGGAAAGTCACCTGTACAGGTAAAGGAAGCTCCTGGATTCGTAGTAAACAGGATCCTGATCCCGGAGATCAATGAAGCTATCGAGATCCTCAACGAGGGCATCGCTTCCGCAGAGGATATCGACACAGCCATGAAGCTCGGCTGCAACCACCCAATGGGACCTCTCGCTCTGGGCGACCTCATCGGACTGGACGTATGCCTTGCCATCATGAACACACTCTACACAGAGTTTGGCGACAGCAAGTACAGGCCATCCATCCTCCTCAAGAAGATGGTAAGAGCCGGAAAGCTCGGAATGAAGACAGGCGCGGGATTCTACGATTACAGCAGATAGCGTCATGAAAGCCAGGTCTTAAGGCCCGGCGGAAAGAAAGAGAAGAAAGGCCTTCCGGGACGCCGGGAGGCCTTTTATCATGCACATTTTTTGTACACTTTCGGAGCGTGTTTTCTTACGTCAGGACATTGAATTCACATGACGGCTGCCATATAATATCTACTGTAAAAATTTGTGCACAAAGACGAGGAAAGGGCATTAAAGAGGCCTTATGGTTAGGTTCTCACTCTCGCCCCCGGCCTTGTCTTTTTTGTTGGAGGTGTCCATATGAAGAAGTACATTTTTGTTACAGGAGGAGTAGTGTCCGGACTCGGAAAAGGTATAACGGCGGCATCGCTCGGCAGGCTCCTCAAGGCGAGAGGCCTTAAGGTAATGTCGAAGAAGCTGGATCCGTACATCAACGTGGACCCGGGCACCATGAGCCCGATACAGCACGGCGAAGTCTTTGTCACGGACGACGGGGCGGAGACGGACCTCGACCTCGGCCACTACGAGCGCTTCATCGACGAGAGCCTGAATAAGTACTCTAACATCACCTCGGGTAAAGTCTACTGGAACGTGCTGAACAAGGAGCGTAAGGGCGAATACCTCGGGAACACCGTGCAGGTGATACCGCATATCACGGACGAGATAAAAAGCTTCATATATAATACAGGGGACAGAGACCCGGACGTCGTGATCGTGGAGATCGGCGGCACGGTCGGAGACATCGAGAGCCAGCCGTTCCTCGAGGCGATAAGGCAGGTGTCGCTTGAGCAGGGAAAGAACAACTGCTGCTTCATACACGTCACGCTCGTCCCGTATATCCAGGGATCGTGCGAGCATAAGTCGAAGCCGACGCAGCACTCTGTAAAGGAACTGCAGAGCATCGGGATCTCGCCGGATATCATAATCCTGAGGGCTGACGAGGAGATAGACCAGTCGGTCCTGGACAAGATCTCCATGTTCTGCAACGTGAAGCCTGACTGCGTGATACAGAACATAACGCTGCCGGTGCTTTACGAGGCGCCTCTCATGCTGGAGCGCGCCAAGCTCTCGTGGATAGTATGCCGCGAGCTCGGGATCAACGCAGGCCCGTGCGACATGCAGGAATGGGAAGAGATGGTAGACCGCATCAAAGCCGGCGGCCCTGTAGTCAGGATCGGCATCGTCGGCAAGTACATAAAGCTCCACGACGCTTACCTGTCAGTCGCGGAAGCGATAAAGCACGGCGGGTTCGAGAACAACGTGACGCCTGAGATAGAGTGGATAGAGGCTGAAGACCTGAGAGACGATAAGGGAGAGCTCACGGAAGAATCTCTTGAGAAGGTGCTTGGAGGTATCGACGGGATACTCGTTCCAGGCGGATTCGGAGACCGCGGCATCGAGGAGATGATAGCCGCTGCGGGATACGCGAGAAGGCATGACATCCCTTATCTCGGTATATGCCTCGGCATGCAGATATCGGTAATGGAGTTCATGAGGAACGCCTGCGGGATAAAGGACGCGGGGTCCGGCGAGTTCGATCCTGACTGCCCGCATAAGGTGATCGACCTGATGCCTGACCAGCACGGCGACATCCCTCTCGGGGGAACGATGCGTCTCGGCGCGTACCCGTGCAGGATAAAGGAGGGGACGCTGCTGGAGAAGATATACGGAAAGAACGATATCTCGGAGCGTCACCGCCACAGGTACGAGTTCAACAACGATTACCGCGAGAAGGCTGAATCCTGCGGGATGGAGATATGCGGGACTTCTCCTGACGGAAGGCTGGTCGAACAGGTGGCTGTGCCTGCGAACAGGTTCCACGTGGGAGTCCAGTATCATCCGGAGCTTAAGAGCCGTCCGAACCACGCGCATCCTCTGTTCAGGGAGTTCGTGAAAGCCGCCGCGGAGAAGAGCGGAAGATGAGATCAGAGGGAGCCCTCCGGGGCTCCCTTTTTTGGTTTGCATTGACAACACCGCCGGAATATAGTAGATTAGTAGCGTAGTTTAAACATCCAGTGCATTTCCATGCACGATCCGCCGGCTGATCGGCAGGCGGTATCCCGGGTTTTTGATCAGAAAGAAAGGATAGGCGTATCATACGCCGGTAGCATTATGCCAGGAAGAAAGAAAGAAGAAGTGACAGACGAGGAGATCCTTGAGGTCCCTGATGGTTTTGCGTCGAGATTTGACGATGATGAGAACGAGGCGTTCAAGGGCCTGACACAGGAAGAGCGTATGGAGAAAGCGGCGAACGCTAGCAAAGCGTATACGCGCGCGAAGAGAAAGCTGTCAGCAGCTGAGGCGAAGATGCAGGACGAGATAAAAGAGGCTGAGGAGAAGCTGAAGGCTTCCGGAGCTCTCGGCAAGTTCAAGAAGCAGGAGGATCCTGATATACAGGCAGCCGTGTCAGACGCAGCGGACGCTGATGATGAAAAGGCGGGAAGCGAAACGGATACGGCGGCAGAGTCAGGCGGCGAAGCGGAAGAATCGCCTGAGGACAGCAGAGAGCCTGAAGATATGAAGGAATCCACCCAGAAAGAGTCGGGCAAGTATGACGTTACCGGCATACTCGATATAGCGGACGGCGGGTTCGGCTTTCTGAGGTTCGACAATTTCCTTACAAGCAGCAAGGATATCTACGTGTCCCCGACACAGATCAGGAGATTCAACCTTAAGACGGGAGACGAGATATTCGGTATAGCGAGAAAGCCTAAGCAGGGCGAGAAGTTCGGCGCGCTTCTGTTTGTGACCAAGGTCAACGGAGAGGATCCGGGCGCGGCGATCAAGAGGCCGAGGTTCGAGGACCTCACCCCTATATTCCCTACGGAGAGGCTGACTCTTGAGACGACGAGGCAGCAGCTCGCGACCAGGCTGATCGACCTGATCGCCCCTATCGGGAAAGGACAGAGAGGACTCATAGCGGCTCCGCCTAAAGCGGGCAAGACTACGCTCCTTAAGAACATAGCGAACGCCATAGAGAGCAAATATGAGGATATAGACTTGATCGCTCTCCTCATAGACGAGCGTCCTGAAGAGGTGACCGACATGAAGCGCTCCCTTAACGGAGGCCAGGTGATCTACTCGACATTCGACGAGCAGCCGGAGCATCATGTAAAGGTGGCTGAGATGGTGCTTGAGAGAGCCAAGAGGCTTGCCGAGCACGGACGCGACGTCGTTATCATGCTCGACAGTATCACAAGGCTCGCGAGAGCATATAACCTGGTCGTTCCTGCGTCCGGAAGAACCCTTTCCGGAGGACTGGACCCGGCGGCCCTGTTCGGCCCTAAGAGATTCTTCGGGGCTGCGAGGAACCTGGAGGAAGGCGGGAGCATCACGATACTCGCGACTGCCCTTATCGATACGGGAAGCCGCATGGACGACATGATCTTCGAAGAGTTCAAGGGAACGGGCAACATGGAGCTCCACCTCTCGAGAGAGATGCAGGAGAGAAGGATATTCCCTGCGATAGACATAAGCAAGTCCGGAACGAGGCGCGAGGAGCTCCTCATGACTCAGGACGAGCTCGGAGCGATATGGACGATGAGAAAGGCTATGGCCAACAGGCCGGCGTCGGAAGTCACGGAAGAGATAGTCGACAACCTCGCCATGACCAAGTCAAACGCCAATTTTATAGAAGTAATAAAGAAAGTATTTGCATAAACGGGAAAGAAACAGCATGGATTTCAGCAAGATATTCATAAAGGACGCCTGCCCGACCAAGACAGGGGGACAGGCAGTCATGGAAGGCGTGATGATGCGCGGCCCTGAAAGGACGGCGGTCGCGGTGCGTCTTCCGGATAACAGAATATTCCTGAAGACAGAGAAGAACCCGGGACGGTCAGGCTTCGCCAGACTTCCGTTCATAAGGGGGATCGTATCCTTTGTCATGTCTCTTTTCCTCGGCACAAGGATCCTCACGTATTCTGCAGATGTACTTGAGTATTTTACGGAAGAGGAAGAAGAGAACAAAGAAGAAGAGAAGCCGGGATTCCTTGAGAAGACGTTAGGCAAAAAGGCGGCGTGGAACATCATGCTGACGCTTTCCGTAATGTTCGCGATAGCGGTGTCTGTCGGAGTGTTCATACTCCTTCCGACAGTCGTCGTGAACGCGCTGTCAGGAGCCGTGAAGAGCGTCGTCGCCCTGAATCTCATAGAAGGGCTTCTCAGGATCGCGATGTTCATAGGATATATAGCGGCCATATCCAACATGAAGGATATCCGCCGCGTGTTCGAGTATCACGGAGCCGAGCATAAGACGATCCACTGCTATGAGAACGGTTTGGAGCTCACGCCGGAGAACGCGAAGGGATTCGTCCGTCTGCATCCGAGATGCGGGACGAGCTTCCTGATGTTCGTAATGGTAATCAGTCTGATACTGTTCTCGCTTCTTGGATGGCCGAACCTTGCGATGCGTATAATCTCAAGGATTGTACTGATACCTGTCGTCGCCGCGATCTCGTATGAGGTCCTTCAGTGGGCAGGCAGGTCGACAAACAGATTCGTGGAGATAATAAGCGTGCCGGGGCTTTTGCTCCAGAAACTGACGACACGTGAACCTGACGCGTCGCAGCTGGAGGTCGCGATCGTGTCAATGAAGGCGGTGCTGGTACCAGCTGATACTCCATTGTTCGAAGGGATATCAAATA
>JAZUNH010000050.1:0-3210 GCA_045604065.1 Anaerovoracaceae bacterium
TCGTAGAACACCCTGTTCACGTTATCCACCTCGTTCACGATCCTTGTCGTTATCTTCTTCAGGACGTCCCAAGGGATCTCCGCCGATTCCGCCGTCATGAAGTCTGACGTCCTGACCGCTCTCAGCGCGATCGCGTAATCATATGTCCTGAAGTCTCCCATGACGCCGACTGACCTTACGTTCGTAAGAGCCGCGAAATACTGGTTGATCTCTCTGTCAAGACCCGCCTTCGCGATCTCTTCCCTGTAGATATAGTCAGCGTCCTGTACCATTCTGACCTTCTCAGGCGTTACCTCGCCGATGATCCTTATCCCGAGGCCCGGTCCAGGGAACGGCTGGCGGAACACCAGGTTTTCAGGTATACCGAGCTCAAGCCCGGCTTTCCTGACTTCATCCTTAAACAGCATGCGCAGCGGCTCTATCAGTCCCTTGAAGTCGACATGTTCAGGAAGCCCGCCTACGTTGTGATGTGATTTGATCGTGGCTGACTTTCCAAGCCCGCTCTCGATGACATCAGGATAGATCGTACCCTGCACGAGATAATCCACCGCGCCGATCTTCTTTGCTTCTTCCTCAAATACACGGATGAATTCCTCGCCTATGATCTTTCTCTTCTTCTCCGGCTCGGTCACGCCCTCCAGCTTCCTGTAGAATCTCTCGTGCGCGTCCACATGTACAAAGTTCAGGTCGTACGGGCCTTCCGGCCCGAACACCTTATCAACTTCGTCCGCTTCATATTTTCTCAGCAGGCCGTGATCCACGAAAACGCAAGTGAGCTGCTTGCCTATCGCCTTTGACATGAGTACCGCCGCGACTGACGAATCAACGCCGCCCGACAGCGCGCACAGAGCCTTGCCGTCTCCGACTTTGGCCTTGATGTCCTCGATCGTCTTCTCCACGAAATTGTCCATCTTCCAGTCTCCGCTGCATCCGCATACGTCAAAGACGAACGCGCGGAGGATCTTATTGCCCTCGACTGTATGTGTGACTTCCGGATGGAACTGCACGGCATAATGAGCATGCTCTACATCTTCCATCGCGGCTACAGGGCATACCGAAGTGCTCGCTGTGATCCTGAACCCTTCAGGCGGCTCTGCGATGTAGTCGGTATGGCTCATCCACCCTATCGTTTTTTCCTGTACGTTTCCGAAGAGCTTCCCTGTCTTGTCTATATCTATCTCTGTCTTTCCGTACTCGCTCACCTTGGCAGACTCGACCTTCCCGCCGAGTGTATACGCCATGAGCTGAGACCCGTAGCAGATCCCAAGCACAGGAATATCCGTATCGAAGAGCGCCCTGTCATAATGCGGCGACTCCGGATCGTATACGCTGTTCGGCCCGCCTGTCAGGATGATCCCCTTAGGCTTCCTCGCCACAAGGCCCTCAAGAGGAGTCCTGTACGGCATCACTTCAGCGTACACGTTCATATCACGGACACGTCTTGCGATCAGCTGGTTGTATTGTCCGCCGAAATCCAGTACGATGATCAACTCCTGGTTCAAAGCTAGCTCCTTTCAGTCAGTGTCTATCTGATGGTGTTCTGTGACGAGTCACGCAGGATCACGTCGTGCGCTCCGCCCTCTACGATCGATGTCGCCGATACGAGCGTAAGCTTCGCGTTCTTCTGGAGATCCGGTATGTTCGTCACTCCGCAGTTGCACATTGTCGACTTTACTTTATTCAGCGAGACTTCCACGTTCTCATGAAGTCCGCCGGCATATGGTACGTAGGAGTCAACGCCCTCTTCAAACTTCATCTTGCCGCCGTCTCCTCCGAGGTCATAGCGCTGCCAGTTCCTGGCCCTGTTGGAACCTTCGCCCCAGTATTCCTTGACGTAGTTGCCGTTTATGTTCAGCCTGTTGGACGGTGACTCATCGAATCTCGCGAAATATCTTCCGAGCATCAGGAAGTCTGCTCCCATGGCAAGCGCGAGCGTCATGTGATAGTCGTATACGATCCCGCCGTCCGAACAGATCGGGATGTATACTCCCGTCTTCTCAAAGTACTCGTCCCTTGCTTCCGCAACGTCTATAACGGCTGAAGCCTGGCCTCTTCCGATACCTTTCTGTTCTCTTGTGATGCAGATGGAGCCGCCGCCGATACCGATCTTGATGAAGTCGGCTCCCGCTTCCGCGGGGAAGTTGAATCCTTCCTTATCAACTACGTTCCCTGCTCCGGTCTTGACCTTGTCGCCGTTTTTCTCTCTTACCCACGCCAGTGTATCAGACTGCCATACGGAATATCCTTCTGACGAGTCGATGCAGAGAACGTCGGCGCCCGCCTCTACCAGTGCAGGTATGCGCTCTTTATAGTCTCTTGAGTTGACGCCGGCACCCACCACATATCTCTTGTTCTCGTCGAGGAGCTCATTCGGATGGCTCTTATGGCTATCGTAGTCCTTTCTGAACACGAAGTACGCGAGCCTCTGCTCTTTGTCGATGATAGGGAGAGCGTTAAGCTTGTTCTCCCAGAGTATGTCGTTCGCTTCGGAAAGCGAAATGCCGTCCTCGCCGTATACCAGCTTGTCGAACGGTGTCATGAACTCGCTGATCTTAGTCGACGGATCCATGCGCGAAACTCTGTAGTCGCGGCTCGTAACGAGTCCGACCAGCCTGCTCTCAGCGGTGCCGTCCTCGGTTATCGCTATAGTCGAATGGCCTTTCTCAGCTTTGATGTCGAGTACGTCCTGAAGCGTCTGGTCAGGGCGCAGGTTGCTGTCGCTCCTCACGAACCCGGCCTTATAATCCTTTACGCGGCGCACCATCGCCGCCTCGTCTTCTATCGTCTGGGAACCGTAGATAAACGAAATCCCACCTTCCTTGGCAAGCGCGACAGCCATCTTATCGTCAGATACTGCCTGCATTACCGCGGATACCAGTGGGATATTTGCTACAAGCGCAGGTTCCTCGCCTTTTTTGAATTTCGTGATAGGTGTCTTCAGCGAAACTTTCTCAGGAATACAGTCTTTGGACGTGTATCCCGGTACAAGAAGATACTCGCTGAATGTTCTTGAAGGTTCTTTAAAGAAACGGGCCATTTTTTCCTCCTTTTTGCATAGAAAAACATTCTGTTGTAATTGATTTATTTTAACGCAAAACGGGCTGAAAATCAACAGCCCGCAGGTGCTTTATGTCAGGCTTTCAAAGCTTCCCGGTACACTTCCTCAAGCTCTTTTATTATCATGTCCTGGGCGTAGTGCTTCCTCGCGTA
>JAZUNH010000051.1:0-3949 GCA_045604065.1 Anaerovoracaceae bacterium
TACCGTGATCCTTTTCTCTGTATTTACATATATGAGGTTTCCGCCGTCACCCATCGCGGCAAACACCGGCCTCTTTATATCAGGCGTGTACCACAGATAGCCGTAATACATATCCCCGAAATTCTTTCCCAGCGCTTGAGCAGGGAATGTCATCTGAGAGATCCATCCTCTTGATACCACCTGCCTTCCGTCATACATACCGCCGTCAGCGAGCATCCACCCGATCTTAGCCAGATCGTGGGCTGACAGACAAAGGCCCCACCCTGCTGTGACTATGCCTTTTGGGTCAGAATACCATTCGGCCTCCCGAGGGCCTTTATTCATGAGGTAGGCAAGCTGATCCTCCTTTGAGCTGTCGCCGTGCATCCTGTGCGCCGGGATCCCGAGCGGAGAAAAAAGATATTCATTCGCAAGATCTATACACTTCATCCCGGCAGCGTTTTCAAGTATCCCGGCAAGGATCTGTATCCCGAGTGTCGCGTATTTGAATTCTCCTGTGATACCTTTCCTTCCTCCAAGAAGATCAAGCGCCGCCTTTGTCCAGTCAGAAGAAGTGCAGACTTTCACCCACGGCTCATGACGGTATTTGTACGGAGCAGTCATCGTCAGCAGATGGCGGAGAGTCACATCATAGATAGTCTTCTCACCCCGCTTCACGGTATAGTCCGGAAAGAAATCGAGCACCTTCTGATCGACACTTTCTATATATCCTCTGTCGATCGCGATACCCGTAAGGACCGACATCACACTTTTTGTTACAGACATGACATTGACCGCGTCATCCGTACCAAAGCCATGCCAGCAGTCGTCATATACTGTCCTACCGTCTTTTATCGCATATATCTGGCATATGTTCTTCTCATTCCCTTTGCTCTCCGATACCAGCTCATGCAGCTCTTCTTTATCCATTCCGTACCTCTTCATCATCAAAAGCTCTGCTTCCTGTCAATATACTAAGTTCATTTAAAATGCATTACAAGAAAATTGATGAGAAAAGCCATGTTTGATCAAGTTGGGCATTTTTATACATTCTTTACCTGAAATAGGCGCGTTGATGTATAACCGGTTCTACAAACATGCTTGATACAATGCTGAAACCGGATGAAAAGCGGCATATTGTTCCAGCCGAAGAACACTTTCAGGCGTTCTCCGCTGTTTTTGCCTTCTAAAGCCTACGCTGGCGAATTTGCAGAGCAACAAGTTATACATTTTAATACTGAAATCTGCTCAAAAATGTATAACTTTAGCCAAGGTCAAAAAAACACGCCGCGTCCCTGACGCGGCATCCCCGTTCCCCGTTGTCAAAAATGTTTACGACTGGATCCTCAAAGGAACGTCCCGCCGCAGCAAAAAGCAGCGGCCGGTTTTTTACGCTGGCCGCCGCTCTTTAAATAATAGGTGCTGTCCTATTAGAGAAGGCCTTCCGGTATCTCGGGAAGGAATATAACATTCGGCTTCCCTGTGACCGGATTTTCTGTTATCTCGGTGTCCACTCCGAAGAGTTCCTTGATCATGGCCGGAACCATGATCTCCTCCGGAGTGCCTACTTTAACTATGTGACCGCTCTTCATCATTATGATCTTATCGCAGTAGCACGCCGCGATATTCATGTCGTGTATCGATGAGAATACCGTAAGATCCTGCGCTTTAAGGATGTTCATTATCTGGTACTGGTAGCCTATGTCAAGATGATTCGTAGGCTCATCCAGAATTATCAGATTCGCCTGCTGCACCAGCGCCCTGGCCACAAGCGTCCTCTGCTTTTCTCCTCCAGAAAGGGAAAGGAAGCTCCGGTCTTCGTAGCCTTCCATTCCGACTTCCTTAATAGCGTCCTCGACGATCTTCTTCTCTCGGATCTTATCGTTGTTCCAGAGATTCTGATGAGCGAACCTCCCGAGCATCACCATGTCGTATACAGTCATGTCGAACTCAACGTTGTTCTCCTGCTGCATGACCGACATTTCCCTGGCGATCTCACGGCTCGTCATCTCATTCAGCTCTCTTCCATCGATATACACCGTCCCTGAATCCGGCTTATACACTCTGTAGATATTCTTGAGCAGCGTGGACTTCCCGCATCCGTTCGGGCCTATCAAGCCTACGAAATCACCTTCTTTGATCCCGAGGCTGACTCCTTCAACGATCAGTTTCTGATCAATGGAGTATGTAATATCTTTTACTTCCAGTTTCATGATCAGCCTCCGAATTTACCATGTGATTTACGTATCAGATACAGGAAGAACGGCGCGCCGAAGAACGCGGACACCACTCCTATCGGAAGCTCTTCCGGCCTCACGATGACTCTGGAGATCATATCCGCGACTACGAGGAACGTGCCGCCTACCAGGATCGAAGCCGGTATCAGCTTCACATGCCTGGTGCCGACGATGGACCTCGTGATATGCGGTATTGTAAGCCCCACAAATCCGATGGTTCCACTGATCGAGACGATCACGCCTGTCAGAAGAGTCGACAGGAAGATTATCACGATCTTCAGCTTGTCGGTATCCACGCCCACAGTCACCGCGACTTCTTCCCCGAGGAGAAGCACGTCGAGCTTCCTCGACAAAAGCACGATGGCTATGAGGCAGATGACAAAAGCGATAGTCGCGTACATCAGCATCCTCCAGCTTGATCCGTTCAGCGATCCCATCATCCAGTAAGTTGCGGTCTTTACCTTATCAGAACCTGTCTTGGTATGATATATCATGAAGTTCGTTATCGCTCCGAAGAGAGCAGATACGGCTATACCGGCGAGCACCAGCTGCGTGGCTGTGATCTTGTTCCGGATAGACGCTATCTTCATCGCGAGCATGATAGATATTACAGCTCCGGCGAAAGCTCCGACCATCCTGCCGTACGGCCCCAGGAAGTTCAGGTATCCGTACATTATGACAGATACCGCTCCTGCTGAAGCGCCCTGTGATATGCCCAGGACATACGGGTCTGCCAGCGGGTTCTTTGTCAGAGCCTGCATCAGTATCCCGCAGATCGTGAGCCCTGCCCCGACTATGAACGCTGTAAGTATCCTCGGGATACGTATGCCCCAGAGTATGGATTCCATGCTTGTATCGAGGCCGCTCTTTGTCCCGAACAGCCTGGCAAACACTACCTTCCTTATCACATCAAACTCGACGTCGACGCTTCCTAGTCTCGTCGCCATTATCATGGACGCCGCCAGAACCATTGCCATGACTATCATAAAGACAGTGTACTGTGAATTTTTCCTTAAAGGGAATAGCGGTTCTCCTGGCTTAGACATCTGTTTCTCCTATTCTTCATATGGGTCTATTTGAACTTGTCCGGATGGAACTGCTTGGCCATGATCTCAACTGTTCCTGCGGAACCCGCTGATCCCTGCATGTCTGAGCAGCATGCGGAATAGATCTTTCCTTCTTTGACAGCTCTCAGATTCTTTGTGGAATCGTTCGTCTTGAGGAACTTTGTCTTCTTCTCTGTGTCGCCGTCATAGTCGAGGATCAGGATGACGTCCGGATCTCTCTGAACTACTTCTTCCCATGAAGGTGTAGCCCAGCCCTTGTCGATGTCGTCGAAGATCGAGATGCCGCCCGCTCTCTTGATCATGTCTCCAGGAACTCCCTGGCATGCTGTGAACGGAGCATCCTCACCTGAGTCGTATACGAATACCTTGATAGGATCCTTGTATGCATCCTCGCCGAGCTTTTCCTCTACTTCAGCGAGCTTGGCCTTCATTGCGGCTACTTTTTCCTCTGCTACGACTGTCACGCCGAATACATGTCCGAGCACGTCGTAGTCTTTATAGATGTCCTCGAATGTCGCGGAGTCTGAGCAGCAATACGGGAAGTACGGGATGATGCCGTTGTCGAGGCAGAATTTGACTGAGAAGTTCTGGTCTGAGAACAGTGAATCCCAGCACATCATGAAGTCAGGATTGAGTGCCAGTATCTGCTCCTTGGAAGCGTTCTGC
>JAZUNH010000052.1:0-3673 GCA_045604065.1 Anaerovoracaceae bacterium
CAAGCAGCAGGACGAGATCCGGCGCGAGGAAGACATCATACGTAAGTTCAAGGAAAGAGGGACAGAGCATCTTGCCAAGAGGGCTGCTTCCAGAGAGAAGAAGCTCGCGGCGATGGATGTTATCGAGAAGCCGGATCAGGCTCCGGGGACTCTGAGGATATCCTTCCACCAGAAGTACAAGAGCGGAAACGATATCTTCACGGCGGAAGATATCTCCATGAGATATCCCGGACATATCAGGCCGGTATTCAGCGGAGTTTCCTTTGACATCAAAAGAGGAGAGAGGATCTGCGTCGTCGGGTCGAACGGCATCGGAAAGACGACTCTGCTAAAGATCCTTTCCGGCGAGCTGGACAGGACAGGCGGATATCTTAAGCGCGGCGTTAACCTGGACATCGGGTACTATGACCAGAGACAGGAAAGGCTGAATCCGGACAACACGGTGATAGACGAGATATACGACACATTCAGGCTGTATAAGGAAAGCGAGATAAGGGCTTTCCTCGGAAGGTTCATGTTCAGGGGAGACAGCGTGTTCACCAGGGTCGGCGACCTTTCCGGCGGTGAGAAGGCTAGGCTCGCGCTTCTGAAGCTCATGATGTCAGGATCGAACGTGCTCCTGCTGGACGAGCCGACGAACCATCTGGACATCGATTCCAAGGAAGTGTTCGAGGACGCGCTTCTCGCGTATCCCGGGACCGTCATAGCGGTATCGCACGACAGGTATTTCCTGAACAGGATAGCGACTAAGATCTACGAGATGGAAGCGGGCGGCATCGTGAAATACGAGGGCGGCTACGACTACTACGAGGAGAAGAAGGCTCAGGTCTCGTCCGGAAACAGATACATCAAAGAGCTCAGAGACGGCGCGTCTTCCCGTGAGGGCTTTGAGACCGGAAGCGGAGAGGCACAGCTGTCCGCGGCTGAGGAGAGGCTCCTCAACAAAAAGAAACAGACCGAGGAGAAGAGGCGCGCGAGGCAGAAAGAGAAGCTTGAGAAGAGCATAGAGGAGAAAGAACAGGAGATCGAGAACATACAGCAGGAAATGTGCAGGCCTGCCGTGCTCTCTGACCCCGCGAAGCTCGGAAAGCTGGACGAGAAGCTTAAGGAAGCCAAGGCTTCGCTCGACGGACTCTATGACGAATGGGCGGAGATGGAGTAAGGCTGGATCTGTCTTTAAACCTGAAAATCTTTAGGACTTGAAAAGACAGTATCTTCTTATTATAATGAGTTTATCCAAAGATTTTTTAGGAGGAGAGCCATGACATTTGAAACTATTAGAGACATTATCGTAGAACAGCTCAGCGTAGAGCCGTCGATGGTTACAGAAGAGACTAACCTTATGAAGGACCTCGAGGCGGATTCACTTGACGCGGTAGAGATCATTATGGCGATCGAAGAGCAGTTCGACATAGAGATCCCTGACGATGAGGCCGAGAAGTTCCAGACAGTGGAAGATCTCGTCGAGTACGTCGAGGAGCATAAATAAACAGGAACAAGTTTTTATCCCCGCCCGAGGAGGCGGGGGATTTTTTATAGAATCATGAGAAACAAGAACGACAAGATATCGAACGCCGTAATAAGAAGGCTGCCGAGATACAGAAGATATCTGATCGAGCTCGACAGGAAAGGCGTCGACAAGATATCGTCCAAGGAATTCAGCGAGCTCATAGGGTACACGGCGTCTCAGATCAGACAGGATCTGAATAATTTCGGAGGATTCGGACAGCAGGGCTACGGCTACAGCGTCAAGGGACTCCTCCGTGAGATAAGCAGGATCCTCGGGCTCGATAAGGAATACATGATGGTCATCTGCGGAGCCGGGAACCTCGGACAGGCGATAACGAAGTACGCGCTGTCGCTCCCGCAGGGATTCAAGCTTTCCGCCATCTTTGAGATAGACCCGAGGCTCATCGGAAAGAAGCTGGAGGGAATTGAGATATTAGACTACGAGGACCTGGTCGACTACGTGGAAGACCACGATACCGACATAGGGATCATATGCGTGAATCCTGAACACGCTCAGGAAGTAGCAGACAGGCTCTGCTTCGCGGGCGTGAAAGGCATATGGAATTTCTCGACGGTCGACATCGAGGTGCCGGGATATGTGGCGCTTGAGAACGTACAGCTTTCAGACAACCTGCACTCCCTGGCGTATCACATGAACGATCTCGGCCACAGAGAGGCTGCTGCGAAAGAAGCGAAAGCTAAAGAAGAGGTAATGGCGTCCCGCGCGGACAGATAAAGGCATGAAAAAACCGCTCCTTCAGTCTGAAAGAGCGGTTTGTTTTTTGAAGTACCGACGTCCTTAGAGCGACGTCTTACTTACAGGTCCGTTTCCTATTCCGGCTGAGGAGCGTCTACCGGGCAAACACCCGCGCAAGCGCCGCAGTCGATGCAGGAATCAGCATCGATTACATATGCTGTGTCTCCCTGTGAGATAGCGCCGACAGGGCACTCTGACTCACAAGCGCCACAAGCGATGCAAGCATCTGTGATCTTATAGGACATAATTATGCCTCCTTTAAAAGTTTAGATATATCTACAGCTATTATTATAGCAGTGCGGCAGGATTTGTAAAGCCTGCAAATCAACAGAGCGGAGAAATGAAAGTATACACATTGACAGGAAAGAGCGGGACGGGTAAAAGCTTCCAGGCCCTTAACCTGTGCAGGGAATACAACATAGAATCCATAATCGACGACGGGCTGTTCATAACCAGGGACCGCGTGATGGCGGGGACTTCAGCCAAGCGTGAGGAGACCAAGGTCGGCGCTATAAAGGCTGCTATGTTCATACGTCCGGAGCACCGTGAAGAGGTCAAGAGAAGCATAGCTTCCGTGGCTCCTGAATCGATACTCGTGATCGCGACGTCGGATAAGATGGCGGACGAGATATGTGAGCAGCTGGAGCTGCCCGAGATCTACAAGAGGATCCACATAGAAGACATCACGACCGAGAGGGAGCGCGAAAAGGCGTTCAAGCAGCGCCGCGTGCAGGGAAAGCACGTCATACCGGTGCCTTCGATGCAGCTTAAGCGCGATTTCGCGGGATACTTCATCAATCCTCTGAAGATCCTGAAATCGAGCGGCGTATTCGGGATCGGCCAGTATACGGAAAAAACGGTCGTACGTCCGACATACAGCTATAAAGGCGGCTTCACGATATCCGATAAAGTCATTACTGATATTTCCGAGTGCGCGGCCAGCCGCTCCGAGGGAGTGGACCACGTGATCTCGGCTTACGCGAATACGATGCCTGGGACGCTCAGGGTACAGCTGTCGCTGTCCATGAAAGGTAACGGGAGCGTCCTGGAGAACGCCGTGACATACCAGAAAAAGGTCGCGGACGTCATAGAGTTCATGACGGCTTTCAATGTGGTGGAAGTCGCCGTGAATGTGGAAGAGATAGTGTGACCCGGGCCTTACAGAGGGCGTCGGGCATATGGCTGCCTGTAACTGACAGCCTGACTATGCAGCCATGAAAGAGAAAAAACAGACTTGCTATACAATAGACGGAATAAATGATTTTGACCTTAAGCACATCTTCGAATGCGGCCAGTGCTTCAGGTGGGATAAAAGGGACGACGGATCATATGAGGGAGCCGCTATGAAGCGGATAGTCAGCGTACGCTTTGATCCGGAAGCTCCCGGATGTCACTCCTGCCGCGGGG
>JAZUNH010000053.1:0-22825 GCA_045604065.1 Anaerovoracaceae bacterium
TCGATTCAGAGATCGTAGACGATACCAGTACGGTAGTCCTCGAATCCGCGAGCTTCGTCGGATCAAGCGTAAGGTTCACATCCAAGAAGCTGAACCTGAGGACAGAGGCGTCCGGAAGATATGAGAAGGGCATCGACCCTAACCAGTGTGAGGACGCCGCGGAAAGATTCTGCAGGCTGGTACAGATCCTCGGATGCGGCAAGGTGCTTTCCGGCGCCGTGGACATCTACAGGAAGCCTGAGAAGGCGCCTACGGTAACGGCGAGAGTAAGCAGGATCAATAAGGTCCTCGGTATCGACATCCCTAGGGAACAGATGGTCGGATATCTCGAGAGCCTTGAGATGAAGGTAGAGGGCGAGGGCGATCTCCTCGTCGTGACGCCTCCTTCAGTAAGGCAGGATCTGCTTGAGGAAGTCGATTACGTGGAGGAAGTAGCCAGAATGTACGGCTATGACAATCTCCCTATGACTCTTCCGAACATAGCGTCCAAGGTATCGACTCCTGAGAGCTGGTACATGGCGCAGAAGGCAAGAGACATCCTGTCAGGCATGGGAGCCGACGAGATCCAGACATATTCATTCTCCGGAGATAGGGATATGGATATGGCCGGGATCGCGAAAGACGCGCCTGAGAGAGACTATGTAAGGATCATGAACCCGATGGGCGAGGATACGCAGGCTCTGAGATCCATGCTGAGAACGAGCATGCTCGAGACTCTTGCTCTCAACTACTCAAGGAACATCGAGAGCATGAGGGCGTACGAGATAGGCACGGTATTCAGAAACAATCCGTCGGACGATCCTGATGAGAACAAGAGGCTTCCGGAAGAGTACAGGCACCTCTCGGTAGGTATCTACGGAGACGGAGAAGACTTCTTCATGCTGAAGGGAATGCTGGAAGGCCTGCTTGACAGGTTCGGCATCAGAGACGTGAGATATGAGGCGGCAAGTGACCAGCCGATGTATCATCCGGGAAGATGCGCTAAGCTCCTGATCAGGGGGAAGGACGGTGCGGAGAAAGAGATCGGAATCATGGGCGAGATACATCCTGACGTGCTGGAGAGATTCAGCTTCGACGGAAGGCCTTGCGTAGCGGAGCTCGACTTCGACATAGTATGCGAGAACGCAGATACGGAAGTACATTACCAGAAGCCGCCTAAGTACCCTTCGACCGTAAGGGATATAGCAATGGTAGTAAACGCGGATCTGGAAGTCGGGGCGATCATCGATGAGATCAGGTCAGTTGATTCGCCGATCCTTGAGGACGTGAAGCTGTTCGATATCTACAGAGGGCTTCCTATCCCTCCTGACAAGAAGAGCTGCGCGTTCAGCCTGACGTACAGGAGCGACGAGAAGACACTTACCGACGAGGAAGTAGACAGCGTGCAGAGCGTGATACTCGCAAGGCTCAGGGAAAAGTTCGACGCGGTGCTGAGAGAACAGTAGAAAGCATTCTGCTGGTGTGATAAAATCAATTAATGTAGGAATTTCTGTTAAGACAAGGGTGGATCATAATGGATGAAAGAGTAAACGTGAAGATCTTCGGTCAGGATTATCTGATCTCCGGAGACAAGGAAAAGGAAGAGATCGAGAAAGTCGCGGAGTATGTGGACAATAAGATGCATCTCATCGCGAGAGTCACCGACAAGCGCGGGACAGGCACAATAGCTGTTCTGACAGCAGTCAACATCACAGACGAGTATTTCGACGCGATGGACGAGATCGAGAGGCTGAAGGCAGCCAACCAGCAGGTCGAGAAGGACGCTCAGAGATATCTCAAGATGCTTGACGATACCAAGGAGACTCACAAGCAGTCGAAGGAGAACCTCGACAAGCTGATGGAGCAGAGCAAGGAAGACGAGACTAAATACAGAGAGCTGGAGAAGAAGTGCTCTGAATATGAGAATTCCATCTTTGATCTGCAGATGGAGAACATCCAGCTCAAGAGCGAGATAGAGAAGCTCACCAAGGAGTAGATGAATAAAAAGGCTTTACAGGTACTGGAATATAACAGAATAAAAGAGCTCCTGATGGAGGAAGCGGGCTGCGGTATGTCGAGAGACATGGCGAAAGCCCTTTCCCCGGGAGATGATATCAGGGACATAGCTGATGAATTAAGGTCGACCACGGAAGCGGTTGACCTTATTGTGCATAAAGGAGCGCTTCCTACAGAGGGAATACACGACCTCAGGGAGACGTGCGGGATAGCGAGGAAGGGCGGCTGCCTTTCAATGAAGCAGCTCATCTCTGTAGCCCATGACCTCAGAGTCGCCGTGAGGGTGACAGGATTCCTGAAGGGAGAGATCCCGGAGATCCCTTCCATACTGACGCTGGCTGAGCTCATAGTCCCTCACGACGAGCTGGCGAAGGATATCGACAGATGCCTGATCTCGGAAGACGAGGTGGCGGACGACGCCTCGCCTGAGCTGAGAAGGATCAGGAGGGCGATAATACGCCAGAACGAGGCTATCAGGGCGAGGCTGTCTCACATAGTAAACAGCCAGTCCAACCAGAGCTTCCTCCAGGACACGATCGTGACCATCCGTGACGGGAGATACGTGATCCCCGTCAAGCAGGAGCACAGGGCCGAATTCCCGGGCATAGTGCACGACCAGTCGAAGGGAGGAGCGACGCTCTTCATTGAGCCTCAGGTAGTGGTCGAGCTGAACAATGAGCTGAAGGAGCTCATGCTTTCGGAGGAGGCTGAGATCGCGAGGATCCTCCAGGAGCTGTCAGACAGAGTCGGCTCATGCTATCACGACATAATCAACAACCAGGACATCATATCCAGGCTCGATTTCATAATGGCGAAGGGAAAGCTCTCCTGCAGGATGAAGGGAGAAGAGCCTTCGCTAAACGACGACGGGGTCTTGAGGATAATACAGGGGCGCCACCCGCTCCTGGATCAGGACAAAGCTGTACCGATCACCGCAGAGCTCGGAAGCAGAAGGGGCGGCGGCCCGGGATACACGACTCTCGTGGTAACGGGGCCGAATACAGGCGGCAAGACCGTGACGCTGAAGACCTGCGGGCTGCTTTCTCTCATGGCTCTTTCGGGGCTCCATATACCTGCGTCGTCGACAAGCACGATACCGGTGTACACCGACGTCTTTGCCGACATAGGGGACGAGCAGAGCATAGAGCAGAGCCTGTCGACTTTCTCGTCGCACATGAAGAACATCGTGTACATAGTCGGGAGAGCGAGCTCAGGCGCGCTCATCCTCCTGGATGAGTTGGGAGCCGGGACTGATCCGACTGAAGGCGCCGCTCTGGGAGTCGCGATACTTGAGAAGCTCCATAAGACAGGCGCCCATGTGATAGCGACCACCCACTATAACGAGATAAAGAAATACGCGCTTTCGACAGACGGCGTGGAGAACGCCTCGATGGAGTTCAACGTTGATACTCTTTCGCCGACGTACAGGCTCCTGACAGGAGTACCCGGAAGGTCCAACGCCTTTGAGATATCAAAGAAGCTGGGGCTCTCCGGAAAGATAATAGAAAGAGCCGGGGACCTTATCGAGAGAGGCGACCTCGCGTTCGAGGACGTCATAACGGCGATAGAGGAAGACAGGTACAGGGCTGAGAAAGACCGCGAAGAGGCGTCAAGGCTCAGAGCCGAGATGGAAGCCGCGAGGCAGAAGTTCGACGAGGAGGAGAAGGCGTTCCGCGAGAAGAAAGAGCAGATGATGAGGGACGCGAGGCGCGAGGCCCGCGAGATCATCAGGGACGCCGGAGAGACTGCTGACGAGGTCAGGAAAGAGCTCCGCGAGCTCACGAAGGAAGAGAGCCTCGGCGAGCGCAACAGGCTCTTCTCGGAGACGAGGCATACTCTCAACGAGAAAGAGAAAGAGTACCAGGAGGTCCTGATAAAGCAGGTGAACAGCGAGCCTGTCGACATCAGCAGGATAAAGACGGGGGACAGGGTGAAATATGTCCCTATGGACCAGAACGGCGAGATAGCGTCGCTCCCTGATTCAAAAGGCAACCTGACGATCCTGATCGGATCTGTCAGGATGAAGGTGAACGTGAGCGACCTCACCCTGATAAACGATGGTAAGAAGAAGCCGGCGGCAGGCCGGCGCAGCCATCCTGAATTAAGCAGCCTGATGCGCAGCAAGGCGATGTCCATATCACGGGAGAAAGATGTACGCGGCGAGAACCTTGACGACGCTCTCATGGAGGTGTCGAAATACATAGACGACGCAGCCATGGCGAGGCTCGAGACCTGTGTCATAATACACGGGAGAGGAGAAGGCATCCTGAAGGACGGGATCCGGAAGGAGCTGAAGCGCAACAGGCACGTCAAGTCGATAAGGCCGGGCGAATATAACGAAGGCGGAGAAGGCGTGACTGTAGTCACGCTGAAGAAGTAGGAAAGAGATGTATGTGGTGAGTGCGTGCCTTCTGGGCGCGGATTGTAAATACAACGGCGGGAACAACAGGAACGATCCTGTTCTGGAGTTCCTGGACGGAAAGAAGATCCTTGCGGTCTGTCCCGAGACCGCGGGCGGACTGAAAGCGCCGAGAGAGCCTGCGGAGCAGCAGGGCGGCAGGGTGCTGAACAGAGCCGGCGAGGATCTTACAGAAGCATTCATAAGAGGAGCGGAGATCTGCCTCGGGAAGGCGCTTGACAGCGGCGAGGAGATCGAAGGCGCCGTACTCAAGGCAAACAGCCCGTCGTGCGGATCATGCGTGATATATGACGGCACTTTTACCGGGACGCTGACTGAAGGCGACGGGGTGTTCGCGAAGATGCTGAAAGACCGCGGTATAAAAGTGCTTACAGAGGAAGAAATAGAGAAGGAGTTGAAGAAATGATCGACATCAAAGACAGGATAGCGGATCTGCTCTCAGAGCAGGTGAGCGATCTTAAGAAGGACGAGATAAAAGGGATGATAGAGATCCCGCAGGACAAGGCAAACGGAGACTACGCGTTCCCGTGCTTCAGGCTTGCGAGGACGCTCCGCAAGGCTCCTCCTCTGATAGCGAAGGATATCGCAGAAGGAATAAGCGGAGATCCTCTTTTCGAGAAAGTGGAACAGGTGAACGCGTATGTTAATATGTTCATCTCCAAGGCTGAGTTCTCCGAGGTCACTCTCGGGGCGGCAATGGATCCCGGATACGGTAGCTCGGATGAAGGGAAAGGCAAGACGGTCATCGTGGAGTATTCGTCTCCTAACATCGCCAAGCCATTCCATATCGGCCACATCAGGACGACGATCATAGGAGATTCCATCTACAGGCTGTACAAGGAGCTGGGATACGACGTGGTGAGGCTGAATCACCTCGGAGACTACGGCACCCAGTTCGGCAAGATGATAGTCGCTTACAAGAAGTGGGGAAACGCTGAAGAGCTTGAGAAGGATCCTATCAAGTACCTGCTTTATCTGTATACGAAGTTCCACGACGAGGCGAAGGACGATCCT
Source organism: Anaerovoracaceae bacterium (assembly GCA_045604065.1). Lineage (GTDB taxonomy): Bacteria > Bacillota > Clostridia > Peptostreptococcales > Anaerovoracaceae > Aminicella. The sequence continues at coordinate 5,429 of JAZUNH010000053.1, forward strand.
TCATTAGACGACGAGGCGAGAGCCGCGTTCGTTAAGCTCGAGGCAGGAGAAGAGGAAGAGGTAAGGCTCTGGAAGTGGTTCAGCGACCTTTCGCTGAAAGAGTTCAACCGCGTGTACGACATGCTTGACATCGAGTTCGACGAATACGACGGCGAGAGCTTCTACTCCGACAAGATGCAGCGCTTCATAGACGAACTCAGGGACAAGGGCCTCATGCACGAGTCGAGGGGGGCCAACGTGGTCGACCTTGAGGATTACGGCCTCGGCACGGCTCTGATAACAAAGTCGGACGGGTCGACTCTGTACTGCACGAGGGACATCGCGACGGCGGTGTACAGGAAAGAGCACTATGACTTCTATAAGAACATATACGTGGTGGCGACACAGCAGAACCTGTACTTCAGGCAGCTCAAGATGATACTTAAGCTCCTCGGCTACGAATGGGAAACAGACTGCATCCACGTTCCGTTCGGGATGGTGAGCCTTGAGAACGGACATATCCTGTCAACGAGAGGCGGGAACGTCGTGTTCCTGGAGGACGTCCTGAACAATGCAATAGACAAGACCAGAGAGATCATAAGGGAGAAGAACCCTGACGCGTCAGAGGAACACGTGGACGAGATAGCGAAGGAAGTAGGTATCGGAGCGGTCAAGTTCCAGGAGCTCTCCAACAACAGGATAAAGGACTACACATTCACATGGGACAAGGTCCTGAACTTCGACGGCGAGACAGGCCCATATGTGCAGTATACTCACGCGAGGTGCGCGAGCGTTCTCAGGAAGGCCGGTGAAGAGACGGTCAGGAAGGCGAAGGACACCGGAAGCCTCGACCTGTCATACATCTCCGGAGATAACGCGTATGACCTTGTGAAGCTCATATACGCTTTCCCTGAGGTGATCAAAGACGCGGCTGAAAAGTACGAGCCATCGATCCTGACAAGGCATATCATAGACGTCGCGCAGAGCTACAACAGGTTCTACCACGACGAGCACATCCTCACGGACAACGAGGACGAGAAGCTGGCGAAGGTGGCCCTCACGATGGCGGCGAAGAACGTCATCAGGACGGGGCTTGGGCTCCTTGGGATCAAGGCTCCGGACAGGATGTAGCATGAGATACGAGGGAATGATATACAGGCCGCCGAGTGAGGCGTACAGCCTCCTCCTTCAGGTCACTATAGGCTGTTCGCATAATTCCTGCACTTTCTGCAGCATGTACATCGACAAGACGTTCAGAGTAAGGGACGAAGCTGAGGTGATGTACGACCTTAAGGAAGCCAGAGAGGCATACAGCTATGTTGAGAGAGTGTTTCTATGTGACGGGGACGCTCTCTGTCTTTCTGAAGACAGGCTGCTAAGGATACTTGACAGGATATATGAGCTGTTCCCTGAGTGCAGGAGAGTGAACGTATACGGGAACGCTAAAGACGTTCTCCGGAAGACTCCGGACGAGCTGAGCATGCTCGCAGAGCACGGGCTGAAGATGGTATACATCGGAGCCGAGTCGGGAGACCCTGAAGTCTTAAGGGACATCAGAAAAGGATCGACGAGAGAAGAGATCATCACCGCGGTAAAGATGCTTGAGGATGCGGGGATCAAGACGTCCGTCACGTTCATATCAGGACTGGGCGGGAAGGCAAGGTGGCGGCAGCACGCGGAAGCGACCGGGTCCATGATATCGGAGATGGGCGCGTCGTATGTCGCGCTCCTTACGCTTATGCTTGACCCGAGAACTGAGATAGCAGAGAAGATAAGGAAAGGGGAGTTCGAGCTCCTCTCGCCTGAAGAGGTCGTGGCGGAGACGTACCTTATGCTGCAGCACGCTGATCCTGTCAGGCCGTGCGTATTCAGGAGCAACCACGCGAGCAACTATCTGTCGCTTAAGGGAGATCTCCCCGCTGACAGGGAGAAGATGCTGGCGCAGCTCAGATACGCCATGGAAGACAGCGGGATACTTAAGGACGAGCGCTTCAGGGCGCTGTAAGAGGAAGATATATGGAACAGAAAAACGATAAAGCGGGCGAATATCTGGTACGCCATCTTGACAGCATGCTGTTCGACGAGCTGTCGGATGAATACCTTGCCAAAGCGGAGATGACGGACATCCTTAAAGGGGTGCCTGTCCCGTTCAAGACTGAACAGATCACCGGCGGAGCGACTTCCACGCTCATGATCGCGAGCAATATGGCATATGTCATAGGATGCGACAGGAATTTCAAATACAGGGACAATTACCTTGCCTATATAGCCAAGTGCTTCCCGCACGACTTTGAGAAGCCTCTTCTGAACGAGGGTGTAAAGGCGGCGCAGGACGAGGATCCCGAGACTGCCTGCATATGGTTCAGGGCGGCGCTCCAGATCGCGCCGGACTCACAGGACGCTCTGTTCCTCTACGCGAGAGCCTGCAAGGACGCATATGAGAAGGGCGACGGAGAAGATTACGTAGGTACTTTCAAGGCGGAATCCATCAGGATGTTCGAGAAGCTGACGATAAGATACCCGGAGTTTGATCAGGGCTACTATTTCCTCGGATACGGATACCTGAACCTGGGCCTTTACACCAAGGCCAGGCTGACTTTCGAGGAGTTCATGAAGCTATCAAAGGAGGGCGAGCTCAGGGCTGAGGTCGCCGAGGTGCTGGACAAGCTCCAGGATCCGTGCAAGATCGAGGACGGTATTAACGACATAATCGCGGGACGCTTTGAGCCGGGAGTGATGAAGCTAGGCCCTTATATGAGCGACGAGAGGTTCGAGACGTACTGGCCGATGTGGTATTACCTCGGCATCGCGTATAAAGAGGGCGGAAATCCTGTTGAGGCGGAGAAGGATCTCCTGAAATGCTTAAGGTACTCGCCGTCGAACACTGACGCCATGAAGGAGCTTTCGGATATCTATGAAGCTGCGGGGGACAGCGTGAAATCGAAGAAATACAGGGACAAGATAAAGCTTGTCGAGCAGAACAGGGAGCTCGACAGGATAGAGAAAGAAGAAGCAAAAGACGGGGACCTGCAATAGAGTTGTCAGACAATTCTAAATATTTTGAAAAAGGCATTGACAATTGAACTTTATTGGCTATAATTAAGGTACAGTAGAAAATAACAGGGGTAAGAAAGAGAACGAAATTCAAGCGAAAGGAGATGAGATCGGTGCTTGTGTACAGAAGTCCGGGAGACATAGCAGGGCACGGTCTCAGGTCCCGGAGGCAGGACAGCTGATCATCACATCACGCCAGGATCACATGGCACCGGAAAGGAGTTCCGGAAAAGTTACCAGCATGTATCAGCTATCAGGAAAGCCGATGGTGACCTTTGGAGATCAGCCCTTACAAGTTGGTAGATGAAGAAGATGAAAGAAGTTATTAAAGAGAATCATTCGTAGAACCCTATCGTTGTAGGGATAAGATGATAGATCAGTAAGTCTTAAATAACAGAATTCACGCCGGGGTCTGGAGGGGCCCCGGTTTTTTTGCCGAAATTCTTTTGATTATTATCCGTCTCATTCCTTGACACCTCATAATCCTTGTTATATAATGTCATAGTCGCTGGAATGAAAGCGTACGTGCCTCGATAGCTCAATGGTAGAGCAACCGGCTGTTAACCGGTAGGTTGTAGGTTCGAGCCCTACTCGGGGCGCCAATTTTTGCCGGCGTGGTGGAATTGGCAGACACGTAGGACTTAAAATCCTATGGTCATTGCGACCGTACCGGTTCGACCCCGGTCGCCGGCACCATGGGATCGTTCAGGATAAGTCCTTAAATAATATCGCGGGGTGGAGCAGTTGGTAGCTTGCCGGGCTCATAACCCGGAGGTCGTAGGTTCGAGTCCTTCTCCCGCAACCAGACAAGCCTCTGATCGTAATGATCAGAGGCGTTTTTTATTGCTATCAAGTTATGAAAAGGTGTATTATTAAAATGAAGAAGTATAGTTTTTGATTATATCATCCGGGCTGAAACGGAGGAGGATATAAATGAAAAGAAAACTTTTATCCGTATGTCTGATGCTGGCGTTCCTCGTCATCACTTTTTCAGCATTAACAATCACAGCATCAGCAGCTTCAATGCCGACTACGCTAAGCGTGGAGCCGTCAGAGACAAACGGCATACCGTCGCAGATCAACCTGTTTGAACACAGAGTACAGACCGGCGGGAGTACATGGAATCCGACGTATACGACTTATTATGAGCTGTATCTTCCGGGCAACGCCGCTTCGGAAGAATGCTTCCTTTCATGGGACGGGGAAGCTACGGCGACCGTAGATAACGTGACTTATGAAAGCGGAGTCTGCCCTATACCTTCATTTGATACGGCGCAGACATACACTTTCAGGGACGGAAACCAGACACTTGGCTCGCTGAGCCTCATAAGCTATAAGGGTTCTGCGGGCGTGACGCCGGTCTTCATTGAGATAGATGAGACTCTCACGGATGAAAACGGGAACCTGAACAATACAATAGCAGCTATGAAGGCAAGTAAGGACAACAGCTGCAAAGGTAATATCTACATCAACGGACAGGAATATACCATGTCCAAGATGAAAGGCCGCGGGAACGCCACGTGGGACAATGCGGTAGATAAGAAGCCTTACAACATCACACTGGACTCCAAGATCAACTTCCCGGGTATCGATTCCGGAAAGACGAAGAAGTGGTCTTTGCTCGCTGAGGTACTTGACCGCAGCCTGCTTTGCAACAGGTCAGGATATCATCTGGCGCATGAGCTTGGAATAGGGCAGGATACCGCTTCGGCGGATGTCTGGATGAATGGCGAATATCAGGGCTGTTACACAGTTACGCCAAAGACCGATTCATTCGTTACCAAGTCCGGCTTCATGATCGAGCAGGACAACTATAAAGAGCCTGCAGTAGCAAGCGGCGGGGACCCGCAGTTTCGTCTCGATGGGCTGAATTCACACGTCGAGAGCTCGACATGGACATCCAGCTATAACTTTATCACGGTCAAGAAGATGGGCGACGACCTGCTGGGATACGGTGAAGACGGCGAGCCTGATGAAAGCCCGGAAAACATGGAGGCCAAGGCAAATGAGATCAAAGCCTGGCTGCAGGAAGCCTGGGACGCCATGAGGTCTTCAGACGGATATAATTCAGATGGCAAATATTATACCGACTACATTGACATTGAGAGCTTCGCCAAGATGTATCTCATGCATGAATTTATAAAGAGCTACGACGTATGCGCCGGAAGCATCCTGTTCTATCGTAACGGCCAGACCGATGATGACAAGCTTATTGCGGGGCCGCTCTGGGATCTGGATAACGCGATGGGTTCTACCTACAGCAACAGCTATCTGGGTAATGTGAGCGACCGCAGGAGCGCTCAGGGCGCTTTCATTGAAAACATCAGCAATTGGCAGAATTATGGTGAAGAGTATAAGACTTCTGTCTACAAAACGTTGAGAAAGCATGCGGATTTCATGGAGGAGGTCTATCTTCAGTATAACAAGAACAAGCAGGCGTTCGAATCACTTGTGGATGACACAGATCAGATGATCGAAAGCATAGGAGTGTCAGCCAGGATGAATCACGCCAAAGTCACAGATATAGGTAATAATCAGGGGAAGAACAACCATTACTACTCTTCCGCACAGACCCTGGGCACGAGCCCGTATACGCAGTCATATGTCAGAACGACAAACTGGGACAACTATGCGGCGAACCTGAGGACTTACATAGATGTCCGCTCAAACTGGTTCCTTGACACTTACAATGATCCGGATTATCACGAGCATGATTATGAGATAACGGTGACGCAGGAGCCTACATGTACGGAGACAGGCCTTGCGACACACACCTGCACGATATGCGGGGATACGCTGACAGATCAGGTAGTGCCTGCGCTTGGGCATGACTTTGATGATGACAGCGGCGTATGCGCAAGATGCGGATCTGAGGCGCCGAAAGCGACCATCACATGCGATACAGGCGTTTCAGTCACTGTATACAAGACAAAAGGATATGATGTCGTAAAGTCTGAGAGCGCAGCGTTTGCCAACCCGCGCGACGGCGATACAGGCGTGATAGACTCCTCCGGAGAAGGGCAGATCAACTTCAAGGTAAACATTGAAGACGGATATGAGCTCGTAAGCGTTACAGCCGAGCCGAAGGCTTCATATAAGAACCTGAAGCTCCCGGAAGAGCTCGAAGTTGAAAACGGCTACAGGCTCACTAAAGTCAAAGACGATCTGGTGATCACAGTAACTGCTGTGTGCGTACATGACTATCAGGCGGAAGTGACCCAGCCTACATGTACTGAACAGGGATATACGACTTACACATGCTCACGCTGCGGCGACAGCTATGTCGATGACTACGTGGACGCGCTGGGACATGATTGGACCGTTCCGACATATGAGTGGGCAGAAGATAACAGCGCTGTAACGGCGACAAGATTATGCAGGCATGATGAAACTCACAGAGAGACAGAAACAGCCGGTACGGCAGCCGTGGTCACAAAGGCTGCCACATGCGAAGCAAAGGGTGAGACGACATATACTGCTGAATTCGAGAACGATGTATTCGAGACTCAGGAAAAGACTGTTGCTGATATAAACGCACTTGGCCATGACTGGGGCAATGCGGATTATGAGTGGTCAGCAGACAACAGCAAAGTTACAGCGACTGTAGTCTGCAGGAATGATCCGGATCATGTGGAGACAGAAACGGTCGACGCCACATCAGAGATCACTAAGCCTGCGGCATGTGAAGAGGCCGGAAACATAAGGTTTACAGCAGTCTTCGAGAATGAGCTGTTCACAGTACAGACTAAGGATGCCGCGATAGATCCTATCAGCCATGACTGGGGCAATGCAGAATATGAATGGTCAGCAGACGACAGCAAAGCTACAGCGACTGTAGTCTGCAGGAATGATACGGATCATGTGAAGACGGAAACGGTCGACACCACATCAGAGATCACTAAGTCTGCGACATGTGATGAGGCCGGGAACAGAAGGTTCACAGCAGTCTTCGAGAATGAGCTGTTCACAGTACAGACTAAGGATGTTGTGATAGATCCTCTCGGTCACGATTATGGCGACCCTGTGTATATATGGTCAGACGATAACGGGTTGGTGACAGCTACCGCAATATGCAATAATGATCCTGGCCATATCATCAGTGAGCAGAAAGAAACGACATCAGAAGTAACAAAGCCTGCGGCATGTGAAGAGGCCGGGAACAGAAGGTTCACAGCAGTCTTCGAGAACGAGATGTTCACAGTACAGGCCAGGGATGTCGCGATAGATCCTGTTGGCCACGAATACGGTGGATGGGAAGATTCTGATGATATATATCATCAGCGAGCATGCTCGCACGGATGCGGCAGTATGGAGAAAGCGCTTCATGAATATGACGAGGGTGTGGTAACTAAGCACGCTACAGCCAATGAGGAGGGCCAGATGACATATACCTGCGGCATATGCGGGCACGTTAAGCCGGAAGTTATACCTAAGCTTGATCCGGAGCCTGTAGACCCTAAAGACCAGATGGGAGAAGACGGGACTGCGCTCGGGCGAGGGGCTTCATATGAAGCCGCGGACGCTGCGATCACCGGCATGAAGAGCGACAGCGACCCTGCGGGATCGAAGATCGCGCCTCTCGTTCTCAGGTCATCCAGACAGACGACCAAGTCGATAAAAGTCACATGGAAAGGACCTTCCGGTGTGGTGAAATACGTGATCTACGGAAACAGATGCGGAAAATCGTACAGGATGAAGAAGATAAAGGAGCTCGGCAGCAGCGCGAGATCAGTCACTCTGACTAAGATCGTCAGGAAGCTCAGGAAGGGGACATGCTACAAGCTGCTGATCGTCGCGCTCGACAGCGATAACAAAGTCGTATCAGGTTCCAAAGTGGTGCACGTATTCACAAAGGGCGGAAGGAGCTGCAATTATAAGAGTGTCACTACGAAGGCGAAGAAGAACAGGGTGACGCTGAAGGCCGGGAAGAGCTTCAGCCTGAAGGCTAAGGGCGTAAAGCAGTCGTCGAAGCTCAGAGTCACGAGCCACAGGAAGATGCGCTACCAGTCGACGAACGCCGTGATAGCGGCAGTAACGTCGAAAGGCACGATCAGGGCTAAATCGAAGGGCGTCTGCTATGTATACGCTTACACGCAGAATGGAGTATACAAGAAGATCAAAGTGACTGTTAAATAATGGCGTTATGGAACTGAGACCTCTTAAAGATCATGAAAAAGAGCTTCTGAAGGAATTCACATATGAAGCCATATATGTTCCCGACGGGGTGGATCCCCCGGACAGGAGCATACTTGAGCTCCCCGAGCTGGCCATATACTACGAGAATTTCGGGGAAAGAGATGGAGATCACTGCATAGCGGCGGAAGAGGACGGCAAAGTCATCGGTGCCGTATGGTCGAGGATCATGAACGATTACGGACACGTTGACGACTCCACTCCTTCGCTTGCCATATCCCTGTATAAGGAATATAGAGGAAAGGGCACCGGCACCTCTCTGGTGAAGGAGATGCTGGCGCTGCTTGATAAGCAGGGATACGCGAAGGCTTCGCTTTCCGTCCAGAAAGGTAATTACGCGGTCAGGATGTATAATGCCGTGGGATTCAAAACGGTCGAAGAAACAGATGAAGAATATATAATGGTTTGTGAGCTTAAGGAGAAGGACAGGCATGATATTTGAGAGAACCATGACGCTTAAAGACGGAAGAAAGTGCATACTGAGGAATGGCGCGGCAGAAGACGGAGAGGCAGTCCTTGAGAGCTTCAATGCCGCGCATGCGCAGACTGACTATCTCCTGACGTATCCCGAAGAGAGTACTTTCACTGCGGAGGATGAAGGGAAGTTCCTGCAGGGGAAAACAGACAGCGATAACGAGATAGAGATCATCGCCGTGGTCGGCGGAGAAGTCGCGGGGACCGCCGGGTTAGAGTCAATAGGAGGAATGATGAAGATCCGCCACAGATGCGACTTCGGAATAAGCGTGGACAGGGCGTACTGGGGGCTCGGCATAGGGAAAGCTCTTACGGAAGCCTGTATAGAATGTGCCGTAAAGGCCGGATATGAGCAGATGGAGCTTCAGGCGGTATCGGAGAACGAGCGGGCTCTGGAGCTATATAGAAAAGCCGGGTTCACGGAGTTCGGCAGGAACCCGAAGGGGTTCAGGAAAAAAGAAGGCGGGTATCAGGAGCTCGTGTACATGAGGCTCGAGCTTTGACGGAAAGTATGCTTTGTGATAGAGTATATAAGGTAATCTGGGAATTGAGATCATATGAGGAGGATCAGAAATGAAGGGACTAACGAAAAAGATCGCATTGATGCTTCTTGTCGTAATGACATTTTCAGCGCTTTACGGATGCGCTAAGAAGGATGACAGCGGGAAGGCGGCTGATTCCGGAGAAAAGAAGGAAGAGGAACAGATAAAGGACGACGTCCTGGACGCTGTGGTGCCGCCTGAGGACTTCGACCCTGCCGGAGAGTATGAGGACGAGATGAGCCAGCGCGCTATGATGACGATCACGCCTGACGGAGAAGATCATTACCAGGTGGAGATCACATGGGGCGGAAGCGCATATGAGACTGCAGTATGGACATTCTCTGGAGACTTCAACTGGGACAGCGGCCTGCTCTCATACAAAGACTGCAGGAAATCTATCATAACGACGGACGACAGCGGTCAGAAGGAGAAAGTGGAATACAAGAAGGGCACCGGTGCTCTCATGTTCTATGAGAATGGATTCCACTGGCAGGACGACAAGGAAGACACTGGAGAAGGCTGCCATTTCCTTAAGGTCAGCGACCTTGAGAACGTGGCAATAGAAGAAGACGACAGTGAAGAAGACAGCGAAGAAGTTGTAGAATAGCAGGAGGAGATAAATGCCGGATTGTGATCATGACTGCAGCTCATGCGGGCTTGCTTGCGAAGAGCGCGAGGGCGGGCAGCAGCCGATACAGAAGCTAGAGCAGAATGAAGGAACAGACATCGGGAAGATGATCGCCGTAGTCAGCGGCAAAGGCGGAGTAGGTAAATCGTCGATCACTTCTCTTCTTGCCGCGGCAAGCAGGAGAGCCGGGAAATCAGTAGCCGTGATGGACGCGGACATAACAGGACCGTCCATACCAAAGGCGCTGGGCATAACCGAGAAGGCGACAGGGATCGAGGACGTGGTATATCCTGTATCCAACAGAAACGGGATCAAAGTCATGTCGATCAACCTGCTTCTGGAGAACGAGACAGATCCAGTTGTATGGAGAGGCCCGATACTGGGCGGGACTCTGCAGCAGTTCTGGACGGACGTATACTGGGGGAAGAACGACGTAATGTACCTTGACATGCCTCCCGGAACAGGAGACGTGATGCTTTCAGCCTATCAGCTCCTTCCTATCGACGGCATCATCATCGTTACGTCGCCGCAGGAGCTCGTCGAGATGATAGTCGAGAAGTCGCTCAACATGGCGGACATCATGAATGTGCCTGTCCTTGGCATAATAGAGAACATGTCATACTACAAGTGCCCTGACTGCGGGAGCGAGCACGAGATATTCGGTGAGAGCAAAGCCGAAGAGATCGCCGCGAAGTTCGGGATAAAGAACGTCGCAAGGCTTCCTCTCGATCCTGAGCTCGCGAAAGCGTGCGACGAGGGTACGGCGGATGAATACAGCGGTATCTGCGTGCCTCCGATAGAGGAGTTCGCCGCGAAGCTGTAGAAAGAACGGAATACTAAAACGGACCTCATGCGAGGTCCGTTTTTCTATGCTTTTATATGTCAGTAGCTGAACAGCTCCATAAGGATCACCGCCCACACCGGGAGCGTTACCATCGACATCAGCGTGGTTATAGCGACGCCCTGTGACATCAGTGCGGAGTTCTTGTGCTCCATCTCGGATATCGCGACGACAAGCACAGCGCTAGGGAACGCCGCGGCGAAGACGAGCGTGAGCTTCGCGGGGTCGGTGAGAGGCAGGAACCATACGGCTGCCAGAGTAAGGAGCGGCATCAGGATGACGTTGCAGAGGCAACAGAACGTGAGCTTCAGGTCTTTGGCGGCCGCCTTGAGGTCCGATGTCCCGAGCTGGAGCCCGACAACTATCATCGATAGCGGTATGGTCGAGTCTCCCATGATAGTGAAGAAGTCCATGACAGGATCCGGCAGCCTTATCCCGGAGATCATCACGATCACCGCGAACAGAGCCGCCGCCATGAATGGGTTTGCTGTCGCCTTCAGTATCTTCCTGACTGACAGGCGGCTTCCCGCGCCGCGGTCTATCTGCACTATCGCGCCCGAATAGATGTATATGTTCAGTATGATGTTCTGCAGTATGAACAGGAAGAATATCCTGCTTCCGAATATCGCCTTTGTCACAGGGAATCCCATGAATCCCGTGTTGGCGGAGGTCATCATGACGGAAAGGACGCCTCTGTCCTCGGCGGGCTCGTAGCGTATCGCCCTGACTATCAGATATGAGACGATCGCGGCGGCGAAGAAATAGATGACTGATCCGATGACGACTTCAGCCGACATCCTCCAAACTCCGCGGTCCAGTTCCTGCGAAGCGATGGACGATATGGCGAGGCAGGGAGTCGTGACCTTTACGAGCAGAGCCGAAAGATACTTCGACGATTCCTTCGGAAGTATCCCTGTCCTGTTCGCGATAAAGCCCGCTCCTATCATCGCGAATATTACCATAACTTTAATGAAAACCGTTAGCATATGCGCCTCCTGACAACATATTGTATCATATTAAGCCGATTAGTGGTAAAATACAGGTGTATGTTTTTTGTGCCTATGGAGGAAAAATGGAGACTATAGTCTGTGCTTCGCATAACCCGAACAAAGTAAAAGAGATCGCTGAGATCACGAGAGACTTCGGATTCGACGTCATAACAAGAGACGAGGCGGGAGTCCCGCTGATGTTCGACGTGATCGAGGACGGCAGGACGTTCGCCGACAATTCGTATAAGAAAGCCTTCACCATAATGAGGATAACGGGCAGGCCCGCGATCGCGGACGACTCGGGCCTTATGGTGGATTTCCTGGACGGAGCTCCGGGAGTCTATTCGGCGAGGTTCGCCGGCGAGCCGTGCAATGATGAGAATAATAACGACAAGCTCCTCGGGCTGATGGACGGAGTGCCGTTCGAAAAGAGGACCGCGAGGTTCATATCCAACGTCACGCTGGTATATCCCTCAGGCGAGATAATCTCGGCAGAGGGAGCGTGCCCGGGGCACATACTTACGGAAAGAAGAGGAACGGGCGGATTCGGATGCGACCCGCTGTTCCTTTCGGATGAGCTTGGCAAGACGTTCGCCGAGATAAACATGGAAGAAAAAAACCGGGTGAGCCACAGAGCAAGGGCTCTGGCGAAGCTCGGCGTGCTTCTCAGAGAGAGATCGGAGCGTGAATGATGCAGGAGAGCCCGCTGCTTTCTAAAAGAATAAAGGGTATGATCATCCTGGGATTCAGGCAGTTCTGGGATCCGTACTACCAGGGCTTCGCTGCCCAGGTGGCGTTCTTCATTATGCTGTCTTTCGTTCCTACGGTGATACTCGTCTCGCAGCTGATGTCGCTTCTGAACGTGGACATGCTCGACATAGACTACATCATCGAGAAGATGGCGGATCCTTCTGTCGGGAGGCTATTAAGGAGGCTGCTTTCGACAAGGCTTACGTTCGGGAAGAACGTACTGCTCGTCCTGACCGCTGTATGGGCCGCGTCAAGAGTGCAGTTCGCGCTGATGAGGATATCGAATTATCTGTATTCGAACGGCAGGACTACGGGATACTATGTCATAGAGAGAGCAAGGTCGCTCAAGAACATGTCTCTTACCGTGATCATCTTCGCTTTTGTAGGGGTGATCCTCGTAAACGGCCCTGTGATAATAGGGCTGCTGTTCGGCAACATACTGGAGGGCACTCTGATAGAGAGTGCGTGGATCTACGCGAGGTGGCCGGTCACGGGGGCCATGTATTTCCTGCTCGTGCTCCACAATTACTGGATGCTCCCTAACTACAAGCTGAAGATCAAGAAGCTGAAGCCGAGGGACGTGCTTCCGGGAAGCCTGTTCGCGGCGGTCGGCATGCTGCTTGTAACTATAGTCTATTCGACATATGTGAACTCTACGGGAGGTCACATGAATGCCATATACGGGTCGCTCGCATCCATGGTAGCGCTCATGTTCTGGTTTTATCTTCTGTCATGGGTGATGATACTGGGGATGCTTTTCAATAAAGTATGGATGGATACAAGAGATCCTGACGTCGTCGACGTCGGCAGATAACAGGAAATGTGAGGAAACGACATGAAAAAGATGCTGGTGATAATGAATCCGTACTCGGGGACCAGGCAGGCAAACAAATACCTTGCCGGGATTCTCGACATTTTCTGCGCGGACGGATATGACGTAAGCATAGCGATGACGCAGAAAGCGGGAGACGCGACAGACCTCGCGTTTGAGAGAGCGAAGAACTGCGATATGCTTGTGGCGATCGGCGGGGACGGCACTTTCAACGAGGTGGTCTCCGGCATGCTCAAGGCGGGAGCCGACGTTCCTATCGGATATATACCGGCCGGCACGACTAATGATTTCGCGACGAGCGTGGGCCTCTCCAAGACGATAGTCGGGGCCGCGGAGAGCATAGTATCCGGAAGGAAGGCAAGATTCGACATCGGCAGCTTCAACGGGAGATACTTCTCGTACGTCGCGAGCTTCGGCGCTTTCACGAGCTCTTCATATGAGGCTCCGCAGAGCCTGAAGAACGCGATAGGGCACGCGGCGTACATCCTTTCCGGGATCGCGGACGTCGTCAACATCAAGCCTTTCAGGCTTACTGTAAAATCCGGCGAAGACGTGTATGACGACGACTATGTGTTCGGCGCGATATGCAATTCGACTTCGATGGGCGGCATAATCAATCTCCGCTCCGACGATGTGGACCTGAACGACGGCCTCTTTGAGGTGATGCTGATCAAAGCTCCTAAGAACTTCATCGACCTGAATTCCATAATCTTTGCTCTGACGACCCAGTCGTACAGCGAGTGCGACCAGATCTCTTTCTTCAGCAGTGATAAAGTGGAGATCAAAGCGCCGGAGGACATGGCATGGACGCTTGACGGCGAGTACCAGAAAGGCGCGGCTGATATCGAGGTAAAGAACGTGTATAACGCCGTGCAGCTCATGGTGCCTGACGGGAAGCCAGAGCCTGCCGGAAGATCTGAGGACCAGTACGAGACGATCGAGGATCTGCTTCCTTAGCGTTTGTGAAAAGTCTGTGAAAAAAACTGTATAAAGTTGACTTGAAGGGTAAGTTGTTTTAATATATGTGATGAAATCTGAAGAAATTTTAAGGAGTGTTTCGTGCATATACTGAAAGGACTCAAACCTGAAAAGCATATCGGCGAAGGTGTTTTCGTGCTTGCGATGGCATCTTTGCTTTTGTTTGCGGAATTATCGACGAGCTCATATGCACAGATAGCCTGCTGGCAGGTGAAGGCGGGCGAGAAGACGCTCGCGGTGCTAAGGACTGAGGAGGCCGCGGGGGAAGCGGTAGAACAGGCCAAGCATCACTATGACAAAGAGGGATCGGAGAACGTGTCTGTAGTCGCCGAGCCTTCGATCAGCGTGGAGCAGAAGGAATACAGCCTTATATCGGCGCCGAGGTCGTGCTCCGCAGCAGACGCCGCGGAACGGATCATAGATAACGCTGAAAGCAAAGACCCTGATGTGACCATCACCACTACGCAGACGGTCACGGGCACCAGGCCGGTGGATTTCAATACGGTCCAGAAGAAGTCGGACACTCTCATAGAGGACGCGGTGGCGGTAGAGACCAGCGGAAAGAAGGGCGAGGAGCTCGTGACACAGAGAGTCGTCATGGTCAACGGCGAGGAAGTGTCGTCTGAAGAGATAGCGGCTGAGCTTACAAGAGAGCCTGAGCCGGAAGTCGTGCTGAAGGGCACCAGAGTAGACGATAAGGAAGATGCCAAAGGCAACGAGGGCTCCGCAGGGCGCGCGTTCAATGTGAAGAGGAATGACGATGGAAAGACGTTCAAAGGAGATCTTTCCGGGAAAGAGATGGGCAGGAAGGTCGCGGAATACGGCCTTAAGTTCGTCGGGAACCCGTACGTTTGGGGAGGCGAGAGCCTTGTCAGGGGAGCGGACTGCTCCGGATTCGTCCTTGCGGTATACAAGCACTTCGGGATAAGCCTTCCTCATGATGCTCACGCCCAGAGGAACTACGGAATCAAGATAGGGTCTCTCTCGGCGGCGCGGGCAGGTGACCTGATCTGCTATCAGGGACATATAGGGATCTATATCGGGAACAATCAGATAGTCCACGCGATGAATGAAGCGAACGGCATAACGGTCAAGACGATAGGATATAACCACAAGCCTATCGTGACGATCCAGAGGCTGTTCAAATAACGGATAAGAATAAAGCTGATGCCGCGGCATCAGCTTTTTTATTGCTGTCATTTACTATATGTCCTGCAGGACTCTCACCTTCAGCACGCCGTCGACGTGCGGGACGCCGCTGACGGGCTCCCTTAAGAGGACGAGCGCGCAGCCGAGCCCGTTTTCGGTAAGGCCGCCGGCTACGGCTTTGATGTCCAGCTCACTGAACATCATGGCGCCTAAAAGGACAGGTGCGTCTATACCTCCGGTCAGCACCGACACCCTGCTTTCCTCGTCGGAGAAAGGCCCGAGATCAGCGTCAGGGAAGTTCACGGAACCATGTATGTTCCCGTTCTCTATATAGTCAGGTATGTCAGAAGCGTCTTTGAAGACGGCGGTGCCTCTTTCTGAGCAGACGGATACGGATCCCTCGTCAAGGCTTCCCGCGGCGGCGAACACGAGCCTGCTCTCAAGCATCCCGCCGGTCACAGGAGTCCCGTCGGTAAGTATCACGTTCGCCTGTGAGATATCGTCTGTTATCTCGTATTTGCTGCTGAAGGCTTTCAGCTGCGCTTCGGGCACGCTGCCGAGAAGATATATGTTATACATTTTCTGTCTCTCCTTTTCATTCAACGATATGATTATATCACCGGCGGGCGGAACAGGGAAGTTCCCCGTTTCTGTTTACTTGACAGAAGATTGGGGGTATAATATTTTTGTTAAAATATAAGCAAATCCAGGAAGAGAAAAAAGAGAGATTGGAGAAAATCAATGAATTACGACAGAGTGTACAACTTTTCGGCGGGGCCTTCGATGCTCCCGGAGAAAGTGCTTGAGCAGGTGAGGGACGATCTCCTCAACTACAAAGGCACGGGTGAATCGGTAATGGAGATGAGCCACAGGTCCAAAGAATACATGGCCATAATAGAGGCTGCTGAGCAGGACCTGAGAGACCTCCTTGAGATACCGGATAACTATAAGGTGCTGTTCATCCAGGGCGGAGCCACGACTCAGTTCTCGATGGTCCCTCTGAACCTGATGAGAGACTCGCATAAGGCGGATTACGTCGTCACCGGAAGCTGGGCAAAGAAAGCCATGAAGGAAGCGAAGAAGTTCGGGGACGTCAGGGTAGCGGCGTCTTCAGAGGAAGATACGTTCACATATATCCCCGAGCTCACCAGAGACGACTTCAGGAGCGACGCCGATTACGTGCACATCTGCTTCAACAATACGATCTACGGGAGCCACTATCCGTATATCCCGGACACGGGAAGCGCTCCTCTTGTCGCCGACATGTCCTCATGCATACTTTCAGAGAAAGTCGACGTGAGCAGGTTCGGCCTGATCTATTTCGGAGTCCAGAAGAACGTGGCGCCGGCAGGCTGCTCCGTAGCGGTCATAAGGGACGATCTTATCGGATACGCCGGTGAAGACTGCCCTGTGTATCTTGACTACAGGACGCACGCGGATAACGGCTCGATGTACAACACTCCGCCTTGCTTCACGATCTACGTCGCAGGCGAGGTGTTCAAGTATCTGAAGTCCATGGGCGGTATCGAAGCGATGCATGAGATGGATGTAAGAAAAGCCGAGAAGCTTTACAGCTATATAGATTCTTCGGATCTGTACACCGCTCCGGTAAGGGAAAAGGACAGGTCGATCATGAACTGCGTGTTCGTAACGGGAGACGAGGCTCTTGACAAGAAGTTCGTCGCGGAAGCGAAAGAAGAGGGTATGATCAACCTGAACGGCCACAGGAGCATCGGCGGAATGAGAGCGAGCATCTACAACGCAATGCCTGAAGAAGGCGTGGACAAGCTCATCGCATTCATGCAGGAATTCGAGAAAAACAATAAGTAGGGGATATCATTGGTTACAGCGATTAGAGATAAACTTAACAGAGCCGCTGCGGTCCTGCTCCTGGTGCTCGCACTGTGCTCGTACCTGGCGCTGCCGGAAGGAAGCTATGCCGCTATCGAGCCTACGATCACCGCAAAGGCCGGGATCGTATACTGCGA
>JAZUNH010000054.1:0-1510 GCA_045604065.1 Anaerovoracaceae bacterium
CGCTGGTCTATACTACCGACTGGGCCGCTCAGAGGATAAGAGTCCCGTTCCGCATAGGTCTTAACGGCGTCGAAGTGCTGTTTACAGATATCAGGACTCAGACGGCGCTTACCACAGATACCGCAGCCGAGACCGCGGTCATCCTTGCATATGAGACTGACAGCCAGACTGTCACGGCTACGGAGGACGGAAGCGGCATGCTTCTGACGGATTCCGAAGGACTCAGGGTAACCGGAGATAAGGACACCGTTTACACGATCGTGAGGAAGTCCACTCCGGTGCTGATAAGACAGGCTGTGTTCTTGTTCACATTGTTCTTTGGGATCGCGGCTGTACTGATAGTTCTCTGCAGGATCTTTTCAGTCATGCGTGCAAACAAAAATCAGGGCCGCAGGGTGTCGGGCTCAGATACTCTCGTAGTACTCGGACTGGCAGCCTTTGTAGGAGTGATAGTAAGCGCGATGCTCCTCAACGCATTTGAGGACAGCTACAAAGACAAGATCCGCGAGCAGCTTAAGACCACGGCATATGTGGTCGCTGCAGGAATAGATGAATCGGATCTTGACGGGGTAGTTTTAGCAAGGGACTTTGGAAACGAAGCTTACGAAAACCTGTGCACTACGATGAAAAACGCTATCCCGATGAACGTGGATTTCTCGCGCACCGCGTACTGTAATATCATGAGGCTGAGCGATGAGGGGAACTACGGATACGCTATCGCATACCTCGATCAGTCGATAGGAACCTTCTTCAGGGTCGACGATTTCGAAAAAGAGGAGCTTCAGGAAGTCTATGATACCGGCAAGCCGGTTTGGAACGACCAGTCTGCGGACGTATCCGGTACATATCTGTCGGTGAAGGTCCCTATAAAGGGCGAAGACGGCAGTGTCGTGGGTGTCGTTGCCGTAGGATCCGACACTTATGTCGTCCAGGATATGATCGGAGCCATGAGACGAAAAGTGCTCCTGTCGATCGTTGCGATCGTGCTGCTGCTCTGGATCGTGATAAGCGAGGCGACATCGTTCATAAAAGCTCGCAGCGAGTACGTAGAGAACGCTGTGAAAGGCAGGATGCCGGCACATCTCGTACGGATCCTGATATTCACGATCTTCTCAGCGTACAACCTCGTGTCATCGTTCCTACCGGTCTACATACTCAGGAACAGTGACGCTCTGCCTGCAGCATGGCGCAGCACGGGCGCGGCTCTGCCTATGACGGTCAATATCTTCGTCATGGGCATCATGTCTCTCTTCTGCGCGAAGGCGGTCAGGAAGCTTGGCATAAAGCGGGTGTTCATGATCAGCATGCTCTGTTCTCTTACGGGTAACCTCGTAATAGTGCTCCTGAAGGGATATGCGCCTATAATGGCGGGCCTCGTGCTCGACGGTATCGGAGTCGGTCTCATAACCAACGCCGTATACGTGATGCTCACATATCTTCCTGATGAGGCAGAGCGCCAGGAGGGCTTCGCTATATATAACACGGCCAGCCTTTCGGGCATCAACTTCGG
>JAZUNH010000055.1:0-5624 GCA_045604065.1 Anaerovoracaceae bacterium
GCGTTCTTTCTGTCTATCCTCACCAGAGCGTGATATGCCGCGAGCCTGTCAGGATCAGCTTTGTTTCCGGAAGGCAGCGTCACTTCTAGCTCCTCCTGCTTCTTCCCGCGATCAGCAGGATCCTGAGGAGGTTGGCTATAGCCATGACAAGCGCTCCGAGATATGTAAGCGCCGCCGCGCTCAGCACCGCTTTTACTCCCGGCTCGTTCTCAGGCACCACAAGCCCCATGTCATGTATCTGTGCTACCGCTCTCCTGCTTGCGTTAAGCTCCACAGGAAGAGTAACGAGATGGAACAGTACTGTTATAAGGAACGCGATTATTCCGATGTTGAGGATGAGGTCGCCCAGGCCCGGCGTCTCTGACATCGCGATCAGCATGATGCCCACGATCACGAGGATCCAAGAGAACGATGAGGCGATGTTAACTACAGGCACTATCGAGTTCCTGAACACCAAAGGGAAGTAATTATGCGCGTGCTGCATCGCGTGGCCGCATTCATGACACGCTACTCCCACGGCGCTGACCGAGTCGGAATTATACACCGGCTCGGACAGATTGACTGTATTGGTCCTCGGATCGAAATGATCGGTAAGAGATCCCTGGACAGGCCTTATCTCAACATTCGTGAGCCCGTTCCTGTCAAGCATCATCCTTGCCGCCTGCGCTCCGGTTATTCCTTTTCCGCCTCTTACCTGGCTGTATTTCTGAAAATTCCCCGTCACCTTCGCCTGCGCGAACGCCACCAGAAGCATCGCGGGTATCAGGATGATGAAGGTAGGATCCATCATTGGATACATCATTTTTCTATCTCCTTCTGGCCGGCGGCTTTATGAGCACGCCATGGCCAATGCATAATAACCTATATTAATTCAATTTATATTTTAACATATACAGAAGTGCCCTGCTTTAAAAAACAACCTAAAAAAAATTAAGGAAAAAGCTGCGCCTTACGCGCAGCTTATGTCACATCAAGCTATACCGGCTTATCTCAGCCTCATGCCCTTCCTGATCTCGTGCCCGAGCAGGAAATCACGCACAGACGTACGCTTCTTCCCCGGCATCTGTATCTCCTGTATGAGGAGAGTCCCCTCTCCGCATACAACTTTTATCCCGGTGCTGTCAGCTGATACGACGGTTCCGGGCTCCATGTCCCCGGCGCCGGATCCTGCCGGCTCTGCCTTCCAGATCTTGACCGTCTTTCCGTCCATCTCACAGAATGCGCCAGGCCACGGGTCGAACGCGCGGACCTTCCTGTCTATCGCATCAGCGCTCTCGCTGAAGTCGATCTTGCCGTCCTGCTTCGTTATCATACCTGCGTATGTGGACAGGCTGTCGTCCTGCTTAGTGAAAACGGCTTCGCCCGACTCTATCATACTGAGCGCCCTGCTCATGAGCTCAGCCCCCATATCTGACAGGGCGTCATGCAGCTCTTCGAAGTTCATGCGGCCGATCCTGACTCTGTCAGAGATCAGCATGTCGCCGGTGTCAAGGCCTTCATCAACCTTCATGATAGTGACTCCGGCGTACTCATCTCCTTCCAGAATAGCGTGCTGTATAGGAGAAGCCCCTCTCAGCTTCGGGAGGAGCGACGCGTGGACGTTGAAGCATCCAAGCCCAGGTATGTCAAGAACGTTCTTTTTCAGGATCTGCCCGTAAGCTACGACTATCATGACGTCAGGAGCGAATCCTCTTATCTTCTCCAGGGCCTCCTCGTCCTTAGACAGCTTCTCCGGCTGCAGGACCGGGATCCCCGCGTCAAGAGCCGCCTGCTTTACAGGTGAATAGACGACCTTGCCCCTGTTCCCCGCCCTATCGGGCTGAGTCACGGCAAAGCCGACTTCATGGCCATCTTCTGTTATTCTCTTTAAAACAGGCACGGCGAAATCCGGCGTGCCCATAAATACTATCTTCATTCTATTCCTCCGGAGCCGCCTGCTCTTCCAGCTTCTTTTTCAGCTCGGCGCTCTTCTCCTCGTACTCCCTCTGGAGCTCCTCGTATTTCTCCTGAGGATCATAGACTTCCTTAGCCTTGTCGGTATACAGGATCCCCTCGAGGTGATCGTACTCATGGCACATCACTCTCGCGTGGAAGTCTTCAAAATCATACTCCTGCACTTTTCCGTCAAGATCCTGCGCCCTGATCTTTATATGCTGAGGACGTACGACGACTCCTTCGAGATCCGGGACGCTCAGGCATCCCTCTTCTCCTTCCTGCTCGCCGTCCTGCTCAAGCATCTCAGGGTTGATCATGTAGTATACTTCCTCAGGCTCAGGCTCAGCCACGAACATCCTTCTCATGATCCCGACCTGCGGCGCGGCAAGTCCGACTCCGAGGTGTTCCCTCATCGTATCGACCATGTCGCCCATGACCTCTCTTATGTGATCGTTCACCTCCCGGACCGGCTTGCACTGCTTCCTTAAAAGCGGGTCTCCTTCGATGATTATGTTTCTTATCGCCATTCTGTCCTCCTAAAAGCTGCTGTACGGGTTGACGTCGATAGTCATCGCGCATCCCCTCTTATTGTTTACCATTTTATCACCAAAATAACTCAGGTAATATATATATTTATTTCTTGCTTCTTTAGGACACTTGATGAGTATGTGATACCTGTAGCTGTCCTGCCCCTTGAAGCTGTCTGTTATATGCGGAGCGAATATCTTCTCTGCCGACGGCAGCCCCGCTCTTATGAGGTAGCTCCTGCACTCGTCGGCTGCGTCCATGGCAGTCCTTTCGTCATCCGACGTGAACTCCGCCGCGATGAGATCCGTGAACGGAGGATAGTCCATCAGCCTCCTGAACTTTATCTCATTATCGAAGAACTGCTCGTAGCCGTTCTCCTTTGCCGCTGTGAGCGCAAAATTGTCCGGGGTCTGCGTCTGGATTATAACGCGTCCGCGCTCATCTCCTCTTCCCGCTCGGCCAGCCGCCTGCGTAACGAGCTGGAACGTCCTTTCAGTCGATCTGTAGTCAGGGATGTTCAGGCTCACGTCGGCGGAAATGATACCGACAAGTCCTACGCTGTCGAAGTCGAGCCCCTTCGCGACGAGCTGCGTACCGACGAGTATATCGGTCCTGCCCTCTGAGAAGTCCCCTATTATCCTGTTTATCTCTTCTGTATTCTTAGCGGTATCCAGGTCGAGCCTGTCCACGACTGCGTCAGGGAAAAGCTTCTCCGCCTGTTCCTGTACCTTCTCCGTACCCGTACCGAGATATCTCATCTCGCGGCCTCCGCACTCAGGGCACCGTTCCGGTATGTCAAAAGCCTTCCCGCAGTAATGGCATACGGCTTTACCTCTAGTCTTATGGTATACAAGAGTGATGCCGCACTCAGGGCACTTCAGAGGCACCCCGCAGTCCCTGCATGAGATGTATGTTGAATAGCCTCTCCTGTTCATGAAAAGGATGACCTGCTTGCCGTTATCCAGAGTAGTCTTCATCTCTGCCGCGAGCGCCGCGCTGAATATTCCGCGGTTCCCGCGCTTAAGCTCCTCACGCATGTCGACTATCCTGATCTCAGGAAGCAGCGTTTCATTGAACCTCTTCTTCAGCTCTATTAGCTTATATACGCCTTCCTTCGCCCTCTCATATGATACCACCGAAGGAGTCGCGCTTCCCAGTATCAGGACTCCTTCTGTCGACATCAGGCGCTTCACCGCGACGTCCACCGTGTCATATTTCGGGGTCTGGTCTGATTTATATGTAGACTCGTGTTCCTCGTCCAGGATCATGACTCCTATATTGTCGAGAGGAGCAAAAACGCCGATCCTCGCTCCTATCGCGATCCTCGCCTCGCCCTTTCTCAGCCTCATCCATTCGTCAAAGCGCTCTCTCTGCGTCAGGTGGCTGTGGAGTACTGCTATCTCGTCCTTTCCGAACCTTCCGGCGAACCTCTCGATCATCTGCTTTGTAAGCGCTATCTCGGGGACGAGCATGACCGCAGTCTTTCCTTCGGACAGAGCATGCTCTATAGCCCTCATGTACACCTCGGTCTTCCCGCTCGACGTCACGCCCTTGAGGAGGAAGTACTCAGGCTTTCCCTTCGATATGGCGCCGCATATCTCGGACACAGCCTTATACTGTTCGTCCGTAAGGCTCTCTATGTCCTGCTTCTCGGGAATCATGTCCTTATACGGGCGCTTTTCCTTTCCCGGCTTCGCGGGCTTTCCGTTCGGTACGAAGCACTTGACTGCGTCGATGTATTTGATGCCGTATCTGGACCTCATCCATGCGGCCGTCTTTATCATCTCTTCGTTGAGAGAGTACGCCTCGTCCCTTCCCGAGACCGATTTGATCTGGCTCTTGTCACACGACGGAGCGACGTCTGTCTCGAAGACGTAGCCCGTATGCTCTTTGTTGTTCTTGTTGAAAGGCACAGTAACAATATCCCCGACCTTTGTATCAGCCGGGGCATCGTATGTGAACAATGAGTCCATGTATCTGCTTTTTGTGTCGATAACAAGATTTACGTACATGTCTTACCTTAAAGAAGCTCTATGCCGTGTTCGTGGCACTCCTTCACCATGTCTTCAGGCCATACCGCGACCTGGACCTCTCCGATGTGCGCCTTCCTTAAGAAGTACATGCAGAGGCGGCTCTGTCCGATCCCTCCTCCGATGGAGTACGGAAGCTCGTCGTTAAGCACCATCTTATGGAACTCGAGCTCTCTTCTGTCGTCGCATCCCGCGAGCGTGAGCTGCCTGTCCATGGCTTCGGCGTCGACCCTTATACCCATTGATGATATCTCAAAGGCGATGCCGAGGACGTCGTTCCAGAGAAGGATATCTCCGTTCAGCTCCCAGTCGTCGTAGTCAGGGGATCTTCCGTCATGCTTCTTGCCTGACTTAAGAGCACCGCCTATCTTCTCGATGAAGACAGCCTTATGCTCTTTTGTGATCATGTTCTCCCGCTCTTTCGGCTCGAGATCCGGATACATATCCTCGAGCTCCTGGGAAGTTATGAAGAAGATCTCGTTCGGTATATTGTTCCTCACTTCAGGGAACTGCCTGTTTACAAAGTCAGAAAGGTTCTTGATCGCGTTATATATGGTAGTTACAGTATCGTGCAGGTACTCAGTCGTGCGCTGATCCTTTGTGATCACTTTCTCCCAGTCCCACTGGTCCACGTATACCGAGTGGATGTTGTCCAGTTCCTCGTCTCTTCTGAGCGCGTTCATATCGGTATAGATCCCGTGTCCCGGCTTATAGTTATATTTTCCGAGGACATATCTCTTCCACTTCGCGAGCGACTGGACGACTTCGACCTTCTTCTCGTTCATGTCCTTGAGAGTGAAATCAACTCTTCTCTCGACTCCGTTAAGATTATCGTTCAGCCCTGTTTCAGGGTCGACGAAAAGAGGAGCCGTCGTACGCCTGAGCTGAAGGCCGTACGCTATCTCGTCCTGGAAATAATCCTTTATCTTCTTTATCGCTCTCTGAGTCTCCACCGGCTCCAGCTGAGCGCTGTATCCGCTAGGTAAAATAAGCTGTGACATTCTTTTCCCTCCATTCTTATTCTTCACGCCTGCTGAACCTGCATCCGCAGAAGTCCTGCCTGTACAGCCCGTATTCCTTAGAGAGCTGTATTGACCTCAGGAATCCGTCTTTCTTCTTGAAATCGAACGA
>JAZUNH010000056.1:0-26903 GCA_045604065.1 Anaerovoracaceae bacterium
TCAGCATCTCCGCGCTCTCCCAGGTCGTGCGTCCCTTAAGGTTGGCCGCGCCGTACTCTGTGATGACGAAGTTCGTTGCCGATCTCGGAGTCGTGACGATGGTTCCTTCAGGAAGCGTCGGATTTATGAGAGAGCTCAGGCTGCCGTCTTTGTTCGCCCTTGTGGGGTGCGGGCCGATGAAGCTCTGGCCGCCCTCCGACAGGAACGCTCCGTGTACGAAGTCAAGCTGTCCGCCTGTTCCTGAGATCTGTCTCGGACCGGCGGATTCAGATGCGATCTGGCCGAAGAGGTCGAGCTGGATGCAGCTGTTTATCGATACGAACTGAGGTATGTCGGCTACGGTCTGCACGTTGTTCACATATTCTACAGGCATCGTGTAGCATACCGGGTTGTCGTCGATGAAGTCATACAGTTTTTTTGTGCCTCCCGCGAATCCGTATACGATCTTGCCCGGGTGATTCTTCTTGTGGCCTGTGATCTTGCCCGCGTTATACAGGTCGACGTATGAGTCTACGAGCATCTCTGTATGTCCGCAGAGGTCCTTGACGTCGGAATCCGCAAGCATCTTGCCGATCGCCGCAGGAAGTCCGCCGATACCCAGCTGAAGAGTGCTTCCGCTCTTGATCCTGTCTACCACGAACTCGGCGATCTTCTGATCGTCCTCGTCAGCTTCCTTTCCCGGGATCTCGGCGAGAGAAGGATTGCTGCTCTCTACCACATAGTCGACGTCGGCGATGTTGATGAACGCTTTCTCGCCGAATGCTCTTGGCATGTTCTGGTTTACTTCGACTACTACCTTCTTTGCCACCTCGATCGCTCTCCACTCGTCAGCCACCTGAGGGCCGAGATTGAAGTTTCCGTATTTATCCATCGGGCCGACGGAGATGAAGATCATGTCGATCCCTTTCTCGTTCAGGTCCCAGTAATACGGGAGCTCGTTGAAGAGCATCGGGATGTACCAGCAGCGGCCGTCCTTGTTGATCTTTCTGTCGGCGCCGCTGAAGTGAGCTGAGCTGAACTTTACCTGATCTACTGAATCAGAGCCCTGGTAGATCTGGAACGGTCCCTTTGTGATCGTGATGTTGCTTAATACTTCAACGCCCTTGAGCTCCTTCGCGCGCCTTCCGAGAGCCGCGTCGATATCCTGCGGAGCCCCGAGGCCTGTCCCGTAATGGATCCTGAAGTTGTCCTTTACCATTGCGGTCGCCTGGTCGGCGGTTATGAGCTTTCTCTTGTACATGCTCGGTACTGATGTGATTTTATACATATGTGTTTTCCTTCTCTCTGTAAAATATTAAGCAAAGTATTTCTGATATATCAGAGTATACTACTCACCCTGATAATGGTCAAACTACCTGACTTTCGCCTTCGCTGCGTTTGACCACTTTCCGGTAATGCTCTTCTTTCCGACTTTCGTCACAGGACGGACTTTGTAGAACATGGTCCTGCCTTTCTTCTGCCTCTTCAGAACGACGGAGGTCTTCTTTACGGTCCTGATCCTTCTGTACTTCCCGTTTTTCTTAGAGGCAGAGTATACATAGTATTTTTTCGCGCCTTTTACCTTCTTCCAGGTGAGCTTGACTTTTCTTCCCCCGGCAGCCTTTGCTTTTACTCTGGTCTTCGCGGCTTTCGCCATCTGTTCTCTTGTCGGAGTAACGGTGACCTGGCACTTCGCGACAAGGTGTGAATCCCTTTCGATAACGATGATCACGGTTTTGCCCGGCCTGTTACCGGTGACTACGCCGTACTCGTCCACGTCGGCGATATCCGGATCTGCGCTGATCCACGTATAGTCTGCCTCGTAATGCGGCGACGGATACGCGCTCATGCGAAGCCCTGTATAGCTGCCCGATCTGATACTGACGGACTCCCTGTCAATGGCAGTTTCCTCTATATCATATATTTCATCGTCGCCGGTTCCGAACGTGATCGTGTATGAGTTGGCGTTTCCTCCGGGGAGCGTCGCCGTTATTTCGGCGGTTCCCGGCTTGTGACAGGTCACCGCTCCATCAGCGTCCACTGTGGCGACTTCCTCATCGGAAGACGTCCAGGTGATCTTTCCCGCAAGGGCGTCTACCGGCATGATAGTATAATCAGGCATATATGTGTTGAATTCTTCTTCTTTGTCATACCAGACAAACGGCTCGTAGTCCTTGAAATATATCCGGCTGTCCGGATCCAGGTCGCTTATCTTCACATACTTTGCGGTGACGGTCTGGCTGCCGGGCACGCACTCTGCCGCAGAGATCTTATATCCGTCTTCATCGTACCATCCGGCGAACACCATGCCGTCTTTTTCAGGCGCTTCCGGAAGCGTGCCGTACGGCTCGTTGTCCGCGTATTCCCGGGTATCGACTGTTTCTCCGTCTATTACAAAGTTAACGGTAT
Organism: Anaerovoracaceae bacterium; assembly: GCA_045604065.1. Lineage (GTDB taxonomy): Bacteria > Bacillota > Clostridia > Peptostreptococcales > Anaerovoracaceae > Aminicella. The sequence continues at coordinate 2,389 of JAZUNH010000056.1, forward strand.
ATAGCTTCTCCCCAAAAACTTCGATGTTCTCATCGACCCAGTCAAGGCGCCTCTGTATCCAGCCGCGCAGCTGTTCGATCTCGAATTTATATGTCCTTATCTTAGGGATACCGCTGTCATCCGGCTCTTCAGGGTCATAAGGATCTTCGCCGTTGTAATCGTCCTCTTCTCCGTACCAGCCCCATTTGCCGTTTTCGTATTGCTGGGATATGCGTGTCTCTTCATAGTACCTGTCAAGGACGCCGCCTTCCTTTATGACCTCTTCGATCTGATATTTGATGTCAGGCCAGCGGTCTTTCGTCTTCCGGAGATATTCCGGGTCTGTGAGGAGCTTCATGGTCCACGCGCAGCCGGTGTTGTCGAGACCGGTACTCGTTTCGTCGTCATACTGCAGGTCGCCCCACGCCACGAAGTCAAAGTCCCAGAGCGGTCCCCAGAAGAGCTTGCCGTTTCTGTCTTTGTACAGATAGTTGCTTCCTCCGCCGTAGGCGTCGCCGTTAACAGAGAACTCCTGGATCCACCAGAAGTCTATCGATGAATCGGCGTCCATCAGATCATTGTAGCTGTCGCCGTCCTCGTTTTTGAAATCTTTGCCGAATATGGCGTCTTCGACTTTCTGGACATATCCGGAGATATACTGTATCTGGTTCTTTTTCGCGAGCTCCGCCTCTTCTGTCTCGGGGTAGTCGCTGAAGTCAGGATGCTCAAAGCCGAAAGACATGCCGTGCGTGGTCCCGAACCAGCTGTCGCCCTCTTCGTCTGCGTACATGTTAAGCAGATATCCTCCGGTGATCTTCTCAGACTCAGGGTCAGAAACGCTTTCGTCGAGCTTCTTGATATCAACCCTGGTCTTTCCGCGCCTTATCTGCTCGCTGAGAAGATAACTTCCATAGTAGTGTCCGTTCATGACGACTTCCACAGGAGTGCACTGCGGAGAATAATGAAGGTCCAGGCCGTTTTTCCCTGTCATCCAGTAAGTCATCCTGTTCCTGACAAGAGAATTGTCGTATCTGTTCGCGAGGAGCACCCAGTGCGCGTTGGCGCCCATCCCGAGAAGATCCTGGTCATCGGCGAACTTGACTTTATACGGTTTTTTATCGGCGCCATACCAGGTCGAATTGCCGCGGCCGCGGACATATTCCAGCGCCATGTCGCGCATATCCGTAAGCTCTTCTTCCGTATGCTCGCTCCTGTTTTTGTAATATGAAGGAATGAGCAGGGAAGCCTTTCCGTAGCACTCGGCGCTGTGGTCCTCTGAATTGTTCATCGCTTCGATGGTACCTTCTGTCTCGTCGAGATCGAAGTACATTACAGGAATGGAGCTTTCGGCGAATTCTATTGAGCGGAGGAGCAGCTCTGCCGGCTCTTCTGGCCCGAGCCCTGTTATCTCCAGGCCTATGGATACGCTGTGCGTTCCGGTTATGTTCTTGTCGAGCACAATGGATGTCACATCGCCTTCTTTGGTCCAGCCATCCTTGCCCATCTGTCTGTTCAGAGGGATGCTCGCGGCAGGCTCCGTATCACTGTCGAGATAGACGTTCGCTTTCAGCCTGAATGTTCTGTCGGAAAGTCCGTCGACTGTGATCCTTCCGACTTCATTTCTGTCAAAGTTGAATTCATCGGTGAGCGCGATCTTTCCTGACGTGAGCTGCTCAACAGTGCCTTTGACTACGACGCCGTTTTTCTTTCCCGAATACGTCATGCTCACATCTGACATGCCCTCCAGCAGCTCAAGCTTCCCTTCGTCAACGAGGTCTGAGAAGAGCACTTTACGGTATGACTCTGACGTCGCCCAGATCTCATCTTCCGAAGGCGCGTCGTCCTCTTCTCCCTCGGCGAACGCCGGGAGAGCAGGAAATGCCGTAAGGCACATCGTGAGAGCAAGTATGACCGCTAACATTCTTTTCATCTGCATGTCCTCCTTATGGCTGTATGTCAGCTCCTGACCCTTTTCCTCAATGCTTCAGCCGCCTCGTAAGGGTCGGTGAAACCGGCGGCCAGCTTTTCCATGGGGCAGATATCTGTCCCTTCTCTGTTGATTATCTTTTCGGCAGGAATGTCGGAGCTGCAGGAGATGCCCGCGTTCTCCATCAGATCCCTGGCCGTATATGTCATTACGCGGGAATACACTTCCTTTACCCTGAGCTGTATATAGACACATGCCGGGGCCTTGCCGCACACTTTATCGGCGCAGGACCAGCCGGCGAGATCCCCTTTTTCATACAGCTCAATAAGGGGAAGGATCCCTCTTTTGTCTGAAGAGATCACTTTCCCGTTTTTCGCGGCCGCGAAAGTGCAGCCGGGTTCGGACAGCTTTTCCTTTGCCAGTTCCAGGTCGCTTATCATTTTTTCTGTACTGCCTTTACGATGACAGGGATAAGGGCGAGCTGGATCAGGATCCCCGGGATGCCTGCGATGACAGAATTCCAGATCACAGGAGGAGCGATCATCTTCATTCCGAGACCGTAGAAAGCGATGAGTATCGCGGCGGCTCTTACCGCTCTTCCCAGTACCTGCACGGCAAGCACTTTCGGGATCATGTATCTTACCGATGATGCGTCAGATCCGCCTGCGTCCTTAAGGAGTCCGGCAAAAAGCCCGTAGGCGGCGAGCTCGATCGTCATGAACGGCATCATAGCCGGAAGCGGCATCCCTGTAAGCGCCATACTTATCGCAGGCGAAGCCGCGCCTGCGGCAAGGCCGGCGAGAGGTCCCGCGAGGAACCCGCAGACCATTACAGGAAGATGCATCGGAAGGAACGTCTCCCCCGGGAGCGTCCCAAGTCCCGTTACAGTCCCGAATACATGCATGATCTGCGGAAGCGCGACCGCCGCGGCTGCTGAGATCATGGCTGCGATAACGGATGTTCTGATGTTTACTTTGCTGCCGGCAGCAGCGTTTTCTGTTGTCTTCATTTTTTCACCTCTCTGATTCTTCTATGCTCCGAATTCCTTAGCGACTTTGCGCAGGAGCTCTCTTACCGGAAGCTTCTGTGGACAGGCGTCCTCGCACTGGCCGCATTCTATACAGTCGGAAGCCTTTCCGGCTCCGTTGGTGTTCGCTTCATAGTACATGGAGCCGTTCCAGCCGTGGAACAGCCTCTTCGCATTGTAATCCGCGAAAAGGTCCGGTATCTTTATGCCCATCGGGCAGCCGGCGACGCAGTATTTGCATCCTGTGCACGGGATCTGATCCTGGCCCTTCAGTATCTTCGCGACCTTTTCTATCGCCTCGAGCTCCTCTTCGTCGATCGGCTCGAAGTCCGTGAACGAATCGATGTTGTCATCGATCATCTCCATGCTGCCCATGCCGGACAGCACCATGGCTACCCGAGGGAAAGACGCTGCGAACCTCAGGGCATATGACGCCGCCGAAGGCTTCTCATAGTCTCCGTCCTCGTACAGGTCGTCGAGGATCTTCTGCGCCTCAGGAGGAAGCTTCGCGAGGCCGCCTCCTCTTACCGGCTCCATGATCAGCACCGGCTTGTCGTATCTGTCGCAGAGCTCATACAGCTCCGCGCTCTGTACAGACGGGCTGTCCATATCGAAATAGTTGAGCTGTATCTGCACTATTTCGATTTCGGGATGATCGTTCAGTATCTGTTCCAGGAAATCCACATCGTCATGGAACGATATGCCGACGTGCCTGATCTTTCCTTCCGTCTTTAGCTCCTGAGCGATCTCAAAGGCGCGCGACTCCTGATACTGTGGATATATCCTCCTGTTCAGCGCGTGCATCAGGTAGAAGTCGAAATATTCCACCCCGCAGGTCTTCAGTTGGTCTTCGAACAGAGGACGGATGTCCTTTTCTTCTTTGAAGCAGCTGTCCGAAAGCTTGTCCGTAAGGACGAAGCTCTCTCTTGGATACCTGTCTGCTATGCACGTTTTGATCATCTTCTCGCTCGCTCCGCCGTGGTACACCCTGGCGGTGTCGAAGTAGTTGAATCCCGCCTCCATGAATCTGTCGACCATCTCTATGCATTTGTCTGTGTCGACGTCAGATTCGGCAGGGCCCTTCTTAGGGAGCCTCATACAGCCGAGGCCGAGCCTTTTCTCCGGATCTACCTCCGGAAACCATTGCTTAAGTTCCATTTCACATCTCACTTCTCTTTACTGAAAGACAGTCCTTCTGGTTCACATACAGACTGCCCGTCCTCTTTGCGTTCTCACGGAACTCGGGCCTGAGCGTAGTATCTCCGTAATGCCACCATTCCTGAGGGAGCTTATTCACGCCTTCCCACCAGACCTCGCTTGAATTGCCGTGAGGTCCCCTGACTGCCTTTTTCTTATCCAGTGCCTGAAGGTTTCTGACAAACGGCTCGCCAAACGGCTTGCCGTCTTTGTCCGCGTTCTGCCAGCCGGTATCGACCGCGGTCCCGAAATTATGGGCGGAAGTGCCGCCGTACGCGAGAAGGCTCGGGTCCTTTACCTTTTTCGCCACAGGGTCGACGGAGTCCGCCGGCCTGAATGAATCGACGATATACAGGGTAACGCCCGCGTCTCTTGCCTTTGCCTGTGCCTTCGCGACTTTCTCGGCGAAATCCCACTGGACCGGGGCCATGAACGTGGTCTTCCCTGTCTTTCTGTTTTTATGCATGGCGGAAGCCTTGCTCAGAGGAGCATACCGCTTCAGCCCTTTCTTTCCGTTATCCATATACATGGCTTTTCCCTTTATAGGGAAGAACCTGGAGCTATACGCGTTGTATATGTCGAGCACGATGTCGGTCCGCACGTCCGCCATGTTTATCATGACGTCGGACTTCTTCCATTTATATACGTGCTCGTCTCTCTTCGCGTATACAAAATCGTCGTCTGTGGCGAGCACGACGCCTGCCCTGTCTGCCGGCGCTTCTCCGGCGCCGCCGTACCAGACCATCGAGCCCTCTACAGGCCTGTCGAAATACTTATACTGTCCCTCGAGCTTCACCTTGAGCTCGAACGGCCCGCACTCGTCCACATGGTCGTTGCCGGATGTCTTTATGCGGTATGTCGTGGACTTCCTGTCCATCCACTTCCTGTCCGGAAGGCTGCATGTGATCTCGAACGGCTCGTTTCCGTACTCGTCCTTATCCGTTTTCCCGCTTTCGATCTTCTTTACGGTCCCGCCGTTTTTGTCTACGAAGGCGATCTCCTGACCGTACCATTTATCCACGGTGAACTTTATCTTCAGATCGTTTTCCTTATCGTTTTTGCTTATCCTGACGTTTATGACGCTCTTCCCGGCGGGCTCTTTCCCGTCCAGGCCGATCCCGCTTATCTCTACGGTCCTGTCGTCGTTCGCGCTCTCCCAGTGAGCGTAGCACATCACGGGGTCTTCAGGGCATCTCTTTATCTTCTTCCCGCCGTCCGGCTCTGTGTACCAGCCTTCCAGCCTGTAATATTTCATTGAAGCCACGTCGTCAGGAAGTGGGTCGCCGGTGAAGCATTTCGCTATGACGGCGTCTGCGCCAGCCTCGGCGTTCTTGTCTTTCTCTATGTATTCCTCCGCGATCTTCCCGCCGTTCGCGAAGAACGTCACCTCGGTCTTCTTTCTGAAGAAATCTCTTATCTGCGTGCATGATGAGAGCGAAGCGAGGCATATCGATATCATCAGCGCGGAAAGGAACACCCTTGCCGCTGCTGCTGTTCTGTGTGGATTCTTTCTGTCCATTACGGTCCTTCTGTTCATACTTAGATTATACTACATTTTAAAGGTATATACGCTTAGAGAAAAACGCCTGAGATGAATATCTCGAGGCCGATCGTGATCAGGATCACGCCTCCGAGGATGTTGGCTTTGCCCGCGAGCTTCGTCCCGAGGGTCTTGCCGAGCCTGATCCCCGCGAGGCATACTATGAACGTCACGACGCCTATGATGAGAGACTCTGACAGCGCCTGCAGCCATGTGTATGTCGCGATGGTGAAGCCTACGGAAAGTGCGTCTATGGAAGTCGCGACGCCCTGGATAAAGAGAGTGCCGCTCCCGACTTCCTCACGGGCTTCTTCGCCGGCTTTGTTGGTAACGCCCTCGTAGAGCATATTCCCGCCTATGTAGAGAAGCAGGACGAGCGCGATCCACGGGATGAATTTCTGGAACGCCTCGAACTTCTCCGCTATGGAGTGTACGCAGAACCATCCGATGAGAGGCATTGCGGCCTGGAACCCGCCGAAGGTACCGGCTATCTTAAGAGACTTTCCGGCGCGCATGTCAGGCGCGGCGAGGCCGTTCGCGCAGGATACGGAGAACGCGTCCATTGCGAGGCCGAAGCCGAATAATATGCTGTTTAAGATAAAGATGAATAGCTGTTCCATGTAGAAAAGAATATCACTGATGCGTTATATTTTCAATGTCCAAGCCTTGCAGACGAGCCTCGCCGGGGATATAATGCTGGTAGCGGAGGAAACGGAATGATCACTTACCGTGAGATGAGAGAATCAGACATACCTGAGCTTCTGGATATGATCTGGAAGATGTGGGCTGGTCCTAAGGTAAAGGCCAAGCCTCAGGTTGCGGTGCATTATGCCGAGATGGTCCTCTACTATGAGCTCCGGAAAGCGACCGTTTCTTTTGTCGCTGACGAAGACGGCAAGGCCGTCGGCGTATGCGTGGTCGACATAAAGGACGGACACCCTATGGATAAAGAGTGTCTTTTCAGGATGATAGACGCGGTGGTCAAGATGTCGAAAGACCCTGACGGAAACGACAACCTCGAGCATTCCGTGAACGCCCAGAGAGTGTTCAATGATTCCGAAGAAGTCCTTGAAGGAAAAGGCTACGGCGCAGAAGTCGCTCTGTTCATCATGGACGCGGAACACAGGGGCAAAGGCATCGGAGGCGGTCTGTTCACCCATATGGCGAGATACTTGGACAGCAAGGGAGTAAAGAAGTTCTATCTCCACTCCGACGAGAGTTCATATCATCAGTTCTACGGCGTCCACCGCGGGATGGATCAGATCGACAGAAGGCCGTCGAGAGGTTCGCTGGGCGATGTCGATAACGTGACTCTGTACATCTACGCTGACGACGTCAAAGACCAGATACAGGACTGATACAGGCATGAACTGGTTCACCGCGGGCGAAATGGCCTTTTTCTGGGCGCTGTTCATATATTCGTTTGCAAGGGACAGGAGCAGGTACAGAAACTGCTGCCTGCTTTTTCTTGCTCTTTTTTTCACCGTCGTATTTCTGTTTTTCTTTTCGGAAGCAACGCGGAAGGCAGTTCTGGCCGTGGGCTTCCTGCTGTTTTTCATCTCGGTGCTGCTTGTCCCGGTCTTCCTTATATATAACGGGACAGTGATGCTGAAGAGGGAGGGGCTAAGCCTTGCGAATCTCCTTTCGCTCGTGTTCGGCGTGCTGATAGGGACGGGCGAGATCGCGACGTTCTTCTCGGTGTTCTCGCCGTATTTCGCGGACCTTGAGAGCGGTACGGGTAAGCTCCTCAGCAGCCTGAGCGTCGTAAGCGTGATACTGAGCATATCGGTGATCTACCTGTCGTTTTCGTTCGTCATATTCATGATGTACGTGCTGGCGATGCAGATACTTCCTGTGAAAAAAGACTTTGACTACGTGATAATCCACGGCGCGGGCCTTATAGAAGGAAGCCGTGTGTCGAAGCTCCTGTCGGACAGGCTTGACAAGGCGATAGAGGTGTACAGGAAAGACCCGACTCCTCCGGTCCTGATCCCGTCGGGCGGCAAAGGCTCCGATGAGAAGCTTTCTGAAGCGGAGGCCATGGAGAAGTATCTTCTCGAAAAGGGGATACCTCAGGAGAAGATCATAAAGGAAGACAGGTCCGCCACGACGTACGAGAATCTCGCGTATTCCAAGGAGATAATCGACGCCCAGGAGGGACCTAAGTATACCGCGCTCGTTACGAGCAACTACCATGTTTACAGAGCGCTGAGATACGCCGGCAGAGTAGGCCTTAAGTGTACGGGCATAGGAAGCCGCGTGGCTTTCTATTACTGGCCGAGCGCCCTGATACGGGAGTATATCGCCATACACGCGGAGCCGAAGCATCTTCTGATATTCATCCTCGGGTGGGCTGTCAGCATCCTTCCGATGCTATTCTTCTACAATTCTGTCGGGATAATATAGGCGAGCCGGATCCTTCTGACCAGCCGAGTATCCTTTCCTTCATCCCCTTTATATCCAGGACTCCGTAAGCGAAGCCTTTCCTGACAAGTTCGTCAGGGACGTATTCGTCATATTTCTCAAACACAGGGACCTCTCCCGGGTACACGAGCTCGAGAGGATCAAATTCTTTCCGGGCTTCTTCTGTTATGATCCTGTAGAATTCCTTTTCGTCAGCCTGCATGGTTAACTGCATGTAATACGGCCTGGCAGAGTCCAGCCCTTTCAGGCCCAGCTTTGCTCCGCAGCGTATCTTGAGGAACCGCTCCATGGCGAGGAACGCATATGTGCCGACCCACGGGAAAAGAGCCCACATCTTTCCTCCGAGATGGATGAGCGGGCGGTCGTGCATTCCGGCCTTTATGAAAGTGTTCCTGGCATCGGTAAGCCTTGCGGACGCGTGCTTCATGAGATACGGATAGAGCGTCTCTTCAGACAGTACGGTATGCATGCGCTCAAGTATCCTGGTGTGGATATCCCCCGGAACATCTCCGAAATACGCGGGTATATTGCCCTTTACCATCGTACAGTAGAGCTCGCGCCTCTTGTGGTCCACCTCGTCGACGACCCATACTCTTCCGCTTATGGCGATCTTGTCTCCGACAGGAGGCGGCTTTACTATCGTTCCGATCTCCTCTGATCCGCAGCGCACGGAATATTCTATGTTCTCCTGGAAAACGGCGTAGAACTTATAGCTGTTCACGATCCTCTCGCCGGTGAGCCCGACTATGAGGCCGCCGTTCTCGGTCCTGTTGATATGATCTGTCTTCAGAAGATGCCTAAGCAGCACCTGATAGTCTTCCCGGCTTATGTTCCTGAACGCGGACAGAGTCAGGACGCGGGACGCGAGCTCTCTAGGCGTCATCTCTCCTCCTGAAGCGAGAGTACTCATGGTCTGGTGATACAGGAGACTGAACGGAAGCTTTCCCGTCGCCGGCGGCTCCACGAACCGCTCTTCTATATACAGCTGGATCAGGGCTATGCCCTGCACGAGGTACCACGGGATCATAACGGGGAGCATGTCCCTTGCCTCCGGATGCTCTTCCCTCATCACGAACCACATCTCTTCAGGTCCGCCGCGCCTTCCCGTCCTTCCCATGCGCTGGAGGAATCCCGACACAGTGAAAGGAGCGTCTATCTGGAACGCCCGCTCCAGCCTTCCTATGTCTATTCCAAGCTCAAGTGTCGCGGTAGCGCAGACGGACATGAGAGAATCGTCGTCTTTCATGTTCTCCTCGGCGCTCTCGCGGTATGAGGCGGAGAGGTTGCCGTGGTGTATAAGGAACCTGTCCGGCTCATGGTTCGCCTCACAGTACTGGCGGAGGCTTTGGCATACCGTCTCGCACTCCTCCCTGGAATTTGTGAAGACTAGGCATTTTCTTCCTTTTGTATGTTCGAATATATATCCCAGCCCCGGGTCGGCGGCCCTTGGAGCTGTGTCTTGCGGCTCTTCGGCGTTTTCCGGCAGCATGAGCCCGGCGCTTTCATCTTCATCGTCAAAGTCTCCCGCCTGAGGGAATGAGTTGAAGAAGTGCTCCATGGAAAGGCGCCATACTTCTTTTCCTCCGTCAAAGCGCGGTATGACTGTTCCGTGCCTGCTTCCCGCGCTCAAGAACTTCCCTGCTTCCTCCGGGTCCCCTATGGTCGCGGAAAGTCCTATCCTTCTCGGGTCACAGCCCGCCAGCCTGCAAAGCCTTTCTATCAGGCAGAAGGTCTGTCCTCCCCTGTCTCCCCGGAGCAGGGAATGTATCTCGTCGATCACGATGAACCGAAGGTCTCCGAAGAGAGAAGGTATCTCCATATGCTTGTTTATCATCAGTGATTCCAGAGACTCAGGCGTTATCTGGAGGATGCCGGACGGCCTGTCCAGCAGCTTCTTCTTCCCGGACTGCGGAGCGTCTCCGTGCCACCTTGTCACCCTTATCCCGGCTTCGTCACAAAGCTCGGAAAGCCTTCCGAACTGGTCGTTTATCAAAGCTTTCAGCGGAGCGATATAAAGCACGCCCACCGTAGAGGAAGGCTCTTCGTCAAGCAGAGTCAGGATCGGGAAGAAAGCTGCCTCGGTCTTGCCTGATGCAGTGGAAGCTGTGATGAGTACGTTGTCTCCGGTTCCGAATATCGCGCCGGCCGCGGCGTTCTGTACTCCGCGGAGCGCCTTCCATCCCGATCTGTAGATATAGTCCTGTATGAACGGTGAATAACGTTCGAATGCGTCCATGTCATACTCCTTATCTAAATAACAAACTCGGCGAAGCTATCGTCCGCGTCGTCCTGTACCGCTTCCGACGCCGAATAAGTGAAGCTGTCTGACCCGAGAAGCTCTGAGAGCGTCGTTTTCGGATCCTGGTACATGAGATCCAGGATCTCTATGAGATCCCTGATGATCTCTCTCGGCGTGATGTTCTGATCAGCGCCGACTCTTTCATATTCAGCTTTTATGAAAAGCGTCAGGTCTTCCGTGGTAAGCTTCGCGTCATAGCCGTAAAGGTCCTGGTGCATCGCGGCCAGTTTCTCACAGAGTACGAGCATTTCCTCTGGGACAAGAGGCTCGAGCCTTATCACCGGGGCGAGCATGTCGCGCGCTCCCGGCCTGGAGAATTTCCCCTCGGAAAGTCTCGACCGCAGGGCCTCATAGCTGTAGATGCCGCGCCTTCTGTCCTCCAGCGTCTGAGGCGTCGCGCCCATGATGATCCCGAGATACTGAGCCTTTCCCTGAAGGGTGTCGTTATACATGGTGAGCATCTTCTCGTAATTGTACTGGCGCGTTACCGCGTTCGGTATCTTGTATATGTTCACGAGCTCGTCGACCATGACCATCATTCCGGAGTATCCCGCCTGCCGGAAGAAGACCGCGAAGAGCTTCAGGTATTCATACCAGTCGTCGTCGGATATTATGATGTTTATCCCAAGCGCTTCCTTTGCTTCACGCTTTATGGAATATTCTCCGCGGAACCAGCGGATGACGTCCGCTTTCTTTCCGTCGTCGCCGTCGATGTACGCATGGTAATAAGCGGAGAGGAGCTGTGAGAATTCAAAGCCGTGGACGAGCTCGCTGACAGACGAAGTCACTTCATATATCTTCCTGTCCACAGCTGCGGAAAGAGCAGGGTCTCCCGGACTGAGGCCGGTATCATGCGCCGCGGACGTCTGTACCCCGCTTATCCATCTGTCCAGGATGAGAGGAAGAGCTCCTCCCTCCGGCTTGGTCTTCGTGGACATGTTGCCGATCAGCTCGCGGTATGTCGCGAGGCCCTGACCGTGTGTGCCGTGCAGCCTTCTCTCGGGAGATAGATCCGCGTCACAGACTATAAAGCCTCTGTCCATCACGTAGTTCCTGACGGCCTGGATCAGGAAGCTCTTTCCCGCGCCGTATCTGCCGACGATGAAGCGGAACGAGGCTCCGCCCTCCGATACTATGTCCACGTCATCAAGCAGTGCTTCGATCTCTTTCTTCCGCCCGACGGTGATATATGGAAGGCCGATACGCGGCACTACGCCGCCTTTAAGAGAGTTAAGGACCGTCTGAGATATCCTTTTCGGTGCTTTTCTGTTTATTTCTGTCATGCCTGTTCTCCTTCAATCAGCTGCTTCAGGTCTTCTATGTAGTCATCTACAAGAGAAAGACCTTCTTCTCCACACTCGATAACGTTGTCGCCTATATCGTCATAGAATCTTTCGTTGGCCGTATCCGCGACTATCTCCGGCATCAGATGCCGCTCTTCTATATATCTGTCAGCCGGCTTTCCGGCGAGCAGGCGCCTGAGCACTTCGAGCACGGGCTCGCCGTCGTCCTCTTCACGCCGCCCCTCCGGCTGTTCTTCATCAAGTTCAGGGAGCAGCTCGTCTTCGGTCAGGAGGCTGTCCCTTGTGACTCCGGCGTCCATGCGTATCCTGTCCAGCCCGGAGATGTCTATGCTGATCTTCGGGCGGGCGGCTTCGGCCGCCTCGGCCTTTATCTTCTGAAGCGCCTGCCCGACACATTCTTCAGCCCATTCTTCTCCCTGCATGCCGCGGAGATAATGTCCGGTGTGAAGAAGCCTCCGGAGCTTCATGTCTGTCACATGCATAAGCGAGATGAATCTGTCTCTGTCCGCGTACGGGCTGAAGTACCCGGTCTCATGCCAGACGCCGTCTTCGCAGGTGTATTTCCTGCATGAATCGAGCACGTATTCTCTGTCTTCCGGTCTGCGTCTTTCCAGGTAGACCGCGCTGGCGAGGGGATGCCACGGGACGCTCCGCAGCTCTCCGAAGCAGGATGTGAAGACGCTGTCCGGCATGTGCCTCCATACTTCGGCGAACAGATGCTTCCCTTTCTCTTTATATTTCGATATGACGGGGGAAGATGAAATGCGGGAGCCGGAGAACGCGGCCAGCGCGCTGAACACTACCTCGTCGCTAAGGGATCCCGGGAAGCGGAGCGCAGATACTGCGCGGGCCCTCTCTTCTGACGCGCCTTCCGCGTATCTTCTGACGTGTTCCGCAGGAAGCCCGTATATTATGGCATATTCCCTGATCCATTTCCTAAGATCTCTCTTAAGAGTCAGGTCTCCGAGTCCCGGCTCGATATATTCCGTATAGAACTCTTCCAGCTTCTCCAGGCTATGTTCAGGCGACGCGGTCCCTATACCGTTCAGAAGCTCATATATATAAATGTACGCAAATGACTCGCAGGTCTTCTCGTATCTGCCTTTCCGGATAAGGGCGCGCCATGCGAAATAGCCGCGGAGCTGCCTGACGTTGAGATCGTGATAGACAGGAAAGGCCCGGCGGAGGTCTCCATACCACATGGCTCTGTCTTCGTAGTCTTCCATGAATATGCCCTGTTTCAGGAACATGCTGCACTTCTGTAGGAAAGACCTGTCGCCGTATTCGAACATCTCCAGCATCCTCCGGATCTTTTCGGGCACGGCCTGCGCGGCTGAAGTTCCTCCGGAGTATGTGCCGGACATATACCGGTCGTAATATTCCTTCCCTGTCATGATATACGGGGAGGTGAGCACGACGGTGCATCCATTTCTGAAATTGTCTGCGGTTTTCTTGTTCATGATCAGTATTATACCACAAAAGAGAACGTATGTTTACATAAAATGAACATTTGTTTGCAGCGGTGAATTGTTTTGCTGCTGTATTGTTTTTATTTCTCAAAGTCATAATATATAACTGTAATGATATAATAAGGAATGATCACGGAGGAGAGCGGAAGATCTTGAGGTACGACAGCACAGAGGTGAAAAACGAGATACTCCGTATCGGAGGAGACATAATACGGTCTGAAAGATTCAGAAAAGCGTGGAAGACCAGGCATCATGTGGAATATAATGTCGCAGCTCACAGCCTCGAGACTGCCGGGTATGCTCTTCTGATCGCGAGATGGCTGTCCCGGCGGGGGGTGAAAGTGAATGAAGAGGACGTGGTGCGTGCGGCGCTTCTCCACGATATCGGCATGACCGAGAGCCCCGTCAGGAAGAGCCCTTCATACAGGAAGGCATATGCTCATCCGAAAGAGGGATGCCGGATCGCGAGGGACGAGTTCGGCGCGAACGGGCTGCAGCTTGAGGCCATACGGCGGCACATGTGGCCGATATGCGGCGTCCCGCCGCTCCATCTGACCGGCTGGATCGTGATGATGGCGGATAAGGCAAGCGCCAGCCATGAGGCAAAAGATATCGCGAAGCGCAAAGCCAGGGCGCGCATAAAGAGGCATACTGTGAAAAGGCATGGAGGATCAAAATGAGCAGCGAAAAGACGGTAGAGAACAAGGAGAGCACGAATAACGGGATCAGCAGGCTGATACTCATAGGCCTGTCTCTGATCGTGGAGATAGTGGTCAGCGTCATGATAATACTGTGGCTCGGCAGCTACATGAAATGGATCGAAATAGCGATCCATCTGCTCGCGGCTGTGCTCGTGCTGGTCATTTACAGTCAGCCAAGGACCGCGTCGGTCAAGATGCCGTGGATCGTGCTGATAATGGCGCTCCCGGTCTTCGGCGTGACGCTGTACTTCCTGCTCGGAATGGGGATCGGCACCGGCGGCATGAAGAAACAGTACGCCAGGGTGGATAAGGCCTTGTTCCCCCTGCTCCCTGAGAACGGCGACGCGTTTGAAGCGCTGGACAAGCGTGACAGGCGGGCAGGAAACATAGCTAAATATATAAAGAGCAAAGCCGGGTATCCTGTCTACAGCGATTCCGACATCGTTTATTTTGATGACGCGGCTAAGGGCATCGAGGCACAGAAAGAAGAGCTCAGGAAGGCTGAGAAGTTCATCTTCATGGAGTATCACGCGATAGAGAACGCCGAGAGCTGGCGGAGTATCCAGGAGATACTGGAAGACCGCGTCAAAGCCGGCGTTGAAGTCAGAGTATTCTACGACGACATGGGAAGCATAGGCTTCATAAACATGGATTTCGCGAAGATGCTTGAGTCGAAAGGCATCCGCTGCAGGGTGTTCAATCCGTTCATCAAAGGGTTCCATCTGTTCATGAACAACAGGGATCACAGGAAGATCACCGTCATCGACGGAAAAGTCGGATTCACCGGAGGCTACAACATAGCGAACGAGTATTTCAACATAACGCATCCTTACGGTCACTGGAAAGACACTGGAGTCAAGATCACAGGCAGCGCCGTAAAGAGCCTTACCGTAATATTCCTCGAGATGTGGAACGCGGTAAGGGGAGATGATGAGAACGATACAGACTACCTAAGGTATCTTCCTGACGTGGAAAGTGAAGCGAAAGAGGAAAAGCGCGGATTCGTGGCGCCGTACGGCGACATCCCTATCGATAACGAGCATGTGGGCGAGGACGTTTATATTTCCATGGCGGAATACGCCAAGGATTATGTATGGTACATCACCCCTTATCTCATCCTGACCGACGAGATGATACATTCGCTCGGGCTCGCGGCAAAGCGCGGAGTCGACGTCAGAGTGATCACGCCGGGCATACCGGACAAGAAGCTCGTGTATTCGATAACAAGATCGTACTATCACAGTCTGGTGAGATACGGCGTCAGGATATATGAATATACGCCGGGGTTCTGCCACTGCAAGATGAGCGTTGCGGACGACATGGCGGCGACCTGCGGAACGATCAATCTGGACTACCGCAGCCTGTATCATCACTTTGAGAACGGCTGCCTGTACGCGGACTGTGATGCTGTCATGGACACTAAGCGTGACTTTGAACAGACCATGTTGGAATGCAGGGAGGTCACGGATGACTATAAAGCCCCTACGGCGGGCAAGAATCTGCTGATGCTTATCCTCAGATTCGCCGCGCCGCTGATGTAATATGGCAGGCCAAGTTACTGATATAAAGTATAACTTTCTATATAGGTATAAAGATCCGGCATACCATATGGCATACCGGATCTTCTGGTGCACCAGAGGCGATTCGAACACCCGACGCACGGTTTAGGAAACCGCCGAAAAGTGTTGGAATTCCAATGGTTATAGTCGATTTTCCACATCGTTTTCCGGATTTTCCATTAAATTTATGACTCAATTAGAGTTACATTTCCATAATGCCATTGGATGCATTTTAATGCGGTCAATGATATCCTCATCATCGAATAGCAGGCCAGGGAGGAATTCCTTGTCCACGAATTTTCTAAGATATTCATTTTCATTATCGGTTAAGGTCATAATAGATTGGATATACTTTATAGCGTCGTTTTTCCTGCTTTCCAGATCAAATTTCTGATTTCGTTCATCAGATCCAAGAACAGGAAACAGATCACGACGTATTTTCTGGAAAGAAAGATTGTTTATCGCATCAGTATTAAAAGTCGGGTCAACAGATTTCTGAGAAACTGACATATAGAAGATAATGCATTTCCTGAACAGGTCTTTCTTATCGTTAAACATATTATTTGTGATCATGTTGTTTATATCGTACAGATCTCTGGCAGCTGTCCTTGACAACAGAGCATTGACCTTTGCTGCATATATTTCCATCGGATCTACAGTAATAATATTGTCGTCGCTTTCTAAAAATTCTAATTGATACGACCGTTTTGATGCAGGTAATATATGAGCACGAAGCGAGTAGTTGATCTCTATTTTTATCATATCAGGATTACCCGCGGCATTTGTGTATGAATAATATAAAGCGTCAAGACTGTGATGCATTCTTGATGCAGGTGATATTGAATATCCCTCGGATCCCATATATGAGTTGAGCAATTGTGTAATTGTCGATCTTGACTCAAGCATTTCTTCCCGGCTGACATTTGGAGTGTAATCAAGATCTATATCTACAGACAAACGGGGCAAACTAAAAACAGTCAGATTTATGGCTGTACCACCTTTTAATAATAGATGATCGCTTAAATATGGATGATTGTATATCCAGTTCAGTATTTCACTAAGTCTAAGAACTTTTTCGAATGTATCACGATTAAAACCGAGAGACCTTGCTTTAAGATCAAGTTCAGATCTGTTATATTGTGGCATCTGCTTCTACCTCCCCGTTCTTTATTTGCAATATGTTCTCTGGGACGACCAGTTTCCATTCGGCATTATATCGCGCTGCGTTATGATCATGAATAAGATAGCGTTTGCTTTTTCCCATATGTTCTTTGCAAATATCAAAGAACTGATCGGTGAGCCCAGGGATTTCACTGAATGACTGAAGAAGATATCCAGTTTTCTGATAAAGAAATTGATTATTATACATATGCAGATAATACAGAAGTTTTTCTTCATTGATGTCTGGAATACTGCTTATTATGGCGATCAATTCCTCCAAACCGGCGATTTTGTCAAGGTCTTTGATGCAGTCGGCAAGAGAACGTTCTTTATCCGTTATTCTGATGCCGCCGGTATATGCGGGCGCATCGATGCCTTCGGATAAGCGTGATTTCACGAAGTGATATGTGAAACCATCGAAAACAAAATCATGAAAGCGGGTGTCAGAAGACACATATACTTCATAAAAGACCTGATCAGTAATTCCATAATACTCCATGGCTGTATGGTGAGACACATAGGAGCTGTGAGAAATCGAGCTTGCGATTTGAAATCGATTTGCTATTGGGCCGCCGTTTTCTGCACTGATGCAAGTATACAGATTATTACGGATTTTAACGGCCTTATTTTGTGCCACTAAATATTTTATGGCAGAGCGAGCACCGTGAATGTTTTTATAATACTTATTTACATCCTCTACTGTAAATACAGGCTGCTTCGCCATTTCAAAATAAATATCCATATTTGCTCCGAAAAGTTTAAAATTAGCGCAATTTAGTCTGCTATAAAGCTATTTTGTACTTATATTAAACACTATAGCAATGAAAAGCACTATTGTCAAATGTATATTTCTATTCGGCAGCCTTTATTTTTTGCTTTTCTTCGCCAGGTTCAGTGCCACATCGGCCTTGCTGAGGTTGGTGTAGATGTTGATCGTTGTCGATATGTCGGAGTGGCCCATGAGTACCTGCGCCTCGCGGACGTCCACTCCGGCTTTCGCGAGCTCTGTGCAGTAGTCGTGTCTGAAGCAGTACGGAACGAGGTCGGGCGCGAGCGGGTAGGGCGGCACGAGCTGATTGCGGTAGGTCTGGCATCCCATGTGGAGATTCAGCTGGCGGGAGAAAGATCTCCACAGTCTGTCATAGTTGGTGATCTTGTTACCTTCTCTGGTCGCGGCGATGTACCGGAACTTCGGTGTGCCTTTGATCAAATCGAGCAGCACGTCAGGAATAGGAACCAGCCGGTCTGCTCTTGCAGTCTTCGTGCCTCTTATATGGAGCAGCGGATAGCCTTCATGATACTCTATGTCGCGGCCCTGACACTCTGCTGCCTCCGATGGTCTGCATCCGCAGAGCAGCATGAGCAGATAGAAATAATACCTCCTGTCAGTCTTTGCTACCGCGAGCACGGTGTCTCTCTCCTTATCTGTCAAAGCCCTTCTTCCTATCCTTTTCGCGGCCGAAGGCTTCACGAGACCAAGCGTCGGGTCCTTGCTGATGAGTCCGTTTATAACGGCATATTTGAATATGAGCTTGAGCGCCTGATACACTTCATTGATCTGAGTATGGCTTTTTCCTTCCTGTATGTTCATAACTTCCTGGCAGTTTATCGGACGTACGCTCTTTATCGGAAGATCACCGATGTACTTTGTTATACAGGTCCTGACACGGCTCCTGTATTTCTTCGCCGTGATCTCGCTCTGGTTAGTCTTATACTGGTCCAGGCAGTAGTCGATCCATTTCTCGACAGTGGACTCGGGTGTGATGAGAGATCCGGACAGTCTTCTGTGAGTTATGTTGTCCTGAAGCTTCTGTACCTTGGCCTGGAGTTCCCTGAATGTTCTTGCCTTGACATCGTGCCTGATGCCGTCTTCCCCTGTAAACACCGTACGGCATTTGTATTTGTAATCTCTGACCTTCTTTTTAGTCTGCATTTACGTGCCCCCTTTCACACACAAAATGTTTTAGATGTTATATTAAGCATAAAATAATGATTTAAGTGTTATATTATGCATGTATATAATATAACTTTTAGGCTTGCTTTATATAACCAAGGGTAGTATAATACAGGTAGCTGGAAAAGTCCAGCCGATAATGATTTTGTGGAGAAGGCGCTCCGGAGAAGACTGGGCGGCACCTTGAGAGAGTTGTATATGAGCAGGAAGACAGTAGTATTCCGTATCCCGGAAACGAAGAAACAGGAGATATCCTCATTCATGACGGATCACCAGATCAAGATAAGAGGTCTGGTGGATATTACTGTGACCATAATGTTCTCTCTACCTCAGGACGTGAGATATGACATCACGAATATCGTGGAAGACAAGAAAAAAGTTCTGGAGAAAGAGATTAAGAGGCTGCAGGAGTTTGCTGCTGTAAGGGCCGGCGAACAGATAAGGACTCTCAGCATATTTAAGGATGTACTGAAAGGAGACAGTTTCGACGTCAGAGTCGTAAAAGGTGATAAGACCTCGGTCCAGCTTGAGCAGGAACAGTATGATATGCTTTCCGGTATCGCGGAGAAGAACGACGGCAGCGTCGGAAGCGTCATAAGCACCGTGCTTGAGCTGCTGTTCGATGTACGTGGCATAGTCGGGCTTCCTGTGGCGAAATTCCTGGATCTTCAGATGCGTTCGCTCAGGATCGCTCTCATAGATCCGAAATCGTTCAGCCGTGAGCAGGATATGGAGAGGATGTCCCTTCTCGAGAGGATAAATGATATCTTCAGGCCGGATGATTATGAAGCGCAGATCTCGAGGACGATCGAATGCAAAGACGGAGTTATCACTTTCCCGAGGGAGTGGATCGTCGTAAACGAGAAAGACGCGCCGAAGTACAGGTATGCCGGAGTAATAGAGGGAAGTGCCATGAATAGTATGATCCCGCACTTTCTGTTCTTTACGGAGTACAGCGATGCTGGAATGTACACGGATAAACTGAAAGAGAAGATACTTAAGATCTGTATCGAGAAGTGTCCTGATTTCAAGAAGGTCGTTGACAAGGAGCATGAGAGAGAAGAAGGAATCGTAAAGTACGACGGCCTGAGTGATTATCTTTTTGACAGGAACTATTACATGAAGCCGGAATATGATTTCTTTACGATAAGATGTGACGATGATCCGGGATTCAGCGGACCGGAGAATCAGCCGTACGGCTGCTATATACACAGAACCGCTGACTGACAGAAGTGTCGGAACTTAAAACAAAACAGTATTTACTTCATCGCTTAAGAGATTGGCGTCCTGGGGCGATGAAAGCAAATAAAAAAGTGCCTCCGCTTAGATTGGCGTCCTGGAGGAGGCACAAGCAAGTCCCACTACGTAATACGGGATCTTTGCGTTCTCATTATATCAGAGATCTCGGGGAAAAGAAAGAGAGGTTGATCAAATGACAAAAAGGGAACTGGCAGATTCAATGAGGGCATTCAATGGCCACGCGGAGTTCATAACGAGGATAGATCTCGCGAGATTCATGGGCATCAAGAATCCGAGAAATGTCGATAAATATCTTGTTGGTCTCGACCGTGTGAACGGCAAGTACTATATGATATCTGACGTTTCTTCGAGAATAATGAATACGATGGATATCAGGTAGCGGAGTGTCATGGCGAAGAAGAAAAGTATACCGCCGTGGGCACGTATAGACGAGAGCGATAAGGGTTTTGTCGCGTTCTATCTCGGCATGCTCCGCTCGTCCGCCTGGATCAGCCTGTCGGTAAATGCCCGCGCGATATACTTCGCCATGAGGATGAAGTACGGACCGCAGAACGGTTTTGCCGACACGATCCGCATCTCGTATTCTGAGATATCTAGGATGGCTCGCGTGAGGAGGGGAAGCATCAGAAAGCACATAGAAGAACTCGAGAACGCAGGGTTCATCCGAATCGAGGAGCAGGGGATGAAGACGGTGAACGAGTACAGGTTCATAAGCGACTGGAAGGAAAAAGATAATAGCAGCGAGAGCTGATATTTAAGTCGGAGCGTAGCTCCTGGCGTGCTCGCACGTCTAGGACGTAGCGAACGACTGCATCGGGCGCCGGTCATATGGTGCCCGTTATAGGGGACGCCCGAAAATATAGTTATAAATGCCGGGGACGCCCGGCACCTAAGCCTTGTCCGGGAAAGGAGTATTGGGATGAGAAAGGTTATCGAAGGGAAGTTGTATGACACTGAGACGGCCATGATGCTCGGAAGCAGCAGCCGTGGAAACGAGAAGAGTCTTGAGCACGTGAAGGAGACGCTCTACAGGAAAAAAGGTGGAGAGTATTTCATTCACGGTGAAGGGGGCTCATGCACAGATTACGCTGTCGAGGTCGATGACAGCTACTGGCTGTCAGGCGAGGATATCCGAACCATGTCAGAGGAGTCCGCCAGGAAGTGGGCTGAAGAGAACATGACTGCCGAAGAATATATCAAAGCCTTCGGCGATGTTCAGGAGTAATACGTTATTACCGGTTAATGATCTTAAAACGAAAGGGGGAAAGTATGGAGATCAGAATTAAAAATGGCACGGTCACGGTGCCGGACGATTTCGTGTTACTTGGCACGAAGGACGATTTCGAGGAAGCAGGAGGTGTCTCTGTTCTTGAGTTCAGGAACGGAAGCAGTTACGGCATTCCTGACGCGGTGATACCGACTGCGGAATATAAGGAGTCGTCCGACGAGGAAGAAGAGAGGGGGATATACGCAATGGTAAGGAGATTTCCTCAGGTCGGAATTCTCATGAAGGTCTCCTTATCTCCGACAGAGATGCTTAAGGAGATAAGGGCAGGTCACGATGTGGATGACGACGGGATATGGCCTTTGTATTCTCCGCTCTACAGAGAAGACGATCCGGACTATGATGCGCTGGTCAGCATGAATATGGTGCATGACGACGCAAAGATCATACCGGACTAAAGAGCAGGGGAACTTCCGCCGGGGGCGGAAGTGATGGGGCGGCAGCCACATATCCGGGTGAGCGGCGTCTTACCGGGATTCGTAGTAACGATACCTGTATATCGGTATATACGGGTGTCAGAAGTACGTGACCGGGACGCCTCTCCCGGACCGTCCTCCAAGCGGCGGAACGCTTTGGCAAGTTAAGCGTTAGCGGTATGTTTACATGCGTGAGCAGGGAAACATTAACTTGTAGTTCTTCTGCAGCAGGTATTGCCGGAACGTCCGGTGGATGTTCCGAAGAAGAACTGAAATGACGACTTACAGGCGCGGGCTGCCCGCGCGGAAAGGAGGCACACATGGCAGCGATAAACGGCATTCACGGCGACCCGATAGGGGCGCTGAAGCACGACTTAAGGGAAAGGCTGACATATAAGAACGAGGATATAGATCCCGAGAGATCGCATCTCAATTATCTTATCGGGAGTCACTGTAAGGGCAGAACGAGCGGCGAGATATATTCTTACTATCTCAAGCTGATCGACGGTGTATATCACAGGGGCGAAGGTACGATGTGCACGGCTGAGATAATATGCACGGCCCCGCAGGGTCTTGAAGAAGAAAAGACGCAGGAGTTCTTTGAAACAAGCGCAGACTTCATCAGGGATTTTCTTTTCGACGGAAGGAGTGACAGGGAGCTTCTCGCGGTCGTTCATCTCGACGAGGCGAAGAACGGAGCTTCCGGTGGTCACATGCATTATATCTTTGCTCTGCCGGAGATCGAAAACGATCAGTACATATCGGAGAAGGATAAGTTCGTAAAAGGGCTCGAGTGGATAGAAGAGAAGACGGATCTGGACATAACCGACGAGCAGAAGGCTGCGCTCGCGAAGGTCGTGATCAGGTACGACAGGGATCCTGATATCAATGAGGCGATCCACGATACAGCGGATATTCTGTCGATCGGAAGAGACGACGGGAGAAAAGTCTTTCTTCACCTTAGGCGGACTGAGAAAGAAAGTTGTGAGAAAAGGCTCATGGCTAAGGACGAGTTCCTTACCAGAAAGATATTCAAGGAGTTCCATCCGGCGTATCAGAAGTGGGTGGACGAACACGGATTCAACTGCACTGTCTACCAGGGCGGCGGAACGATAAGCATCCCGGTAGAGCAGCTTAAGGAGATGACGAGGGAGACAGGAGCTACTCTCGATCACGGTCTTACGCCTAAGGAGCTGGGGGAGCTCCTTAAGATGAGAAGCCGTGAGGCTAAGCGCGGCCGCGACGTCTGGGGCCGTGAAAACAAAGACAGCAGGGACAGGGGTGATGATTCATGGAAGCGCTGATAGCAAAGTTCCTGCACTACAGGGGCCACTGGCTCACTATACTGGCCGCGGTACTTGGAGCTGTAGGGTTAATAATATGTGTGGTTTTGGACAACAATTCGGGCTATTCTCCCTGGGCGTTCATGTACCGTATTGAGAAGCTTATATTACTTGTAAGTCTTGCAGGTATATGGATGGCGGCAGCGATATTCACTCTGACTTCCGTATACTACTCAGATAAGACCGGCGGACGCAGTCTCTTCCATGACAGGCGTGATTATCACAGGACAATGGCTGAGCTCCTCCGGACGTTCAGGGACGCTGACCCGTACAGGATGAAGGAGGATGATCTTGCGTACATATCGTGGAAGAATGCCAGCGGGGTCATACTGGGTAAGTCTGATCACAGGCTCATATACAGGGGGACCTGGGAACACGGCGGAGACGGAGCGAATTACATAGTGTTCGCTCTCCCGGGAGCAGGGAAAACTACGAGTCAGATCATACCGTCTGCATTACGGTTCGGGGGAAGCGTGCTCGCGATAGATATCAAGGGTGACCTGTTAAACGCGTGTCACGACAAGAGGAAGATCAAAGTCTTTGCTCCAGACGATCCGAAAGTAAGCGTGCACTATAACACGCTTGCCGGGATCGAAAAGTTCAGGCTAAGTGAACTGAAGACGTTCGTTGAGCAGATGGCGATCATCCTTATTCCTGAGGAGCACGGTAACGACAGTAAGTATTTCACAGACGGTGCTCGCGACCTGTTCTGCGCGATCGCGCTTTATCTGATCAGGGAGAAGCAGGGGATAACACTCCCTGATATAGCGAGGCAGATCCTTACCGGTAATGTGATCGACTGGATCAATAAGATACGTGAGAGCGACTGCACAGAGGCGAAGGAGTATTCGGATTCCTACTGGGGGACCAATGAGACCAATGTGTCCGGCTGCGGTAATGAGCTTGCCAAGCACATAAGGCCTTTTGCCTCCGGGGAGCTCGCGGAGCTTTTGTCCGATGACGGACAGTGCATCACGCCGGAGACTCTGGACGACGGCTATGACATCTACATAGAGATACCGCAGGACAAGATACAGGTCCTCGCGCCGATCACGACGCTTCTCGTCCAGAACTTCATGACGGCGTTCATGAGGAGGACGGACAACTCGTCAGGAAAGATGATACGGCCGGTTCTGTTTCTTCTGGACGAGGTCATGCAGATGCAGATAAGCGGAGAGGTCCTCACTGGGGCGCTCAGCACATTACGTTCAAAAGGGGTATCGATATATATGGCAGTCCAGAGTATAGGACAGATAAGAAAGAAGTATGGGGAAGATCAGGCCAGGGAGATAATCGATACGTGTGCGTATGTATCGGTTATGTCAGCGCAGGACCCGGAAAGCCGGAAGTACTTCAGCGAGCTCTTCGGGTCATGGCGTGTTCTGAAAGTAACGAGTAACGACAGTGTAGGCACCGGCAGCTGGTGGGATGCATCGCAGCAGGGGAACAGTTCATCCCGCGGCGCCCAGGAAGTTCGCGAGCCGATATTCCAGCCGGAGGACTTCGGAAACCTCGGTGACAGAGTCGCGATCCTGGCGAATGGAAAGTACATAGTGGCAGACAAATGCTACTGGTGGAAATAGGGAAAGAGATAATATATAGATCCGAAAAGGCCGTTTACAGCGGCCTTTTATCGTGCGTTGAATAAATAAAGTCGGATCGTAGCCATG
>JAZUNH010000057.1:0-5244 GCA_045604065.1 Anaerovoracaceae bacterium
AAAGCCGACATCGCGGACGGATGTATCTGGGGACGCGGTACGATGGACGACAAAGGCCCTCTTATCGCCAATTATTATGCGATGAAGTCGCTAAAGGACGCGGGATATGTTCCGTCGAAGAAAGTAAGGCTCATCCTGGGACTGGACGAGGAGACGAACTGGCTCGGCATGGACCGCTATTTCGAAAAGATGCCGAAGCCTGATTTCGGATACACTCCAGACGCTGATTTTCCTGTGCTTAACGGCGAGAAAGGGATCATGTCCTTTAAGATCGCGGCGAAGCTGAAGAGGGATACCGTAAAGGGACTCGAGCTCAGGAAGATGTCCGGAGGCACCGCTGTCAACATGGTGCCGGGAAACGCGAGAGCTGTAGTGAACGATCCGGATCCTAAGGTATACGACAGGATCAGGGACATGGCGGAAAGCTATGAGATGACGACGGGCTATCCGCTCGGGATCCACAAGATGGGGAAGTCCCTCGAGATCACGGCGAAGGGAAAGGCCGCGCATGGCTCGATGCCTGATATGGGTATCAACGCGGTATCTGTCCTGATCGGATTCCTCGGGCAGCTCAACTTTGTTAACGAGGACCTCTGCGGCTTCTTCGACTTCTATAACGCGTGCGTCGGTATGACGACCGACGGATCGAAGCTCGGCGTCGCGATGGCGGACGAGGAGTCCGGGCCTCTCACGATGAACCCGGGGCTTCTTGACTATGACGGCCAGGCGGTGAGCGTGACGTGCGACGTAAGATATCCTGTCACAAAGACGTCGGAAGAGATCTATGCGCGCATGATGCCGATGATAGACAAATACGGACTCGGAGTCCTGAAATGCGAAGACAGGTCTCCGCTGTGGCTGGATCCTGACGGTCCTTTGATCAGGACCTTCATGGACTGCTACCGCGAAGGCACAGGAGATATGGAGAGCGGCCCTATGGTGATCGGCGGAGGAACATACGCCAGAACGTGCGATAACGTAGCCGCCTTCGGCGCGATGTTCCCGGGAGACGAACAGCTGGAGCACCAGCCTAACGAGAGGATGCCGCTGGAGAGATTCAGGCGGCTGGTCTATATCTACGCAGACGCCATTTTAAGACTTACACAGCCGGATTTTGAGATCGGATAAAACAGGAAATGCGTGAAGTACTGATAAAAGACGAAAACGATACGAGGGAGTTCGGCCTCGCGCTTGCTGACGAGCTTCAGCCGGACGACGTTCTGGCGCTCATCGGCGACCTGGGCGTCGGCAAGACCTCCCTTACAAAGTACATAGCGGAGGGGCTCGGCATCACTGAAAGTGTGACGAGTCCTACTTTTACTATTGTGGCGGAGCACCACTCAGGACGCATGCCGCTGTACCACTTTGACGTGTACAGGCTTGAGAGCGGGAAAGACATGCTGGACATAGGGTGCGACGAGTATTTCGACGGCGGAGGAGTATCTGTGATAGAATGGGCCGACAAGGTCGCTGAGATACTTCCTGACCGAACGAAGTGCATTTTCATGGAATACGGAGAAAACGAGGGGGAGCGCCTGTATAGATGTACATTTTAGCTATTGAGACAACAGGACCCGTGGGGTCGGTGGCCGCGGTCAGGATCCCGGAAAAAGATCAGCGCGCCGGCGTGGATCCTTCCGGTATACCGGTGAAGCTCACGACTAAGACGATGAGTCATCTGAAGAACCTTGTGCCTATGGTCCGGGAGCTCTTTTCTGAAGAGGGCATAAGCAGGGAAGACATCGCCGCTGTGGCGGTATCCTGCGGACCCGGCTCATTCACGGGTATAAGGATAGGAGTAAGCACAGCGAGAGCGCTCGCACAGGCGTGGGAAATCCCGTGCATAAGAGTGCCGTCTCTCGAGGTGTTCAGGCAGAAGTGCGGCCCGGGCAGGGCGGCCTGCGTGATATTCAACGCGAGGCGCGGGCAGGTATACGGCGCGTGCTATGGCGCTGACGGCGGCGAGCTCATCGCTCCCGGCCCGTATATGCTCAACGAGATCCTGAGCAGGATAGAAACGCTCCGGATCAGCCCTGTGTTCTACGGCGACGGAGTGGACGCGTATTTCGACAAGGATGAATTCAAAGACAGAGTGTCTTCATACGAGGCTGCGGACGGCACGGACCGCTATCAGACGGCTGTCATGGCGGCAGTATACGCGCTGAAAGCATGGGAAGAAGGAGATACTCTGGAATACGGAGAGCTTTCTCCTGACTATATGCGTGAGAGCGAAGCTGAGCAGAGGCTCAGAGACGGCTCGCTCGAGAAAATGAGAAAAGAGAAGCTGGAAAGGCTGATGAGGATGGCAGGCAAATGACGGACTATATATTTGACGGCGAAGACTGCTTCGGCGAATACCCGGAAGACGACGATATCCTCATCAGAGAGGCGGACATCTCGGACGCGGGCGAGATAGCCAGAGTCGAGATAAGCTGCTTCCCGAAGCCTTGGTCGGAAGACGATATCAGGCATGACCTTAAGGAGAACGGAAAGGCAAGATATTATGTGGCGGTCGACGGAGGCCATGTGGTCGGATATATGTCGGTCTGGGCTCTCGACTATGAAGGATACATAAACAATGTGGCTGTGATGCCGGGATTCAGGAGAAAGCACATAGCGAGCATGCTCATTGAGACCATGCTTGACGCTACCGAGGCCGAGGGCATCGTGAGTCATACGCTTGAGGTGCGGAAGAGCAATAAAGCCGCGAAGCGCCTCTATGAGAAATACGATTTCAAGGAAACAGCGGTCCGCTCCCACTATTATTCAGATAACGGAGAGGACGCCATAATCATGTGGAGAATGGGCGAGCTTACGGAATAGTATGAAAGACGGAAAATTTCTTACAATGGGAATAGAATCGAGCTGCGACGAGACGGCGGTCTCCGTGGTCGCTGACGGAAGGACTATGCTTTCCAACACGATCTCATCGCAGATCGCGATACATACGCTGTACGGCGGAGTCGTGCCGGAGATAGCGTCGAGGCACCATCTGGAGAACATCAACGGAGTGATCGGCGAGTCTCTTGCCGAAGCGGGCGTATCGCTGGACGGCATAGATCTTATCGGCGTGACCAACGGGCCGGGGCTCATAGGTGCCGTGGTCATAGGCGTGGCTACGGCCAAGGCCATATCGTTCGCGAAAGACATCCCGCTTGTCGGCGTGAACCACATGCACGGCCACGTCTCGGCGAACTATATACAGTATCCGGATCTCGAGCCGCCGTTCATCTCTCTCGTGGTGTCCGGAGGACATACCCAGATCATAAGGGTCACGGACTACAACAGGTGTGAGATGATAGGGCAGACGAGAGACGATGCGGCTGGCGAAGCCTTTGATAAAGTGGCGAGAGTGATCGGGCTCGGATATCCGGGAGGGCCGAAAGTCGACAGGGCGGCAAAGGATGGAGATCCTGAGGCAGTGGACTTTAAGCGCGTATGGCTCGAGAAGGGGAGCTACGACTTCAGCTTCAGCGGCCTCAAGACGCAGGCCCTGAACTATATAAATCAGGAAAGGATGCACGGCCGCGAGGTCAATGTCGCGGATATCGCGGCGTCGTACCAGGCGGCGATCATGGACGTGATCATAAAGAAGGCCGTTGACGCAGCGCTTGAATTCGGCGGTGAGGATCCGAAGCTCGTCGCCGCGGGAGGCGTAGCCGCCAATTCAGCTCTCCGCGCGGGGCTCAAAGAAGAAGCGGATAAGAATGGGATCAGGCTGTACATCCCTGACCCGGTGCTCTGCACTGACAACGGGGCGATGATAGCCGCGGCTGCGTACTATAAATACAGGGCTGAAGGTCCGGACGACCTGAGCCTCGACGCGTACGCGGATCTGGAGATGTAGGAGATCGGAGGAACGGATGCCGGTACTTTCAGTAACTGACATAAGTAAATCATACGGGGTGACCCCGGTCATACAGAACGTTTCTTTTCATATTGAAGAGGGAGAGAAGGTCGGAGTCATAGGCGTGAACGGCGCCGGCAAGACGACACTTCTGAACATACTGGCGGGAAAGGAGAAGCCTGATTCCGGCAGTCTCTTTATGTCCAACGACGTCACGATGGGATATCTGACTCAGAGCGACAGCTTCGACGACTCCGGGACGCTTCTCGACGAGACGAAGAAGATCTACGGTTCGTTCGAGCGGATGGAGAGCGAGATGTCAGAGCTGTCCCAGAGGATAGCGAGCGCCGCCCGGGAATCGTCCGGCTATGAGGATATGCTGAAGAGATACGGCGATCTTCAGGACAGATACAGAGAGATGGGAGGCTTTACGTATAAGAGCGAGATGAGGGGGATACTCTCAAGCATGGCTTTTGACGAGAGCTTCTACGACAAGAAGATATCGACGCTGTCGGGAGGAGAGCGTACAAGGCTCGCCCTGGCGTGTCTCCTGATGGAGAAGCCGGACATTCTCCTTCTGGACGAGCCGACGAACCACCTGGACATCGGGATGCTGAAGTGGCTCGAGCAGTTCATGAGGTCGTACCGGGGAGCCGTTATGATAGTGTCGCACGACAGATATTTCCTGGACCAGATGACGGACAGGATATTCGAGATAGAGAACACGCGGCTCAAATGCTACACGGGCAACTATACCGTTTTTGCCGAAAAGAAGAGACAGGAAAGAGAAGCGGCGCTCCGAGCGTATAACAAGCAGCAGGACGAGATCCGGCGCGAGGAAGACATCATACGTAAGTTCAAGGAAAGAGGGACAGAGCATCTTGCCAAGAGGGCTGCTTCCAGAGAGAAGAAGCTCGCGGCGATGGATATGATCGAGAAGCCCGACTCAGCTCCGGGGACTTTGAAGATATCCTTCCACCAGAAGTACAAGAGCGGAAACGATATCTTCACGGCGGAAGACATCTCAATGAGATATCCCGGTCATTTAAGGCCGGTATTCAGCGGAGTCTCCTTCGACATCAAAAGAGGTGAAAGGATCTGCGTCGTCGGGTCGAACGGGATAGGGAAGACGACTCTGCTGAAGATACTTTCCGGCGAGCTGGACAGGACGGGCGGATATCTTAAGCGCGGCGTCAATCTGGACATCGGATACTATGACCAGAGACAGGAGAGGCTGGATCCGGATAACACGGTTATAGACGAGATATACAACACCTTCAGGCTGTATAAGGAAAGCGAGATAAGGGCTTTCCTCGGAAGGTTCATGTTCAGGGGAGACAGCGTGTTCACCAGGGTCGGCGACCTTTCCGGCGGTGAGAAGGCTAGGCTCGCGCTTC
>JAZUNH010000058.1:0-4482 GCA_045604065.1 Anaerovoracaceae bacterium
TCTCTTCCTGTGAGCCAAGGAGTTGGGTCTAGTCATTGTCTTCCTAAGACCGCTTGGCCTCCGACTTAGATAAGCGGATGGAGGTCCATGCTTGACCACGACATCGAGATGATATCTGATTCGTCGGACTATCTCCGCGAGCTTGCGATAGGCGGGACGGCCGTCGGGACGGGGCTGAACTGCCCTGAGGGCTTCGATATGATCGCGGCGGAGAACATATCAAAGCTTACGCATATAGAGTTCCTGCCTGCCGAAAACAAGTTCCACGCTCTTACGTCGAGAAGCGGCATATCATACTGCCACGGGGCGCTCAAGGCTCTCGCTGAGGATCTGATGAAGATCGCGAACGACATAAGGCTTCTCGCGAGCGGCCCGAGATGCGGTATCGGCGAGATAAAGATACCGGAGAACGAGCCGGGAAGCAGCATCATGCCGGGCAAGGTGAACCCTACACAGTGCGAGGCCGTGACGATGGCAGCCGCAAGAGTGATGGGGAACGACACCACCATCACGGTAGCGGCTTCACAGGGAAACTATGAGCTGAACGTATACGCTCCCGTGATCATAGATTCGTTCCTTGAGTCCGCGGGCCTTCTTGCGGAGAGCATGGACTCGTTCCGCGAGCATCTCGTGTCAGGGATAGAGCCGAACATGGAAGTGATAAAGAAGAACCTGGACGAATCGCTCATGCTCGTCACTGCTCTTTCTCCTCATATCGGATATGAGAAGGCTGCGGCGATAGCGAGAAAGGCGTTCAAAGAAGGAACGACATTAAAAAAAGCTGCTGTCGCATCCGGAGATGTAACAGCAGACGAATTTGACAGCTGGGTAGTGCCTGAAAAGATGGTATAGATATCAGATATCAGTTCTTCAGGCTCTGAAGCGGGGCAGGTATCCT
Source organism: Anaerovoracaceae bacterium (assembly GCA_045604065.1). Taxonomy (GTDB): domain Bacteria; phylum Bacillota; class Clostridia; order Peptostreptococcales; family Anaerovoracaceae; genus Aminicella. The sequence goes on from JAZUNH010000058.1 coordinate 899, forward strand.
GCCTCCTCTATGGATCATCTTAAGGGATGATCCTTTTCTTACTTCCATAACAGGCCCTTTTCCGAGAAGGCCGCCGAAATCGAGGTCTTCCCCGACTTCCTTTCCTATGGCCGGGATGATCCTGACAGCCGTCGTCTTGGAGTTCACCATTCCGATGGCGGCCTCATCCGCAATGATGCCTGAGATCGTTTCGGCGCTGGTATCTCCCGGGACGACGATCATGTCAAGCCCGACTGAGCATACGGCCGTCATAGCTTCCAGCTTTTCAATGGAAAGATGTCCTGATCTTACGGCTTCGACCATGCCTGAGTCTTCAGTCACAGGGATGAACGCGCCTGAAAGCCCGCCCACGCTTGACGAAGCCATGACTCCGCCTTTCTTTACGGCGTCGTTCAGCATCGCGAGAGCAGCCGTCGTTCCCGGAGCTCCGCACTTTTCTATTCCGATCTCCTCGATGATATGAGCAACAGAATCACCGACGGCAGGAGTAGGCGCGAGCGACAGGTCGATGATGCCGAAGTCGACGTTCAGCATCCTGGCAGCCTCAGTCCCTACAAGCTGGCCCATTCTCGTGATCTTGAAAGCGGTCTTTTTGATCGCCTCGGCTATTACATTCATCGGCGCGTCGTCAGGCATCTTCTCAAGGACTGACCTTACCACGCCAGGCCCTGAAACGCCTGCGCTTATGACAGTATCAGCCTCGCCGGTCCCGTGGAAGGCTCCCGCCATGAACGGATTGTCTTCCACAGCATTGCAGAACACGACAAGCTTGGCGTTGCCTATGCATTCTTTATCCTTAGTCAGCTCAGATGTCCTTAATATCTTCTCTCCCATCATGCTTACGGCGTCCATGTTGATGCCTGCCTTGGTCGATCCGATGTTTACGGACGAGCATACCAGATCTGTCTCGGACAGCGCCTCAGGGATGGAGTTTATCAGCTCCCTGTCTCCTGCGCTGAATCCTTTCTGAACAAGAGCGGAATATCCGCCGATGAAGTTGACCCCGACGTCCTTGGCAGCCTTGTCCAGGACTTTCGCGTACTCTACAGGATCACCTCCGGACGCTCCGGCGAGAAGCGCTATCGGCGTCACGGAGATCCTCTTGTTTACGATAGGGATCCCGTACTTTCTCTCGATGGTCTCGCCTGTCTTCACGAGGTCCCTGGCCCTGTAGTAGATCTTGTCGTAGACCTTGCGGCAGGACGCCTTGATGTCAGAGTCGGCACAGTCTAAAAGAGAGATCCCCATGGTGATCGTCCTTATGTCCAGGTTCTCCTCCTGGATCATATTGACGGTTTCCATTATGTCTTCAAGATTTACCATATGTGTGTCCTCCGCCTAGATCCTGTGCATGGAATCAAAGATCTTCTCATGCATCACGTGTACGGTCATTCCCGGTACTGCGTTCTGTATCTTCTTTTCGATCTCATCGATAGGGCTGTTTGCCTCAGTGATATCGATAATGAGCGCCATGCAGAATATACCGTCCAGTACCGACTGCGACAGATCTGTTACGTTGGCGTTACAGTCAAAGCAGACGCCTGTTACCTTGGCGATTATTCCCGTATGGTCATTTCCTACGACTGTCACGACTGCTTTCTGAGTGTCATGCATATTTATGTTTCTCCTTGCTTTTTAATCAGAATATGCGCGGCCAGATCGGTGGCCGCGCTATGCTGTATGTATATGATGTTCAGGCTGTATTGAGCTATACCTCGTATGTCTGGAACTTGTCTTTCTCTTCTTCTGTATCTTCCTTGAATACGTACTCGTTTCCAGGGAGGACCGCGTTAGCAACGATACCTACGATCGAAGCTGTAGCGAGAGCGGAAAGCGTGATGCTCGTTCCTGCTACGCTGAATGTAAGGCCGTCGCCGAGTCCGAGAGCAAGCACAAGGATGAGCGCCGCTATGATCGTGTTCCTCGACCTTGAGAAATCAACATGGTTCTCTACCATGTTCCTGATACCTACGGCTGAGATCATTCCGTAAAGGATGAGCGAAATGCCGCCAATCGTGGCCGCAGGAACTGACTCGATCAGGAATCCTACCTTAGGCACGAATGAGAGCAGGATGGCAAAGCCGGCTGCGATCTCGATGACCTTTGGATCATAGATCTTTGTCAGCGCAAGAACTCCTGTGTTCTCGCCGTATGTGGTATTGGCAGGGGCTCCAAACGCGGAAGCAAGCGCTGTGGCAAGTCCGTCGCCGAGGAGTGTCCTGTGAAGTCCAGGATCTTTGATGTAGTTCTTGCCTGTCGTCGCTCCGATGGCGTTGATGTCACCGATATGTTCCATCATTGTGGCAAGAGCGATAGGCATGATCGTGATTATCGCGCTTATGTCAAACTTCATCATCATGATAGGAGGAAGCGCTACTATCGCTTTCTCACCGATCCCTGCCAGCGAAACGTCGCCGAGAGCTATCGCTACGACATAAGATGATACGACACCGAGAACGATAGGGATGATCTTCAGCATTCCCTTGCCCCAGATGTTGAATACGATCGTTACCACTATGGCGACGAGCGCAACGCGCCAGTCTGCCTTGCAGTTATTGATCGCGCTTGGAGCGAGGTTCAGGCCGATCGCGATGATGATAGGTCCTGTAACTACCGGCGGGAAGAAATGCATTACTTTCTCCGAACCGTAGAACTTGATGAACGCCGCGAGTACTACATAGAGAAGTCCTGCGCAGAATACGCCTCCAAGAGCATAAGGCAGCATCTCGGTATTCGGTTTATTGTCGATCAGTGGTGCTACGGCTCCGTATCCGCCTAAGAACGCGAATGAAGAACCAAGAAATGCAGGGACTTTTCCCTTAGTCAGAATGTGGAATAAAAGTGTTCCAAGGCCGGCAAACAAAAGAGTGGTTGAAACATTGAGTCCGGTCAGAAGCGGTACGAGGACGGTCGCCCCGAACATCGCGAATGTGTGCTGAAGTCCAAGTATCAGCATCTTCGGGTATCCGAGAGCACGAGCGTCGTACACAGCCTCATCGTTGAGGGTGTTGCTCATAATAGATAACTCCTTTTCTCTGAACAAAAATATAAAGGCATGTGCTCTAACCCCTCGCACAATGTGCTCTTTTACCCCTAAAAAAATGCCCGAACAGAGTCGGGTATTTTCTTATTTAATAATGTATAATATTCTCGCCCTCATGTCAAGAAATATAAGGCGATAATTGGTGTATTTCTATCGTTTTTTCACCTTGGATACACAAGATGAAGTGATCGGCGAATATTAGCTGAAATACCTGAACACGCCCTTTACCTTGCCCTGTATCGCGCAGTCTTTCACGAGGATAGGGGACATGGTATCGTTTTCAGGCTGCAGCCTTATGTGATCCTTCTCCTTGTAGAAAGTCTTGACCGTGGCCTCGTATTCGAAGCCGTCCACTGTAGCGACGACGATGTCGCCGTTCTCGGCGGTGTTCTGGCTCTGTACGAGGATCAGGTCCCCGTCCATGATGCCGGCGTTTATCATCGACTCTCCCTTGACCTTGAGCATGAAGCAGTTGTCAGTCGCATACTGCTTAGGCACAGGGAATGTCGACTCGATGTTCTCTTCCGCGGTTATAGGCATT
>JAZUNH010000059.1:0-124325 GCA_045604065.1 Anaerovoracaceae bacterium
CGCGCGCGCGAGGAGCACAGGGTCGTCAAGACAGCTCTTCAGCTTCTCGAACCTGTCTGCGGCTATCCCGCAGAGTGATGCTGTGCCGGCGCCTTCAGGAAGTCGGAGGCCAAGCGGGCTTAGGAAGACAATGACTAGACCCAACTCCTTGGCTCACAGAACGACATGGCTACGATCCGACTTCTCGCGCGCGCGAGGAGCACAGGGTCGTCAAGACAGCTCTTCAGCTTCTCGAACCTGTCTGCGGCTATCCCGCAGAGTGATGCTGTGCCGGCGCCTTCAGGATCCTCCTGTATCCTGCCGAGAGCTTCGCCGCATTCGCAGCGCCTGTCGTTATATGCCGAATCGTTCAGCGAGTGCTTCTTGTTGGTGTTCGTTATGATCAGCTTCCTCGTCCCCAGGGAGAGGGGCACGTATTCATATTCCAGTGAAGCTGTATCGAGATATATGGCGGAGTCTTTCTTTCCCATCGCCGATGCGAACTGGTCCATTATGCCGCAGTTCACGCCGACGTATCTGTTCTCCGCCTCCTGCCCGAGAAGCGCGATGTCCTTATTGCCTGCGCTGAACCCGTACAGGTCGCTGAGCACCGTCCCGGTCAGGACTTCGAGCGACGCTGAAGAGGATAGGCCTGCTCCCGCGGGCAGATCTCCTCCGATCATGATATCGAATCCTGTGTCCGGAGACATACCGTGGTTTCTGAAGGCCCATATGACGCCTTCAGGGTATGCTTCCCAGCCGCCGTTCTTTCCGGGCTCTATGTCATCCAGGCTCTCTGTTATCACTCCGGCCTCCGGGAAATTGACGGAGGCGAGCCTTATGACCCTGTCGGTCCTTTTCCTCACGGCTGCGTATGTGCCGAGAGTCAGAGCGCACGGAAAAACATGTCCTCCGTTATAGTCTGTGTGTTCTCCTATGAGGTTCACGCGGCCCGGCGCGAAATACATCTCCGCTCCGTCTGTGCCTCCGTAGGCTTCGCGGAAAGCTTCCTTTACCTTGTCTTTCATGTCCATGCCTCTAGTCGATGCTGTCGGACCAGCCGACGTGAACTTTCACGCGGCCGCTCCTTGATGCCGTTCCCGCTATCTTGATCTGGTCGTCGACGGTTATCACCTGAGGGCAGCCGAGCTCTTCTTTTCCGTCTATCGCTACCCCGGTCACGCGGATCAGCAGCCTGTGCAGGCCGCCGTCCATGTCGCGCCTTCCCTTGTTGATAACCTTGACGACGAAACCGCTCCCCGCCGGTATGTCGAAGCTTATATCCGCCTCGCTGCCGGCGTTCGGCGATATTGAGAAGCCGGCTGCGGTATCCGGCTCGTTCTTTTTATATATCGTCTGGACGTCGCCCCTGCATCCGGAAAGATCCTTGATGACAGGAGCTCCTCCTTTTCCTTTCTGCCTTACTTCAATCCTGATCCCGCGGAGGGTGATGAGATTTCCTTCCTCAAGCATCCTGCTGAGCGACATCTCCTGCTTCAGCAGCCTTACATAATCCACGAGGAGATCAGGCGGAGCATCGTCCGGCGCTTCAGGAAGCGGCGCGTTCAGCGCGTCCCTGAGCCAGCCTGCGCTCTTTTCCGATTCCCGCTTGAGGTTCTCCGATATCATCTCATAGTCAGGGGCGGCGAATCCTGTAACAGTTCCGGCTTCATCCTCTGAGCCGAAGAACAGCCCGGAGCTGTTCTCGCCGGCAAGCGCGGCCAGCCTGTCGAATCTGTCCTTCTGTCTCGCTTTGATCGAGATGAAAGGTCTGCCGAAGATCATTGAGAAGCATGTTCCGTGGAACGAGTCCGTTATTACGCGGTCCGTGCCGGCGAAGCATGACAGCCAGTATTCAAATGAAGCGCCGCCGTTTCCGATGCTGCCGGCGTCTCCGAGCACGAGGGGACGCAGGCCGTATTTACCGGCAAGTCTTTCTATGAGCGCGGTCTTCTTTTCCGACGGCTCCAGTATGTACGCGAGCAGGTATCCCGGCTCGGGCTTTTTCACGGATTCCCCGGCGAGCTTCAGCCAGTCTTCTCTGTCAAGCAGGAAGACCGGATCGGACACCAGCTCGGCGTCCCTTGAGAAAAGATCCCTGCTCATCCTTACCCCGGCTTCCTCGCGTACCGAGAACGCTGTGAACCTTGAAAGCATCGAAGCGTATGCCTTCCTCAGGCCTTTGTCTTCTATCTCCTCTCTCAGGCTCCCGAACGACGGAGCGTATGCGATCCTTCTCTTTTCAGACGGAGTGAAGCTCATGAGCAGGTACTCCAGGTGCTTTATATTATGCCTCAGGTCCCAGTTCAGAGACTGGTCAGACCCGAGCACGAAATTGTCGCACAGGATGCCGCAGGACCTGTAGTCGCCCTTTTCGAGTATCCTGCTGCTTCTGTTGAAATGCTTCACGGCGAATTCTTTCGCCATGGCGCCTTTGCCCGGGACCAGGGAATCGAGCATGACCGGCTTCCTGCCGAGCTTTTCTATGCTCTTATACAGCGCGTAGTTCGTCGCTACGCTCCCGTAGTTGTTCCCGAGATGCATGATGAGCCCGGTATCGTATGGGTAAAGAGTCTTCAGCACCGCCTCGCTGAAAGGCATCTCCTTCAGGTTCTCATAGAACTTATCCCGGAGAGCCGTATCTTCGTCAGCCGAAGGCTCATATATGTTATTGTTGAAATCTCTCACGTCTTCTTTTCCGAACGACATCGAGGAGATATCTCTTTCTGTCGAGTTAACAGCGCTTTCCCAGAACGCTTTTCCCTTATCCGAGTTCACAAGAACTATGGAGCTCTTCTCTTCGTAAGGGGATCCGAGATGTTTCTTTCTGGCGTCCCAGAGATCGCCTATGGTTATGTCTCCCTGTCTCGGCACCCTGGCGAAAGCGCATCCGTGGCAGCAGCGCCTCATGCAGAGGTGAAGGAGGAAAGCCTTGATGTAAAGGTCCTTTGATCCTTTTCTGGTTATCTCGGTTCCGTCTTTCAGCGTGACGCTGAAGCAGGTGCCCCAGCCCTTTCTCTCTCTCATCTCAACAGAGCTGACTCTGTCAAGGGCGTCTTCCGCGCTTTCTTCCGAGAAGGCGGGATCTGCTTCCGCCGCGAGCTCCGCAAGGTGCTTCTTATACAGACCGGGCGACGGGATGCCGTGGCAGATCAGGTCGACTGTCACAAGGCCGGCGTGATCATCCCCCAGGAATCCTTTGAGTCCCGCGATCTGGCACGGAGTGCCGCTGTAAAGGACGGGCGTTCCTGCTTCAAGAAGCTTTTTCACTCTGGAATAGCAGTCTTCCTGGTCGCTCTGCGCGTACTTCGATCTTCTGATGAGATCAAGATCATCCATATCGGTTATGATAACGTGGTGTATGCCGAAGTCTTTGTCGTATGCCGCTCCCGCGACCGCGCCGCCTCTTTTCAGCATCTCCTCCGCCAGCAGGGTGAAGGCCCCGCCGGACGAGCTGTCGTAAAGCGTGTCAGGATCGGCCGATATCCCATAGATCTCAGGTGTGACGGAGTTACTGCTCTTCTCGTTAAGAGACGGGCAAACATTCCTGCACATGCCGCAGTCCACGCACTTTCCGCTGTCGATGACCGGCATCCTGAAACCCTCGCTGTCCGTCTCCATGGAGATGGCGGCGGCAGGGCATATGTTCATACACGCCGTACATCCGTAACATTTTTTCATATCTTCTAAAACACTGATCATGTTCCGCCTCTGTCAATATGTGTTAGCTGTCTTTTTCTCATATTATACATCGGCCGGAGTGTAATGTCAGCAGGAGGTGAGTATTGATGATATTGCCTGCCGGGCCGTCACAAAAATCGTCTTTTCTTTTTATCCGCGCAGGAATATAATGGGGTTGAAAAAATGATCCCGTTGAAACAGCGCGGTTTATTACGGCTTTAAGATATGAAGAGATCTGAACGATACAAGTCCATACTGAAAAGAGCCGCCGCGGCGATGCTTGCCGCTGTGTTTGCCGTGCTTACGGCGTGCGGAGGCGCAGGGACCGCCAAGGTGGGCTCCATGATGAACGAGGGAGAGCCGGGAGACTACAAGATACCTAAGTTCAGGGACGCAAAGTTCAGCGAAGGGAACGCATACGGAAACGCTGAGGCAAAAGTCGATATCTCATCCGTATCACAGGGATATGTCGGAGTCCTGGTCAATACTGAAGTAAAGACGAAAGTCCAGATATCGAAGGGCAAAGAAGAATACAACTTCGACGTCATACCTAATAAGCCGCAGATCTACCCGCTTACCTACGGGAACGGGAAATACACGATACGTGTTCTGAAAAACATAGATGAGAACACGTACAGCGAGCTGTACAGGTGCGAAGCCGACGTAAAGCTGAAGAACAAGTACCAGCCTTACACGAGGCCGAACCAGTACGCTAACTACAGTAAGAAATCGAAATGCGTCAAGGAGGCAAGGAAGCTTGCCGAGCAGTCGTCGTGCGAGGGCGACTTCGTGTCGAAGGTATATGAGTTCGTGTGCAGCAACGTAACGTACGACAAAGAGCTCGCCGAGACTGTGAAGTCCGGCTACATCCCGGATCCTGACGAGGTCCTTACCGGCGGGAAAGGGATCTGCTTCGGCTACGCGTGCCTCGCCGCTTCGATGCTGAGGAGCCAGGGCATCCCGACGAAGATAATATTCGGATACGTTGCGCCTGACGACCTGTATCACGCGTGGAATATGTTCTACACCAAGGAACAGGGCTGGGTGACAGTTGAGTTCAAGACGAAGGAGAAGGACTGGAGCAGGCTCGACCTCACTTTCTCGGCGAACGGGTCAAACGATAAATTCATAGGAGACGGCTCGCATTATCAGGACGTTCATCAGTTCTGACGCATGCGGGAATGAATAACATGAAAGGAGCTTTTTGGAATGAGTTCTGGAAGCACATTGAAGAAGGATCTGGAGTATGAGGATCTCGGCTCATTTTTTGAGAACATGGGGATGATGATCAAGGCAGGCATCACCGTGAGCGAGGCCGCTGAGCTTCTTAAGGAAGGTTCCGGTAAGGAGAGCCCGGCGATGGCGGGCGCCCTGAACAGCATGTCTGAGAAGATGTCGGAAGGGATGTCTCTCGGAGACGCGATGAAAGACGCCGGCGTATTTCCGGGCTATGCCGTCGACATGGTGTCGGCGTCGGAGTACACAGGAAGGCTGGAAGACACCCTGTTCCATCTGTCGGATTATTACAGGACAGAAAACAGGATGAAGACGACGTTCGAAGCTGCGGTGCGCTATCCGATCATCCTGCTGTTCATGGTCATAGCGGTGCTTGCCGCGATGCTCTTCATGGTGTTCCCTGCGTTCTACGGCGTGTACGACAACCTGACCGGGAGCCTTGCGTCTTCTTCGTTCAACTACATCAACATCTCATTCACTCTGTGCAGAGTGATGATGTGTGTGATGATAGTGCTCGTGGTCCTTCTCATCGCGGGAGCGTATCTATGGAAGAAGGGAAAGACGGCTACGGTAAAGGGGCTGCTTTCCAAAGTCAGCACGTTCAGGCTGCTTTTTGACAACCTCGACCTCTACAGGTTCACGTCGTGCTTCGACATGTTCATTTCCGGAGGCGAGATGCAGGACGAGGCTCTGAAGAAGAGCATATCCGTGGTGGAAGGCGAGGCTCTCAAGGCGAAGCTCGACCGCTGTGTCGGGAAGATGGATGAGGGCATGAGCTTCTCACAGGCGTCGAATGAAGAAGATCTGTACGATCCTGTCAACAACAGGATGCTGATCCCGGCGGAGCGCAGCGGCATGCTTGATTCCATACTCAAGAAGATCCTCGGAAACTTAAGGGACAATAACGATAAATATATAGGAAAGATCGCGAACACGGTAGAGCCGCTCCTCACGGGATTCCTCATGATCTTCATCGGCCTCATGCTGATAAGCCTGATGATCCCTCTGATCGGCATCATGAATTCTATCGGTTAAGGAAAGCCGGACGGTGACGTACAGATGAAACTGATTCGTGAGCACAGATTCATAACGACTCTCCTGATCGCGGCGCTCATCTCCGCGGCCCTGGTTTTCTATGCGCTGGCAAAGGGGACCGACAAAGGCGCCGAGAGTGAGACGGATTCGATCGAGGAGACCATATACGACAGAGCACTCCAGTGCTACGTGATCGAAGGTGCATACCCGGAGAGCCTCTCATATCTCGAGGAGAACTACGGCCTCACGCTGAACAGGAAAGACTATCTGATCGTATATACTCCGTTCGCGGACAATCTTCCGCCGGAGATCAAAGTCATATACAGGGGAGATGACAGATGATGAGTGAAGAAAGGAAAGGCATGGGCGACATCATATCGACGGTCACGATCGCTGTCCTCTTCTTCGTGATCATCATTCTTGTCGTATTCTCGGCGGCGTCATACAGACATGCTGCCGAAGTTGAAGCCGCCAACAACAGGGAGCGTGCGCTCCTTTCATATGTGGTCTCCGCCATCAGAGACAGCAGGATGAGCGAGATCACGCCTGTGGATTTCGGCGGCGCAGAAGGCGTGTCCATCAGAGACGCGGGAAGCAAATATGAGCGCAGGATCTACATGAAAGGCGGAAAGCTCCTCGAGGAATACGCCGAGGAGGGAAAGGACATAGATCCGGAAGAAGCGCTCGTCATAGGAGAAACGGATACTTTTAAGGTGAGCCGGGTAAGCGGAGACCTGCTTAAGGTAAGCACAGGCCTCGGCTCGTCGTATGTTGCGGCCGGGCAGGATCAGGCCCGGGGCGTGGAATAGACAGATGGGTAACAGATCGAAAGAGAAAAACAGCATAGCGTTCACAGTCGAGCTCTTCATGATCTTCATGATCCTCCTGTGCGTGATCGTAGTCATCACGCAGGTGTTTGTGAAAACGAGGGGAGAAAGCATCAGGGCAAGAGAGCTTACTGAGGCCGTGATAGCGGCGGAGTCCGCCGCGGAGGTGGCGGAGTCTGCCGGAGATGACGGCGAGCGCGAAGAGCTCCTGAGGCAGATGGAGGGCGCGTCTGACGTCAAGACGGCTGACGGCGCTGTCTCTATTTGCCTGTCGTACGGGGACAAAGGCGAGACGCCGAGGAAGTATGATGTGAAGGTGGAATCTTCAGATAAGAAGACGAAGACCGGGACGTATACGGAAAGCACCGTCACCGTGAGCCGCGCGGGAAGCGGCGAAGAGCTCTATAAGTTGAGCACAGGCAGATATGAAAAGGAGGCGGAGTGATGGGTCACAGGATCAGGCTCGGCCCTATAGCGATATTCCTCGCTGTAGTCGCGGTCATACTGTCGACGCTGGCGGTCCTTACCGTTGCGACTTCTAACGCCGACATGGCGATGGCGAAGCGCTTCGCCAGGGTCACTCAGATCAGGTATGAGCTCGAGGCCGAAGGAGAAAAATACCTCCGGGAGGTCGACGAAAAGGCGGCTTCCGGAACTGTATCGGCGGAAAGCGTCGAAGCTGAGAAGACGCTTAGCGGCACGTTAGTCCGCACGATATCCAGGAACGGATACAAGCTCAAGATAGAAATAACGGATCCCGGAGATACCGGGAAATATGAAGTGGTCGGCTGGAAGATGACCAAGGAATGGAACGCAGAAGATCCATATACGAGTATATGGCAAGGAGGCGGAGATGTCACTGACTGAAGTATTGAATAAAGCCGTTCAGGACGGCGCGTCCGACGTGTTCATAGTCGCGGGGCTTCCTGTGACATATAAGGTCAAGGGAAGGCAGGAGCGCTCTGACAGCGGGATCTTGAAGCCGGCTGGGATAGAGCCTCTGATAGAGGAAATATACACGCTCGCGAGAAGATCCAGGGACGCTTTCAACAATGGCACGGACGACGACTTTTCGTTCGCGGTGCCGGATCTCGGAAGATTCAGGGTGAATGTATTCAGGCAGCGCGGCTCTGTCGCGGCCGTTATCAGGGTGATAAAATTCGGCATTCCTGACCCGGCGAGCATGGGCATACCCGAGAGTGTGCTCTCGCTTGCCGACAACAAGACCGGACTCGTGCTCGTTACCGGGGCTACCGGCTCGGGCAAATCCACCACACTTGCCTGCATGATCGACAGGATCAACAAAACGAGGGAGACGCATATCATAACGATGGAGGATCCTATCGAGTACATCCACCAGCACGACAAGAGCATCGTAAGCCAGAGAGAAGTGTTCATCGATACTCCGGGATATATGGAGTCTCTCAGGTCCGCTCTCCGCGAGAGCCCGGACGTGATACTCCTCGGAGAGATGAGGGACTATGACACGGTATCATCCGCGATCACCGCTGCCGAGACCGGGGTGCTGCTTTTCAGTACGCTGCATACGCACAGCGCGTCTGATACGATAAACAGGATCGTCGACGTGTTCCCGGCGGGCCAGCAGGTCCAGGTGAGGAGCCAGCTCTCGCAGCTCATCAAGGGCGTCGTCTGCCAGCAGCTCGTACCTACGACAGAAGGCCAGCTCGCCCCTGTGTTCGAGATCATGAAGCAGACTCCGGCGATACAGAACATGATCAGGGAAGGAAAGCTCCATCAGCTCGATTCGGCGATGCAGGCCGCGAAAGCTGACGGCATGATCACCATGGACGAGAGCCTGCTCGCCTTATACACTGAGAAGAAGATCACAAAGGAGACGCTGCTCGGCGCATGCAACAACTATGAGTTCATGGTCAAGAGAGTAGGAGCGTAGAAAATGGCAAGAGAATCACAGGAGAAAGAGGGCGTCATATACGTCCATACCTTCGGGGGTTTCTCTGTAAGGTATAACGGCGCCGAGATCGCCGAGGGCGACCAGCGCGGGAACCAGATCAGGATGCTTATGCAGCTGATGCTCCACTTCAAGGGAAACGGAGTAAGCAGAGACCTGATCAAGTCGACGCTGTTCGAGGACAGGGACATAGACGACGTGTCACACGCGATCAGGAACCTCATCTACAACGCGAGAAAGAGAGTGAAAGAGGCGGGTTTCCCGGCAGGAGAATACATAAAGCAGATCAAGGGCGTATATTACTGGACCGGTGAGCTTGAAGTGGTGGAAGACGCCGACGTGTTCGAGAAGACATACAGAGACGCGCTTGACGAGACAGACGATAAAGAACAGATAAAGCTGCTGGGCAAATGCGCAATGATGTACTCCGGAAGGTTCCTTGACGGCCAGGACTCGGTCGTCTGGATATTCCGCGAGGCAGAGAGATACAGGCAGATCTTCCATGACTGCGTGGACCGTGTGGCAGCGTACTACAGAAGCATGCGCCGGTTCAGTGATATGCACAGGCTCGGCGAATACGCGGTCAGCGTCGACCCGTTCTCCGAATGGGAAGTACTGGTCCTGGAGTCGCTCACTGAAATGGGGAAGTACTACGAGGCGGAGCGCTGCTATGACAACACGGTGGATCTTTACATCTCGGAATACGGCAATAAATCAAGCGATTACGTGAGGGACCTCATCAGGAAGCTGGGCACGTTCCTGTTCTACAAGAACGACACGATAGAAGAGATCCAGGAGAAGCTCACTGACATGGACGATTCCGCGAGAGGCGGCTACTACTGTACGCTTCCTGTGTTCCAGGAGCTGTACAGAACGGTAGAGCGTACGATGGAGCGTGCCGGCGATAAGATATTCCTGATGCTCTGCACGATCGTGGACAGCAAAGGAAACGCGATGCAGGAGGGGCCGAAGCTGGATGAGCTTTCGGACAGGCTGAAAGACGCGATCATCAGGTCGGTCCGTCATACAGACACGATAACCAAGTATGGAAAGGGCCAGTATCTGGTCCTTCTGATAAACACCACAAGAGAGAACTGCAGGGTGGTAGAGCAGCACATCAACTCCAACTACCTGCAGAGGCGCCAGCGCACAGGCGTATCATACGACGTGAACGGAATATTGATACGAAGCAGGGAGCTGCCCGTATCAGGCGCTTAATGTGACGCTTTTTGTGACGTTTTGTGATGTATCGTAAAGAAGAAATAAACAAGTGGTAAAAGAGGAAAAACCAGCAGAGGATGAAAACAGGATTTCTTAGAAACGTAAAGCTTCTGCACCTGTATTATGTGTCTGTGGCGATCATGATCGTGATCGGCGTCATAGTAATGGTCGGCGCCTACAGGTCTGAACACAGCATCGAAGAGATGCAGAAGCTTACAGAGGAATACACGTCAGGGCAGAATGCGATAAACGAGCTCATGGACGCGTCTGACTATCTGACAGAGAAGTCTCGTGCTTTTGTCGTATCCGGAGATACGGAACACGCGCATCTCTATCAGGAAGAAGTGGAGATGAACAGGAGAAGAGACAGAGCTGTCACGGCGATCAGGGACTTCAATGTGAACAGCAGCGCTTATGGAAAGCTTGAGAAGGCTCTCGATGAATCGAACGAGCTGATGAAAACAGAATATTACGCGATGCTTCTCTCAGCCGTCGGCCACGGAATAGACGAGGACATTTATGAAAGCTTCACGGGAGGAGCCAGGCTGTCCGTAAAAGACAAGGCCCTGTCGGACAGTGAGAAGATCAGCAAAGCGACGCACCTCCTGTTCGATGATAACTATGAGAATAAAAAGAACAGCATCAGGAATAATGTGGGCAGCGCTTTAGATGAGCTTCTCGGGGAGCTGAAGGACAGGCAGATCGCGAGCTACACAGCGGCGGCCAGGCTCTCGAGAAGAGACCACGTCATGTTCCTTCTGGTCATGCTCGCGACTTTCGCGCTGGCGGCCGCCACAGCTTTCATGGTCATCTTCCCTATGAAGAGGAGCACGGAATATATCATGAGGAACGAGCCGCTGGATCTTACGGGATCGGCCGAATACATCTACCTGGCTGAGGCGTATAACCGCATGCTCGCGCAGACGATGAAGAATCATGAGAAACTGTCATATGAAGCGACGCATGACCAGCTTACAGGGCTTCTCAACAGAAAGATATTCGAAGACAAGAGAGATGAGCTCCAGGATCAGGATATAGCCATGATCATACTGGACATAGATCACTTCAAGGAAGTGAACGATACATACGGGCATGAGACCGGCGACGAAGTACTGAAGAAGGTCGGCGCGATCCTCGCGGCCAGCTTCCGTCTGGAAGACTATGTCTGCAGGATCGGCGGAGACGAGTTTGCGGTGATAATGAGAAGGATGACGCCGGAGCTCCAGAACGTCGTGAGGGATAAGATAAACAGAGTGCAGGAGAAGCTCCTTACACGAGACGGCCTCCCTAAGACCACGCTCAGCATAGGTGTCGCGTTCAGCAGCGACGAGGGTCCGGAGGACAATATCTTCAAGAAGGCCGACAAGGCGCTTTACAGCATCAAAGCTGCGGGAAGAGACGGATACGCGTTTTACAATGAAATGTAGAGGCATGGTGTGATGTTGAAAAGTCATGAGAAATTTCATTCAGTAAATGGAAAGAGGCAGATCCTCATAGTAGACGACGAGCAGGTGAACCGTGAGCTCCTGGGATTCATGGCGACCTCGGACTTTGAGGTCCTGTACGCGACGAACGGCGAGGAAGCCCTGAGGGTGATGAGGAAGTATGCGAAGACGCTTTCCATCGTGCTGCTGGATCTTAAGATGCCTGTCATGGACGGGTTCGAGGTCATGGACATAATGAGGAAGGATCCGGAGCTGTCCGACATCCCGATTCTGGTACTGACGTCAGAGGAGTCCGCGGAAGTCGACTGCCTGCATCTCGGCGCGACTGACTTCATACTGAAGCCGTTCCATCAGCCGGAAGTCGTGATAGCGAGGATACAGAAGACGATAGAGCTCGCTGAGGACAAGAAGATAATCGAGCAGACCGAGCGCGAGGATATGACAGGCCTGTTTACGGGATCATTCTTCTATAATTACGCGGACCAGTTCGACAGGTTCCATACAGATATGAAGATGGACGCCGTAGCCGTCAACATCAATAACTTCCACCTGATCAACGAGCTTTACGGAAGGAACGCGGGAGACCGTGTGCTCAGCCACATGGGCGCGTATCTTAAGGATCTCCGCGACAGGACGAACTGCATAGTCGCGAGAGTGGAAGCCGACCAGTTCCTGATCTACATGCCGAACGGCGTCGTGAACTATCAGGAGCTTTCGGACGATATAGACACTCACTTTGATAAATTCCCGGACATAAGCGTGAGCATCCGGTCAGGCATCTATATGGATGTGGATAAATCGATCGAGATACAGAGAAGATTCGACCGTGCCATTCAGGCCGCGAACACTATCAAGGGGGACTATGATACCCCTATCGCATATTATGACGCTGAGATACATGAGAGGAAGCTGTATGAGGCGAGGCTGGTAAACGAATTCGACCAGGCGCTTGCGGACAACGAGTTCCAGCTGTATTTCCAACCGAAGTACAACATAGATAAAGACGAGCCGTACCTTGCAAGCGCGGAGGCTCTGATACGCTGGAACCATCCGACGCTCGGCATGATAAGCCCGGGAGTGTTCATACCGCTCTTCGAGAGGAACAGCCTGATCAAGAAGCTCGACTTCTGGATATGGAAGCAGGCTATCGAGTGCATGCGCGCGTGGAAGGAGATCATGGGGAAAGAGATCGCGCTGTCGATCAACATCTCGAGAGTGGACCTCTACAGCCACGATCTGATAAGCTATCTGGACGATACGCTTAAGGCGAACGGAGTCAGCAAGGATAAGCTGTATCTGGAGATCACGGAATCGGCGTATACTGAGAACACCGACCAGCTCATGGCTGTCGTGACCAGGCTCCGCGAGGACGGATTCAGGATAGAGATGGACGACTTCGGCACAGGGTACTCATCGCTTGCCATGCTTGCGCAGGTGCCTGTCGACATCATCAAGATGGACATGAGATTCGTTGAGGGGCTCAAGGAGACAGAGAAGCAGGAAAAGATGATAAGGCTGATCATGGACATCGCCGGCTTCCTCGATATCGGCGTGATCGCGGAGGGAGTCGAGGACAAGGAGACTGTAGACTTCCTGAAGTCTGTCGGCTGCACCACCATCCAGGGATTCTATTTCTCCAGGCCTCTTCCGGAAGAGGAATTCGTAAAGAAGTTCACAGAATAAGGGTATTACCCCTAAACGTCTGCTTTTGTGACGGTTTCTAAGACTATTCTGAGAGTAGAGTGATATTGTAACGGAATGATCACAGGACAGACGGAGGTAAATAATGCTGACTATCGATGCATTGAAAGGAATAGGAGCTAACACTGAGGAGGGACTTTCCCGCTGCCTTAACAACGAGGCGTTCTATCTCAGGCTGGTTCAGATGGCCGCGATGGACGGCGCGTTTGACGAGCTTAAGGAAGCCGTGGAAAAGGGAGACCTCGACACGGGATTCGAAAAAGCACATGCTCTGAAGGGCGTTCTCGGGAACGTGTCTCTGACTAATGTGCTCACGCCGGTCCAGGAGATAACTGAGGATCTCAGGGCGCATAAGGAGATGGATTATTCCGACGTACTCGAAAGGATCTTCACTGAGATCGGCAAAGTTAGAGCATTGATTGAAGAATAACACGCAATAAACCGTTTTTGTGACGGTTATCACGACTGTTAAAGCTATAAAATTATATCATCAGGGTGACTTGATGATATAATTTTTTCTTTGTTATTAAAAAATTTTAATAATCCCTTAATAAATGTAGTATTATTATAGTGCATATAATTGAGAGACATAACGGAGGTAGTGTATGTTGAAGTCAAAGAAAAACAGAGACGCAGTGAGACGATTCGCTGCTCTCGCGCTGGCATTTCTTTTGATCTTCCAGTACACAGCTTCAGGACTAAGCATTTATACGTGGGCAGAAGATGATTCTGAAGAAGTACAGGAAGAAGTACAGGAAAAGCCTGCAGAGAAGAAAGAAGAAGTAAAGAAGGAGGAGCCGAAGCCGGAGCCGCCTGCTGAAAAGCCAGCTCAGCCTGAGCCGGTCAAGCAGGAAGCTGCCGAGCCTCAGCCTGAAGCTCCTGAGGCAGAAGAGCCTGAAGAGCCAAAGGCAGAGGAGAAAGAGGAAGCTCCTTCAGAAGAGAAGGCTGAAACGCCGGAGGAGAAGGACGAAGAGCCTGAGGAGGAAGAAGAGAAATATCCTGCTCAGCAGTTCACGGCAATAACCTCTGGAGTCACAGTCAGGATCTCAGCGCCGGAAGGCGCCCTTCCTGAAGGCACCAAGGCGACAGTCAAAGCGGTAGCGCCTGAGACTGTTGAAGGTGCCATCGAGAGGACGGCCGGCAGAGAGGTCGAGGTAGTTAAAGCTATAGACATCACCTTCTATAACAAGGACGGTAAAGAGATCGAGCCTGAGAAGAGGGTGTCAGTCAATTTCGAGAACTCCGCTTTCGATGATCTCAGAGATCCGGAAGTGTATCACATCGAGGACAGCGGATCAGCCGAGAAGGTCCCTGATAGGAGAGTCGGTACATATAGAGACCAGATCTCAGTCAGCACCAAGGACTTCTCTGTTTATGCTGTAATCGAGGACGTGGTCCCGAGACTTACAGTTAAATTCGTGAATGGCAGTACCGAGATCGCTACTATGTATGTCAAGGCAGACGATACAGCTGCTGAAGTCGAGAAGATCGTATATGATCCGGGCGCAGGCAGTGTCCCGACCGGTCAGGTGTTCAAAGGCTGGGCAACCAATCCGGAGTACACGGCGGAAGGCCTCAAGACGATCGCGGCAGTGCGTACGGATGTCATGGAGAGAGCTGATGCTCTTGAAGAGGACGGCGAAGTCACTTACTATGCCGCTATGTTCAAGCAGTTTACAGTACAGTATGTCGACGGTGACGGAGTCGTGGTAGGTACAGAGACCGCCGAGACTCCGGCCAGACTGACTGAGGCTTCCTATACTGTGAACCAGAGCTACTCGACAGACGACACGCATAATTTCGAAGGCTGGCTCGTTTCCGAGGGGTCAGAGAATATCGTAGGCTATCCGGGGAACGCAGAGTCTGAGACGATCGACGGCAAGACCATTTACTACTATGAGAACAAAAAGACCATCAGCATCAAGGGACCGGTCACGTTCTCGGTAAACGCCCCGGAAGGACACTGGCTGGTATTCGATGAGAATGGAAAGGGAGCTACATATAACGCTCCTCAGTTCATCAAGGCGGGCCAGCTCACAAGCGATGAGAAGCTCCTCGATATGCACAGGAGAGGATATATATTCGACGGATGGTTCACAGAGCGTCCTGAGCCTACAGAAGAGGTTCCTTATCCGGATCCTACCGGTGAACAATTCGAGTTCGGCAGTGAATTAGAGAGCAACACGACGCTGTACGCGAAATGGAGCCCTGTTAACACCGCAGGCTATACCGTCATTTTCTGGACACAGAACGCTGACCGCAGCGGATATGACGTCAAGGCGTCTGTGAATGTTGAGAACGGTACTGTCGGCGAGAATATCCCATACGAAGTCGTTGATAACGACGCTGAAGACTATGCGACGCTCGAAGGAAGAGGAGCTGAGGAGTTCCATTATACAGGCTTCTGCCTGAGGGAAGAAGATCTTGGCCAGGAGGTAGAGATCACGCCTGAAGGAGAGGCTGTACTGAACCTGCACTACGACAGGATCGAGTATGAGCTCAGATTCTATCTTTACAGGCAGCAGGGAACAGGAGCCAACTCCTACTCGTACGCACAGAACTCCGCCGCCGGCGATAACGTATGGGGAATAGCAACATGGTATGGCGCCACCTCGCTTGCGAACATGCCTACTACAACCTATGAAGGCGGGATCCACAGCGTTGCTAACGTGGGAGGATATACCGGTTATTATATAGCTCTCAACGCATACTACGGAGAGGATATTTCCAAGAAGTGGCCTACATATGATCAGATCCAGGGCCCTGCCAACAACAGGCAGCCGGTAAGCTTCATCATGATGAACGGGACCAAGCTGAAGCCGCGTCCTTCTGCAGACGGAGACGGAACGATCAAGGGTGAAGTCAGCATAATGGATGAAAACATCCTGGGTGCTACAAACGATGAAGACGGAAACTTCCTGATCGTGAGGTTCAATACATATAACGATTGGACATACAATATCTACTATGAGAAGGCCGAGGGCCAGGATACCGGCGATAAGCCTACCAAGATAGTGGACGGCAAGACTTATTATAGGGATCATGTGGTACAGTCAAGGTCGAGTAACACTAATCCTGAAAGGCAGAACCCGCCGCAGTATCAGGGATATGAGACTGTTAAGGGAGCTGACGGAAGAGCGTACTATGTTCTTAACTCCACATGCAATCTGGACTACTACTATGACCGTATGGACTTCAAGATCTCATACTTTGACGGCGATTATGTAGACGGTAATGATAAAGACGTGGCCAACCACGGCGGAGAGCTGCTCCACGAGAGCGGATTGATCGGATACGGCGTAGATATTCCTGAAGAGTACAAGAACTATGAGCCGGAGAACCCTAATGAAGACGGATTCGTATTCGAGGGCTGGTACATAGATGAGGCATGTACTTCAGAATACGATTTCACTACCATGCCTGTAGGAGGCATAACAGTCTACGCCAAGTGGCGTCAGATAGAATACCGTGTTTTCCTGCATCCTAACGCGGGGACAGACCCTACGCTTGATTGGGGATCAGAGACACAGGCAATGAATTTCCGTGTAGGATTCGGCAAGAAGATATCCGCTCCTGACGGATTGCGTAAAGGGTACGATTTCTATGGCTGGTATACAGATGAAGGCCTGTCCGAGTCATTCTCCGCGAGTACAGTGCTCAACGAGTCCACAGTATCGACGCCATATAATAAAGAAACGCATATGACCGATGCCATGGATAAATGGGGCAATGTTTCCGGCGACGCCACACACAGCGGACCTTGGAACTCTGATCTTGTAGGATACCAGGGCAAAGACCGTTTCTGGGTAACCAAAGAATTCAACCTTTATGCTAAATGGAGCGAGGTCACTATCGGATCCAAGGGTATCGGGATCATATATGACGCCGACGAAGGCGGA
This sequence comes from Anaerovoracaceae bacterium, assembly GCA_045604065.1. Taxonomy (GTDB): domain Bacteria; phylum Bacillota; class Clostridia; order Peptostreptococcales; family Anaerovoracaceae; genus Aminicella. Next base: position 16,955 of record JAZUNH010000059.1, read on the forward strand.
AACCCTCCGACAGACACGGCTCTGTATAAAGACAATTCACGTGTCAGCGCAGGCGCGGCGGCGGAACCTCCTGCAAAGAAGGTGTTCGACCACTGGGTACTCCAGACATGGAACGGTACAGAATATGAAGACACATCAACTACAGTTCTTCCGGGAGCCGCGTTCACGGTCAAGAAGGCGGATGCCAAGATAACCGAGGCAGGGGTAGTGCCAGAGGTAGTTGTCGATCCTGATGATGTACAGGAAGACGGCAAATATGACTATACGATCCATCTGAAGGCTGTATATAAAGATGTAGAGGATGAAACGCCTACACACATCGACTGGTACAGCAACTACGGTACTGAGCACGAAGGCAAAGGAGAACTGTATCACTCAGATGATGATATCAAGATCAACGAAGCGGTAAACATCTACGGCGTTAGCGACAGCGGTATCACTGTTCCGGAACGTGCGGGATATACCTTCGAAGGCTGGACCAAGACTCAGGGCGGCACAACGGCTGACTTCCTTGTATGGGACGGCGAGAAGTACACGGCTACTGTCAGCGGTACGAAGCATACTGTTACTCAGGTAGCTGCAGATGAGAGGAAGCCTTACGACGATCTGTTCGCCGTATGGAGAGAAGCTGAAGTAACGATCAATTATGCAGTCGCTGAAGACAGCGAAGGTCTTGGTACTGTATCACCTACATCGGAAACGGTCAAAGTCGACTCAGGTGTTCCTACGGGATCTACTGCTACGCCTGCTTCATCAGACTATGTCTTTGATTACTGGACATGTGATGATGGAACTGATCCGGTCGGCACAAGTGCTGAATTCGTTCCTGTAAAGGGCGAAAGCGGTCTCTATGAAGCTCATACATACTATGCACACTTCAAGCTGAATGCGGCTGAAGTCACAGTACAGCATTATCTGAAGGGAACGACGACTAAGGTCGCAGAGGACGTAACAGAGGACGCAACGATCGGTGACGATTATACAGCTCTGCCTGTAACCACATATCAGGGTAAGACTCTGGATGCAGACAGCTACGATCCGTCACAGGCGATCACGGTCTCGGCAGATAGCGAAGACAATGTCATCAAGATCTACTACACACTGCCTCTTACGATAACCGCCAAGTCAGACGATAAGACATATGACGGTAAACCGCTTGCCGGTAAGTACACGATCGAGGGTGCTCTTGACGACGATTTAGCTGCTATCGAGGCAGCTCTCGGTGAAGCTCCTTCGATCACACATGTGGCTGACAGCCCTATGGATTATCTTACAGAAGAGGATCAGGAGAAGATCACAGGCATTCCTGGATACTATGATGTATCATATGTACCTGGAACTCTCGAGATCAATCCGGCCGTGGTCACGATCACAGCGGCTGACAGCAAGAAGGAGTACGGCGAAGACGATCCTGAGTTCGCTGACGCGACGATGAGCGGGAACGTCGAAGGAGAGCTCGGAGACATCGATCTTACGGTCGAAAGGAAGAACAGTGCCGAAGAGATCGGCAAATATCCGGATGTACTCACGATCTCAGCGACTGAAGATGAGCTTGAAACACAGTATACGGACTACACGTTCACGATCGAGGCCGGCGACTTCGAGATCAAGAAGGGGACCGGCAACGATCCTGAGCCTATCCCGGATCCTGAGGACGAGAGCGAAGAGCAGGATGTCGAGAGCAAGAACATCACAGTCGTATACGATGGAAAAGAGCATACGGTAAGCGGCAAAGCCAAAAAGGATCCAGATTCCGTGATCTACTTCGCGACAAAGGACCCTGAGAGCGCAGACTTTGACCCTGAAAATGACTGGACAACAGAAGCACCGAAGCTTAAGGATGTCGGAAGCGTAGAGTTCTGGCTCAAGGCGACAAGCGATAATTACGAAGACGCTTATTCAGCTAGATCTTACACACTGACAGTAACGCCTGCCAAGCTCACGATCACGGCTGATGACAAGACGATCACATACGGAGACGAGGTCCCGGAGCCTACCGCTACAGTAAAAGGACTCGTTGATGGTGAGACATTCGATTACGATCTTGAGATCATGGATCCTGACAGCAAGCTGGAGAACGCGGGAAGCTACACGATCAAGGTCATCCTGCCTCTTACCAACGGAGCATTCAGGCTGCAGGCGACTCAGATCGGAAACTATAGCGTGACGACCAACGACGGAACCCTCAAGATCAACAAGGCTCCGCTCACGATCACGACAGGATCCGCGACAAAGAGGTTCGACGGAACAGCCCTCAGGAAGGCACAGGCCAAGATCACAGGCCTCGTGAAAGACGAGACGGCCACAGTCAAGGCAACAGGTTCACAGAGGAGAGTCGGTTCTTCCAAGAACACATATAAGCTCACATGGGGTACAGCAGACGAGAGTAACTACAGAATCGTTGAGAAACTCGGAACTCTGAAGGTAACCCCGGCCCCGGCACCCCAGCCTACGCCGACACCTACACCGACGCCGACGCCTACGCCGACACCACAGCCGACACCTGCTCCGGAACCAGTAGAGGATACAGATGTTCCACTGCCTGAGCCAGCAGAGACAGTTCCTGAAGAGGAGACGCCGCTGCAGCTCGGAAGCTGGGCTCTGATCAACCTGATCTGCACGATCCTGAGCGTACTGCTCAGCCTGCTCGTACTGATCTTCTACCTCGGAAAGGGCAAGAAGGAAGCAGACGAGGATGAGGATAAGGCAGAGACCGAAAACAGCGAAGATTCTGAAGAAGATCAGAAGATCAAGAAGAAGGGCATCCTGAGGATCATGGATATCATCCCTGCTGTAGCAGCGGTGATCACATTCATCCTGACAGAAGACATGAGCCTTCCGATGGTGCTCACAGACAAGTGGACGCTCCTGATGGTAGTCATCCTGCTCGTAGACGTCGTGGTAGCACTCTTCACAAAGAAGAAGACCAAGGACGCCGAGGAGGACGAGGACGAGGCACAGACACAGGAGTAATGCCAAGCAATAACAGCATACACTGATATAGAATACAGTCCGGCGGGATTTCCCGCCGGGCTGTATTTTTAATGAGCAAAATATAAAAGAAAATTTAGTTTTTAATCTGTTTATAATATTCGGTCTATATAATGAGAAAAGAATGGAACAATATATGTTTCTATATATAGGCATTATATTTAGGTAAACGGAGGTAGTGTATGTTGAAGTCAAAGAAAAACAGAGAGACAGCGAAGAGATTCGCCGCGATCGCTCTGGCGTTTTTGATGGTCTTCCAGTATACGGCTTCAGGTCTTTCAATGTGGGCCTGGGCTGAGGACGGATCAGAAGAAACGCAGGAAGTGGCTCAGGAACAGCATGAGGAGAAGAAGGAAAAGGTGAAGGAGGAACCTAAACAGGAACCTGCCGAGAAACCTGCCGAGGCACCTGCACCTGCTGTACCTGAAAAACAGGAAACAGAAGCTCCGCAGCAGCCTGAAGAGCCAAAGGCGGAAGAGCCTGAGGCCCCGAAAGCTGAGGATGAAGCTCCTGCGGAAGAGAAGACTGAAAAGCCTGAAGAGAAGGACGAGAAAACTGAGGATGAAGAAGAGAAATATCCTGCTCAGAAATTCACGGCCAAAGCTTCAGGAGTCACAGTCAGGATCTCAGCACCGGAAGGCGCACTCCCAGAAGGCACAGAAGTAACAGTTACGGCGGTAGAGCCTGCAGCTGTTGAAAATGCCATCGAGAAGGCAGCCGGCAAAGAGGTCAATGTAGTGAAAGCTGTAGACATCACTTTCACCGACAAGGATGGAAAGAAGATCGAGCCTGAGAAACAGATATCGGTCAACTTTGAGAACTCCAAGTTCGGTGGTCTTGATGATCCTAAAGTATTCCACGTAAAGGATAACGGAGTAGCTGAGAAGGTCAGCGAGAAGAAGACCGGAATATATGGAGACCAGATCGCTATCAACGCGAAGGACTTCTCTGTATACGCGGTAGTCGAGACAGAAGTTCCGAGATTGACAGTAAACTTCGTCAACAACGGAACGACAGTCGCTACGATGTATGTCAAGGAAGATGATACCGCGGCTGAAGTAGAGCAGATCCTGTATGATCCGGGTGCCGGAACTGTTCCTGAAGGACAGGTATTCAAGGGCTGGACGACAGCTGAGGAATACACGGCTAGCTCACAGATGCTTTCCATCGCTGACATCCGTACAGAGGCAATGGAAACTGTAGCAGGCCTTTCCGCCGACAGCAGCGTTACTTACTATGCCGCCACGTTCAAGCAGTATACGGTGACATATGTTGACGTAGAAGGAATAACAGTCGGCACGGAAGTCGCCGAGACTCCAAGCAGACTGACGGAAGCGTCATATAAGGTCAACCAGGGCTACTCGACAGACGACACCCACAACTTCGAGGGATGGATCGTAGCTGACGGCCAGGATAATGTAAAAGATTATCCTGCCGGAGCAGAGACTGAGACAATCGATGGCAAGACGATCTACTACTACAAGAACGGTACTACGATCACCATCACAGGCGACGTCAAGTTCTCTGTAGACGCCCCTATGGGATACTGGCTCGTATTCGACGAGAACGGAAAAGGCGCGACATACAACGCTCCTCAGTTCATCAAGTCGGGCGAGGTAACAAGCAGCGCCGATCTTCTTCCTATGGTAAGGAACGGCTATACATTCGTGAACTGGTATACAGGAGAGCCTTCTGCTACAGGGCAGGATCCGACCGGAGAAGTATTCGAGTTCGGTCATCCGCTCACCGGTACAACGACTATATATGCGAAGTGGCAGCCAAACACCACTGCTGACTACACGGTGCTTATCTGGAAGCAGAACGTCAAGGGCGACGGATATGACTTCGTTGAGTCCGTCACTGTAGAAGATGCTCAGGTAGGATCGACGCCGTCGGCAGTTAACGCCAGCACTGGTGCTGTTGATGGCGCCACATACGCAGGCGAGACCGGCTTCACATATAACAGGACTGACCAGGCCGACAAGAGAGTAGCGACAGAAGGGAACACAGTAGTAAACGTTTACTACAACAGGAACCAGATAACGTTCAACTTCAATCTCTACGACTATACTTATACGGCAACAACAAGCACAAGCAACCAGCAGACGCAGTATGGACTTGTTGATGGATCATATGTACAGCTTACCCGTCATGGCAACAGCGGGAACTATTACTGGACATATGGAGATACATACTGGAGCGAGGGGACCAGATATACGGGTACCCGTTATACAAGAAGCAACGGCCGCAGCTGGCAGGTATACAAGACCATGACAGGTCTGTATGGCTCTACGCTTGCTGACAACCAGTATACATGGCCTACAGAATATGACTGGTATTCAAGCTACAATTACCAGAATCAGCCAAACGGGACCAGAACAACATTCCTGGATGCATTCCTGCCGACCAGTAACGATACTACAGTTAATTTCTATGGTTCGACTCCGGCAGGATCGACACAGATCCACTTCTACAAGCAGAATGCGAACGGGATCGGATATACCGAAGCGAATACTGTAAGCACCAACGCGACAGGGTTCAATCTGTCCGATAAGTATAACGGATTCAAGTGCGTCGCGTGGAACACGACCAACAACACTAACACATGGACACAGGTCGGAGACCTCATGAACCAGAGTGGTAACTACTACTATGACGCTGACCCGTCGCAGAATGGTTACCAGACCGCAAGTATCGATAGCAGGACCGGCCTACACGTATACTTCAACCGTCTCTCATATTCCATCCTCTTCCTGGACGGAGCATATGTAGACGGAAACAACAACCCTCTCAGTGAGGCCAGCCAGGGCGAGCTCAAAGTCGTTTCGAACGTTACGTACGGAGCTAACATTGCGTCGTACAACAAGGGCGGCGACGACTACTTCGAGCCTACGGCTCCTGCGGGATACGTATTTGAAGGCTGGTATCTTGATGATGCCTGCACTCACGCATATACATTCACGACACTGCCTGAAGGCGGCCTCACAGTATACGCGAAATGGCGTCAGATCCAGTACCGTGTGTTCCTGCATCCAAACGCCGGAAGAGATAACACACTTGACTGGGGATCTGATAATCAGGCAACGAACTTCCGTGTATCATATGGCGGCAAGGTATCCGTTCCTACGGGACTCCGCAGCGGATATGAGTTCTACGGATGGTATAAAGATGAAGAATGCTCACAGGCATTCGCAAAGGATACCGTACTGAACGAGTCGACAGTATCAGCTGCATATAACAAAGCTACAGACCTTACCGACCCGTCAGACAAGTGGGGCAACGAAAACGCCACATCGAACTCGGATCTTGATGGATATGATGATGACGGTGATCCTGACACACCGGGTGTTGATCGTTTCTGGATAACCAAGAAATATGACCTGTACGCGAAATGGAGCGAGGTCACTGTTGGATCCAAAGGTATCGGAATCATCTACGACGCGAACGGCGGCAGCAATGCTCCGAGCGACACAGCGCTGTATAAGGACAACACATCCGTGAGCGCCGGCGCGGCTCCTACCGCTCCTACGGGTAAGGTATTCGATCACTGGGTACTCCAGACATGGAACGGCTCAGCTTATGTAGATAAAGAAGGCGCGGCTCCGATCCTTCCTGGCGGCAAGTTCACAGTACTGAAGAGCGACGCCAAGATCACAGACGCTACATCAGGAGCTGTAGTCGCACCTAGTGCGGTTGTAGATACAGGAAAATATAACTATACAGTACAGCTGAAGGCTGTATATAAGGATAAGGAAGAAGAGACTCCTACCCATATCGACTGGTACAGCAACTATGGTTCGGAGAACGGCGGCAAGGGTGAGCTGTATCATTCATATACAGACATCAAGATCAACCAGGCTGTTGACATTCTTCCTGCTAAGACACGTACAGGCTATACATTCAAGGGCTGGACCAAGACACAGGGCGGCACGACTGCTGACTTCCTTGTCTGGGACGGCACACAGTATAAGTCGACAGTTAAGGGAACAGAATACGTCGTTACTCAGGTAGCTGCTGATGAGAAGCAGCCGTATGAAGACCTGTTCGCTGTATGGGAAGAGAATACAGTTGCCATCAACTATGCAGTCGCTTCAGACAGCACAGACATGGGTTCTGTATCACTTGCATCAGAAACAGTTCCGGTAGACACAGGAACCCCTGCAGGATCCACCGCGTCACCTGCTTCAACTACATATGTCTTCGATTACTGGACATGCGACGACGGAACTGAGTCTATCAGCGAGGATGAGACATTCGTTCCTGAGAAGGGCACGAGCGGCCTCTATGAAGAGCATACATACTATGCGCACTTCAAGCTGAACAAGGCTGACGTTACGGTACATCATTATCTGAAGGGAACAGAGACCAAGGTCGCTGATGACGTAACAGAGAGCGTGACGATCGGTACTGAGTATGAAGCTCAGCCTGTGACCACATATCAGGAAAAGAACCTGACTGTTGACACCTACAACCCGTCACAGAAGATCACGGTCACAGAAGATAACAACGTTATCACGATCTACTACACGCTGCCTCTTAAGATAACTGCCAAGACAGACAGCAAGACGTATGACGCGGCACCGCTTAATGGTGAATACACGTTAGAGGGCGCTCTCAGCAGTGATGAAGCTGCTATCAAGACGGCTCTTGGAAACGCTCCTTCGATCACACATGTGGCTGAGAGCCCGAAGAACTATCTTACAGCAGCAGATCAGGCGGCGATCACAGGTATCCCTGGATACTATGCAGTGACATATGAACAGGGAACTCTGACGATAGATCCTGCAACATTGACTGTAAAGACAGAATCTGGTGAAAAGACTTATGACGGAGATCCTCTTACGGCAGACGGAACGATCAGCGATTTCGTAAACAATGAGACCGCGACATTCGAAGTCACAGGATCACAGACAGAAGTCGGTTCCAGCAGCAACACATATAAGATCACATGGAACGGCACAGCAACAGAAACTGACTACACAGTCAGCGAGGATCTTGGAACACTTAAAGTGACCGCAAGCCAGACGGCTCTGAAGATCGAATCATCAACAAAGAGCTGGGAGTATGACGGGACTGCTCATACAGACCCTGTTTACACAGTGACATACGGTGACGAGAGCGGTAAAGCAGAAGCCGGAGAAGGCGGCACATACACCTTCGAGCTGAGCACAGGCGATATGATCGTCATTACACCTGCCGCAGCTGCGACGATCACACATGTTGCGCAGACCACAGTTGCGAACGCATTCAGCTACACGCTGGAGAATGCAGGCTTCTACAGCAACGTGACAAAGACCGAGGGAGACCTCAGCATAACGCCTGCGACACTTACTGTAACGACAGAATCTGGAAGCAAGACATATGACGGTACTGCTCTAACGGCAGACGGAACGATCAGCGATTTCGTAAACAATGAGACCGCGACATTCGAAGTCACAGGATCACAGACAGAAGTCGGCTCCAGCAGCAACTCATATAAGATCACATGGAACGGCACAGCAACAGAAACTGACTACACGGTCAGCGAAGATCTCGGAACACTTACAGTAAATGCTGATGAGACATCCCTGACGATCGTTTCATCAACAAAGAGCTGGGAGTATGACGGGACTGCTCATACAGATCCTGTATACACAGTGACATATGGTGACGAGAGCAGTACAGCGGCAAAAGAAGGCAGCACATATACCTTCGAGCTGAGCACAGGCGATATGATCGTCATCACACCTGCCGCAACTGCGACAGTTACACATGTTGCCGACGGAACAGTAAAGAACGCGTTCAGCTACACGCTGGAGAACGCAGGCTTCTACACCAACGTGACAAAGACAGAAGGAGACCTCAGCATAACGCCTGCAACACTGACTGTAACGACCCCGTCTGCAGAAAAGAAATATGACGGTAAGGCTCTTACAGCAGAAGGAACGATCAGCGGCTTCGTAAACAATGAGACCGCGACATTCACAACAACAGGGACACAGACAGCAGTCGGCTCCAGTGAGAACTCCTACACACTGGTTTGGGACGGCACAGCCGTAGAAACTGACTACGAGCTGAGCGAGAACATTGGGACTCTTGAGGTTAAGAAAAACGATGTAGCTATCGAGATCACAGCCGGCTCCGGCGAGAAGGTATATGATGGAACACCTCTTACCAGTGACGTCGTCAACGCGACAGGACTTCCTGATGGCTTGCTCCTCAGCGAAGCTGCGACACTCGGTGCACAGACAGATGTCGGAAGCGGCGCTAACACGGTCCAGACATATAAGATCATCGACAGTGAAGGCAATGATGTAAAGGATAACTTCACCAATATCAAGCTTGTTGATGGAGCTCTTGAGGTTACCAAGAGACCTGTGACGATCACAGCGGAAGACGACAGCAAGAAGTACGGCGAGGACGATCCTAAGTTCAAAGACGCGACGATGGAGAACAACGTCACAGGAGAGCTCGGAGACATCGACCTCTCAGTAACAAGAACAAACGACGCTGAAGACGTAGGCACATATGAAGGTGTGCTCACGATCTCAGCTACAGCAGAACAGCTTGAGGCTACGTACACGAACTACACGTTCACGATCGAGGCCGGCGACTTCGAGATCAAGAAGGGGACCGGCAACGATCCTGAGCCTATCCCGGATCCTGAGGACGAGAGCGAAGATCAGGATGTCGACAGCAAGACCATCACAGTCGTATACGATGGAAAAGAACATACGGTAAGCGGCAAGGCCAGCAAGGATGAGGATTCAGTCATTTACTTCACGACCAAGGATCCATCGAGCTCAGACTTCACTGATAACGACTGGACAACAGAAGCTCCGAAGCTGAAGGATGTTGACAGCGTAGAGTTCTGGGTGAAGGCAACAAGCGAGAATTACGAAGACGCTATATCCGACAGATCTTACACGCTGACAGTAACGCCTGCCAAGCTCACGATCACGGCTGACAACAAGGCCATCACATACGGAGATGAGATCCCAGAGCTTACTGCTACAGTAAGCGGACTCGTCAAGGGTGAATCATTTGGTTACGAGCTCGAGCTCCTGGATCCTGACAGCAAGCTGAACAACGTTGGAAGCTACACGATCAAGGTAATCCTGCCTCTGACAAACGGAGCATTCAAGCTGCAGGCGACTCAGGTAGGAAACTACAGCGTGACGACCAATGACGGAACACTGAAGATCAACAAGGCTCCGCTCACGATCACGACAGGATCCGCGACAAAGAGGTACGACGGAACGGCCCTCAGGAAGGCACAGGCAAAGATCACAGGCCTTGTGAACGATGAGACGGCTACAGTCACAGCGACAGGTTCACAGAAGAAAGTCGGTTCTTCCAAGAACACATATAAGATCACATGGGATACAGCAGACGAGAGCAACTACAGCATCACTGAGAAGCTTGGTACTCTGAAGGTAACGCCGGCTCCTAATGATGATGATGACAATCCTGGACCTGGCCCACAGCCGACGCCGACCAACGTGACGCCGACACCGGCTCCGACTCCAACACCGGAACCAGTAGAGGATACAGATGTTCCGCTGCCTGAGCCAGCAGAGACAGTTCCTGAAGAGGACACGCCGCTGCAGCTCGGAAGCTGGGCTCTGATCAACCTGATCTGCACGATCCTGAGCGTACTGCTCAGCCTGCTCGTACTGATCTTCTACCTCGGAAAGAGCAAGAAGGAAGCAGACGAGGATGAGGATAAGGCAGAAGCCGAGAACGATGAGAAGGATCAGAAGATCAAGAAGAAGGGCATCCTTAGGATCATGGACATCATCCCTGCGGTAGCGGCGGTGATCACATTCATCCTGACAGAAGACATGAGTCTTCCGATGGTGCTCACAGACAAGTGGACGCTCCTGATGGTAGTCATCCTGCTCGTAGACGTCGTGGTAGCGCTCTTCACAAAGAAGAGTACAAAGGACGCCGAGGAGAACGAGGACGAGGCACAGACACAGGAGTAATGCTTAAGCAATAACAGCATACACTGAATATAGACCGGTCCGGCGGGAGAACCCGCCGGGCCGGTCTTGTTATATCCTGACTGTTCTGCCGCTATGTATAGTGCCGTGGAAATAAAAACAGAAAAAAGAAACTGTTCTTTAATCAAATTATAATGTTCAGGCAATAAAATGAGACTGGGAAAATACATTATGTCGTGCAGCTATGCGCTCATAGTGTATAATGTTAAAGTCGAGCACTATGACTTGATCATATTTTTGTGTTGCTCGAATTTACATATTGTTATATTACCTACATTAATATATATATGATTGGCATCTAGACTTACGGAGGTAACAGAATGTTGAAGTCGAAGAAGACCAGAGACGCGGCAAGAAGATTTGCGGCACTCACTTTGGCGTTCCTCATGGTGTTCCAGTACACCGTCTCAGGCCTGAACGTTTGGGCCTGGGCGGAAGACGGATCGGAGAAGGAAACGTCTGAAGTGACACAGGTTGAAGAGCAGAAAGAAGAGGTCAAAGAAGACCAGGACAAGCCTGCTCCGGAGGAACCTGCGAAAGAATCTGAAGAGCCTGAGAAGAAAGAAGAAGAAAAGCCTCAGGCCAAGGATGAGGGGAAAGCTGACGAGAAGACTGAAGAACCGGAGAAGAAAGATACAGAATATCCGGCTCAGTCCTTCGAAGAGAAAGCTTCTGGCGTAACAGTCAGGATCTCAGCGCCGGAGGGCGCTCTTCCTGAAGGGACCACAGTTACAGTTGAGCCTGTAAAGCTGAGTTCCATCATAGACGCCATCGAAGAGGCTGCAGGTGAGGACGCAAAGGTCGTCAAGGCAGTTGACATCACTTTCAGGGATAAGGACGGCAAGGAGATCGAGCCTGAGAAGCAGGTATCGGTCAACATGACCAACTCCGAATTCGGAAAGCTGAATGAGCCTAAGGTATTCCATATCGACGACGACGGCGTTGCCGAGCAGGTCGACGACAAGAAGGTCGGTACATACAAGAACCAGATCGCGGTAAATACCAAAGACTTCTCTGTATACGCTATCGTAGAAACAGGTGAGGACGCCAGAGTCCTTGTCAGATTCGTAAAACCGGACGGAACAGAGATCGATTCAATGTACATCAAAAAGAATGATGATATGAACGTCGTTCTTTACGACCCGGGCGCAGGTGAACTTGCTGACGGTGTGTATTTCCGTGGATGGACTACAGATCCTGAATATACTACGAATACCAGTGCACAGACAATTGCGGATATCCGCACGTCTTTCGGTTCCAGCTATGACTGGGATTCTGTGATCGATGCGGATTCTACAGGCGGTACGGTAGTTACGTACTATGCGATGCTGTTCAAGGATTACAGGATCACATATTATGATGAAAAGGACATTTCTCTTGGTCAGGAGGAAGTGACTTTCCGCGCGGATGCGTCTTCTGATGAGCAGCCGTATACCGTTAATATGGCGTATACCGTTCAGGACGACACACATCATTTCGAAGGATGGAACGTACTCGAAGGCGGAACAAATATCGTAGGTCACACAGATGGTGACACTTATGAGAACAAAGACAATATAACGATCACCGGAGATGTTTCATTCGGTGTTAACGCTCCTGCAGGGCACTGGTTCATCTTTGATGAGAATGGAAAAGGAGCCACATATAACGCGCCTCAGTTCATTCAGTCGGGACAGACACCAACCAGACCAAACGACAACAGCATGATCCGTAACGGATATACGTTCGGCGGATGGTTCGCGGACAAGGCGACAGCAGATCAGACATCCGGCGGGACACAGTATAACTTCAATCAACAATTAACAGATAAAGTTACTGTTTATGCCCGCTGGATACCGAACACTACGGCACCATATACTATTATCGTATGGAAGCAGAATCTTGCAGCTGATGGATATGATTTTGTTACCTCTATTTCAAGAACAGGTAATGTCAACAGTACTATTAATGATGTAACTAAAGTCGGAGATGGAAATAATGCATACGCACGTATCAATGGAACGAACTATCAGTATACAGGGTTCCATCTTAAGGAGTATGACGAAGGGGTCACTATAAGAACAGAGGGTAACTCGGTTGTTAATGTTTATTATGACAGAACAGAATATACCCTGACATTCAGACAGCCCGGCTCGGGAACTACGACATACTCGTATGTATATAATGGCAATACATACAATCTAACAATTGGACAAAATGATAACGGGAACGCTAATACTTACGAATCAAATAAGAAGACAATTAGTGGATTTGAAGTATCGTATAGAAGAAGAACAAACGGAACATACCGCTATGCGATAAAGATAAATGGCACATGGTTTAGAGTCGGAGATGGTAATGAAGGTGCGCAGGTTTACAATGCTACTTCTATTACTGCGAATACTTCCGGAGTGTATAAGACTATTACTGCTCTATACGGACAGTCTATTGGCGATAATTTCCCGATTACTGAAAACGGAGCTAACGCTGAATGGCGATGGGCGCCTCAAGGCAGTACTACTTTCAATCAGGTATTGGTATATATAGATATAATGCCAGCCGAAAATGTAACATTTAATCCTAGCACTTCTACTGCTTCCAATAAATATATGGAGTTTTATGTAGAAGCTCTTCCGGGTCAGACTCCTACAAGGACTTTTAATGGCAAGGGATTCGTGAAGTATGGAAATACCATTACTGCAAAATATAATTACTTTACGGAAGCTGAGGACTTCATCGATCTGACAGGATATGCACACTATGGTTCAGAACCTGCATTTGTTAACGGACGTGCTAATGTAACAGATGGCGGAACATTAAGACTTTACTATACTCGTAATGTTTATGATATCAACTTCATGGATGGAAAGTATGTCAATGGTGACGGCAATCCTATGGAAGAAGCTGGTATGGGCCAGATCGGTACAGAAACCGGCATTGCATATGGAGCAGATGTCTCCTCGCATAATTCATATGTTCCAGAGAATACTCCAAAGGGATACGTATTTGAAGGCTGGTATCTTGACGATGCATGCACACAGCCGTATACGTTCTCAACTATGCCTGAAGGCGGCGTCACAGTATACGCAAAATGGCGTCAGAAACAGTACCGTGTATTCCTTCATGTAAACTATCCTGAAGGAGCTACAGGAAACATCAACTGGGGAACTCAGAATCAGGCTATGAACTTCCGTATCAGTGAAGGCGGACATGTCAGTGAGCCTACCGGTAGAGACCTTGCCGGATTCGAGTTCGTAGGATGGTATCTTGACGAGGAGTGCACAGAGGTATTCAACGGTGAGGCATATACCATCAATGAAGATAATGTAACGACTCCGTATGACAAGACTGTCGACATGACAGATACATATAACAATAATGGTTTCCTTATTGATCCACAGTACAATTCCGATGCTACGGGATATAAGCCTACCCCTGACAGCGAAGGACAGGACCGTTTTTGGATCACCAAGAAACTGGACATCTACGCCAAATGGCGTTCAACTCTTGACGGCGCATCCGGAATCGTAGTTGAATATGATGCTAATGGCGGCACCAACGCTCCTTCGGACAGCAACACATATGTAGACGGTGCAGATGCACCTGCAGGCGCGGCGTCCAGACCGGCGGCAGGAAGCAACAAGGTATTCGGGTACTGGGATGTACAGAAATGGGAGAACGGAGAATGGACAAGCTCCGGAACAACTGTACTTCCTGGCGATACATTTAAGGTACTTGCGAGGAACGCAAAGGTCGAAGATGTCACGAATCCTCCGGCCGGCAGCGACACAAAGAAATACACTGTAAGGCTGAAAGCTGTATACATCGATACAGAAGAGCCTACGCGTACACACATTTACTGGTACAAGAATACCGGCGAGGATGCATATATCAAATCAAATAATATAGAGATCAATACAGCTGTCAATATCCCTGCAGCTCCTACGCGCGCAGGATATAAATTCCTCGGCTGGGCAAGGGTAAATATCGGAAACACACGGGAAGCCGCGGCCGCATGGGAGCAGACCGGCGCCAACTGGACGCAGGATCTTACAGCTTCAAACCTGTATCTCTACTATAAGGATGCAGACGAGACATATCATCTCAACAGTACATCAGGCAGGACTGTCACGCAGGTGGCGCCTGATGAAAATACGCCATATCATGCCATGTTTGCTGTATGGCAGCCAGAACTGACTGTGAAGATCACCGGTAATACCGACACTAAGGTATATAACGGCGGCGAGCAGTCTGTGACCGGATTCACGGTAGAATACTATCTTGGCGGAGTAAAGCAGACATCTACGCCGGAAGGCGTAAGTGTTGCCCTTAAGACAGGCAAGACTGCAGAAGCCAAAGGAACTGACGTAAAGACAGACCCTGGATATATGATGGGCCTCACTTTAGCTGACTTCGATATCGATCCGGGCAGCTACTACTATGACCCTGCTAATGAGGACAATGAATATACCGACGGCTGGCTGGAGATCACGCCTGCGTCGGTAACACTGACAGCAGACAGCGATTCCAAGGTATATAACGGCGCGTCACAGACTATAAGCGGCTTTACGCCGAGCGTTGCGGGCCTTACATTCGAGGGCGTCAGCGCTTCGGGAAGCGGCACCAACGTCGGCACTTACGATGTGACATTCACAGGCGTAACAGTAAATACGACTACAGATACGACCGGAAACTATGTGGTCACCGGCGTTACTAACGGAACGCTTACGATCACAGCGGCGCCGGTCACTGTAAAGGCAAAGAATGACGGGAAAGTATATGACAACGATCCGACAAATCCTGGAAGCTATGAGGCCACAGTAACAGGCACGTTCAATGGAGATACCATTGAGTATACAGTTTCCAGAGAAGCAGGCGAGGATGTCGGCGAATACACCATCACGCCATCTGGGGATGCTGTACAGGGCAACTACACAGTTACATATGAGACAGGCACATTCACTATCACGCCTGTCACCGAGAAGGTCATAGTAACGATCAAAGAAGCCGAAGGCTCATATAAATATGACGGAGAAGAGAAGTCCATCACAGGATATACTGTGGCAAGCATCTCGAATGAGCTCTACACAGCAGGCGACTTCAATTACACAGGCGGCGACGCCAAGCTCACTGTAAAGGGCACAGACGCCGGATCATATCCGATGACGCTTACGGCAAACGACTTCGTGAACACCAGCGCGAATTTCAGCAACGTGGAGTTCGTCATCGTTGACGGAACGCTGGAGATCGGAAAGAGGACAGTTACACTGACATCCGCGACAGATTCCAAGACATACAACGGAACGCCGCTCACGAATCATAACGTGACGGTCGGCGGCGACGGATTCGTTGGCGAAGAGGGCGCGACATACAGCGTGACCGGAACGATCACGGATGTCGGAAGCACATCCAACGCGTTCACATACACGCTGAAGGATGGAACAAAGGCAGGAAACTACAACATAACGACTGTTCCTGGAACTCTCACGATAAACCCGGTTACCGAGAAGGTGACAGTTACTATCACAGAGCACAGCGGCTCATATAAGTACGACGGAACGCAGAAGTCCGCTTCAGGATATGACGTGTCCATCGACAATCCGCTATACACTCAGGACTGCTTCACGTTCAGCGGCAACGCCACAGTAACAGGCAAGAACGCGGGCACATATGACATGGAGCTTGCGGCTTCTGACTTCACGAACACAAGCTCTAACTTCACTAACGTAGAGTTCATAATCGTGGACGGACAGCTTAAGATCAGCAAGAGAGAAGTCACGCTGACATCAGCTACCGACACGAGAGTCTACAACGGACAGCCGCTCACGAACGATACAGTAACAGTATCCGGCGACGGATTTGTTGACGGCGAGGGCGCGACATATAACGTGACCGGAAGCCAGACAGCTGTGGGAAGCAGCGACAACACGTTCACATACACGCTGAAGGACGGAACTGCTGCCGGCAACTACGACATAACAAAGGTCGAAGGGACTCTGACAGTTACAGCGCTCACCGACAAGGTAACGGTAACGATCACAGAGAACAGCGGCACAGAGAAGTACGACGGAACAGAGAAGGAAGTCACAGGATACACGGTGAGCATCAGCAATCCACTGTACACTGAGAACGACTTCACGTTCAGCGGAAACAAGACGGTGAAGGGCACGGACGCCGGCACATACAACATGGAGCTCAAGGCTTCCGACTTCACGAACATCAACACGAACTTCAGCAACGTAGAGTTCGTCATCGTAGACGGAACCCTGACCATCACCAAGAGAGCGGTGACGCTGACTTCGGCTACGGACAGCAAAGTCTACGACAGGACGCCTCTTACAAACGATGAGGTAACAGTCAGCGGCGACGGATTCGCTGCAGGTGAAGGCGCGACATATAACGTGACCGGTACCCGTACAGAAGTCGGCACCAGCCCGAACGCGTTCACATACACGCTGAAAGACGGAACAAAGGCCGGGAACTACGAGATCTCGACAGTCGAGGGTAATCTGACGGTAACGGCGGTTACGAGCAAAGTGACGGTAACGATCACAGAGCACAGCGGCAGCGAGGAATACAACGGGGCCGTACATACGGTCACAGGATATGACGTAGATATCAGCAACGATCTTTACAAGCTGTCAGATTTCTCGTTCATTGGACCTGAGACAGACCAGACGGCAAGCGGAAAGGACGCCGGATCATATGACTTACTGCTCGATCCGGAAGACTTCCAGAACAATAATACGAACTTCACTGACGTAGAGTTCGTGATCGTGGACGGACAGCTCACTATCACAAAGAAGCTCGTGATAATAAGCGCCGACGCTAAGGAGAAGTTCTACGGAGAACAGGATCCGGAGCTTACGGCTAAAGTCGAAGGGCTCGTATCCGGTGATCCAATGGTCGTATATACTCTCAGCAGAGCGATCGGAGAGAACGTCGGAGAGTATGCGATACACGTCAATACTTCGACGCCTCAGCAGGGTAACTACGACGTAAGCTTTGAGGACAGCATCTTCAAGATCAAGCCGGTACAGACAGAAGTCACGGTAACGATCAAAGAGAACAGCGGAGAGTTCAAGTACGACGGATCTCCGAAGACGATCTCAGGATACACTGTAGAGAGTATCTCAGATCCGCTGTACACCGAGGAAGACTTCGCATACGTTGGAGATAGTAATAAGCTGACAGTCACGGAAACTGACGCTGGAACATATGATATGGAGCTTGCTCCTTCAGACTTCACGAACAACAGCCAGAACTTCACCAATGTCAAGTTCGTGATCGTTGACGGAACTCTCAAGATCAACAAGAGGACCGTCACTCTGACATCGGCTACCGACGAGAAGGTATATGACGGACAGCCTCTTACGAACAATAACGTGACGGTCGGTGGCGACGGATTCGCTGAAAATGAGGGCGCGACATACAATGTCACAGGGACCATCACTGACGTTGGTGAGACTGAAAACACATTCACATACACGCTGAACAACGGGACCAAGGCCGCGAACTACGATATATCGAAAGCTGAAGGAACTCTGAAGGTCACGGCGCTCACTGAGAAGGTGACGGTGACCATAACAGAGAACAGCGGCACTGAGAAGTACGACGGCAGTGAAAAGACTGTCACGGGATATACGGTAAGCATCAGCAATACGCTGTATAAGACATCAGACTTCGAGTTCAGCGGAAACGATACAGTAAAGGGCACAGACGCCGGCACATACCAGATGCAGCTGAAGCCTGCGGACTTTACAAACAAGAGCGAGAACTTCACTAACGTAGAGTTCGTGATCGTTGACGGAACGCTCAAGATCAACAAGAGAACCGTTACGCTGACATCCGCGACAGATCAGAAGACATACAACGGAAAGCCGCTCACGAACCACAACGTGACGGTCGGCGGCGACGGATTTGTTAGCGGAGAAGGCGCGGAATACAGCGTGACCGGAACGATCACAGATGTCGGAAGCACATCCAACACGTTCACATACACGCTGGAAGAGGGAACAAAGGCAGGAAACTATGATATTTCGACTGCCGAAGGAACCCTCACGATAAATCCTGTTACTTCGAAAGTGACGGTCACTATTACAGAGCACAGCGGCTCATTCAAGTATGATGGTACGGAAAAATCCGCTTCAGGATATGACGTATCCATCGATAACGAGCTGTATACTGAGGAGTGCTTCACGTTCAGCGGTAATGCCACAGTAACGAAAACGGATGCCGGCACATATGACATGGAGCTCAAGGCTTCCGACTTCGCGAACATAAGCTCTAACTTCACCAACGTAGAATTCGTGATCGTGGACGGACAGCTCAAGATCAGCAAGAGGAAGGTCACGCTGACATCTGCGACCGATACGAAGGTATACAACGGACAGCCGCTCACGAATGATACAGTCACGGTTTCCGGCGACGGATTTGTTACAGGAGAAGGCGCGACATACAGCGTGACCGGAAGCCAGACACCTGTAGGAAGCAGCGCCAACACGTTCACATACACTCTGAACGAAGGGACCAAGGCGGCGAACTACGACATAACGAAGGTCGAAGGGACCCTGACAGTCACAGCTCACACCGACAAGGTGACGGTAACGATCACAGAGAAGAGCGGCACCGAGAAGTACGATGGAACAGAGAAGGAAGTTACGGGATACACGGTAAGCATCAGCAACCCGCTGTACAAGACATCAGACTTCACGTTCAGCGGAAACGATACTGTAAAGGGCACAGACGCTGGAACATATCAGATGCAGCTGAAGGCTGCCGACTTCACGAACACGAGCGAGAACTTCACTAACGTAGAGTTCGTGATCGTAGACGGAACACTGACCATCAACAAGAGGGCGGTCACACTGACATCTGCTACAGATCAGAAGACATACGACGGGCAGCCTCTTACAAATAAAACTGTCACAGTCTCTGGCGACGGATTCGCGGAAGGCGAAGGCGCGGCATATAACGTGACAGGGACCCGTACGGATGCCGGCACCAGCCAGAACACATTCGAATACACGCTTAACAGCAACACGAAGGCCGGGAACTATGAGATCTCGGTCGTTGAGGGGACTCTGACGGTCAACCCGGTAAGCGGCAAGGTAACTGTAACGATCACAGAGAACAGCGGCACCGAGAAATATGACGGATCAGAGAAAGAAGTCACAGGGTATAAGGTGAGCACCAATAATACCCTGTATACTGAGGCGTGCTTCACGTTCAGCGGAAACGCCAGTGTAAAGGGCACGGACGCTGGAACATATAACATGGATCTTAAGGCTTCCGACTTCACGAACCTTAGTGAGAACTTCACAGATGTCGAGTTCGTGATTGTGGACGGAACACTGAAGATCGAGAAGAGGAAAGTCACGTTGACATCAGCAACGGACGAGAAAGTCTATAACGGACAGCCTCTCACGAACGATAACGTAGCCGTTTCCGGCGACGGATTCGCGGACGGCGAAGGCGCGTCATACAATGTGACAGGAACTATCACGAACGTGGGAAGCACGCCTAACGCGTTCACATACACGCTGAACGAAGGAACCAAGGAAGGCAACTATGAGATCACGACAGTTCCTGGAACCCTTACGATCACGCCTGTCACCGCCAAGATAACAGTAACGATCACAGAGAACAGCGGCACCGAGAAGTACGACGGCAGCGAGAAGACAGTCACAGGATACACGGTCAGCACGAGCAACACCCTGTACACAGAGGCAGACTTCACGTTCAGCGGAAACGATTCGGTAAGCGGAACAGATGCCGGAACTTACGACATGGATCTTAAGGCTTCCGATTTCGCGAACATCAGTGAGAACTTCACAGACGTAGAGTTTGTGATCGTAGATGGAACTCTCACTATAAACAAGAGAGCAGTCACGCTGACATCAGCGAGTGACGAGAAGGAATACGATGGACAGCCTCTCATGAACAGCAACGTAGCTGTAACAGGCGACGGATTTGCTGAAGGCGAAGGCGCGACATATGACGTGACCGGACGCCAGGTAGAAGAAGGAAGCAGCCCGAACACATTCACATACGATCTGAACAGCAACACGAAGGCTGACAACTACGACATCACATTGGTTCCTGGAACTCTTACGGTAACAGCCGTGACCGACAAGGTAACGGTAACGATCACTGAGAACAGCGGTACCGAGAAGTACGACGGGACTGAAAAAGAAGTCAAGGGATACACGGTCAGCATCGATAATGACCTGTATACAGAGAACGACTTCACGTTCAGCGGAAACGATACCGTAAGCGGAACGGACGCCGGAACTTACGAGATGCAGCTCAAGCCTGAAGACTTCACGAACACAAGTGATAACTTCAGCAACGTAGAGTTCGTGATCGTAGACGGAACGCTCACGATCAACAAGAGAACGGTAACCCTGACTTCCGCAGACGACGATAAGACATATGACGGAACGCCTCTTACAAACAGTAACGTAGCTGTTTCCGGAGACGGATTCGCTACAGGCGAAGGCGCGACATACAATGTAACAGGTACTATCACGAACGTAGGCCAGACTCCTAACGCGTTCACATACACACTGAACGAGGGAACGAAGGAAGGCAACTACGAGATCACTACAGTTCCTGGAACTCTCACTATCGCACCTGTGACATCGAGCGTCATCGTTACGATCACAGAGAACAGCGGTACCGAGAAGTATGACGGAACCGAAAAGACAGTCGATGGTTACAAAGTAAGCATCGACAATCCGCTGTACACTGAGAATGACTTCTCGTTCAGCGGAGATGATACTGTAAGCGGAACAGATGCCGGAACATATGATATGGATCTTAAGGCTTCCGACTTCACGAACACGAGCACGAACTTCACGAACGTGACATTCGTTATCGTAAACGGACAGCTCACGATCAACAAGAGAACGGTAACGCTGACATCAGCGACCGACGAAAAGGTATATGACGGCGATCCTCTTACAAACAGTAATGTAGCGGTATCCGGCGACGGATTCGCGGACGGCGAAGGCGCGACATACAGCGTGACCGGAACCATCACGAACGTTGGCGAGACTTCAAACGCGTTCACATACACGCTGAATGAAGGAACGAACGCTGACAACTACACTATCACGACAGTTCCTGGAACTCTGACGATCACTCCGGTTACTGATAAGGTAACGGTCAAGATCACAGAGCACAGCGACACCGCGAAGTACGACGGAGAAGAGCATACAGTCACGGGATATGACGTAACGAGCATCTCGAACGAACTCTACACGGCAGACTGTTTCACATTCAACGGAAACGATTCAGTAAGCGGAAAGAACGCCGGATCATATGATATGGATCTTAAGGCTTCCGACTTCACGAACACAAGCAGTAACTTCACTAACGTTGAGTTCGTGATCGTTGACGGAACGCTCGAGATCAGCAAGAGAAGCGTGACGCTTACATCTGCTGACGACGAGAAGGTATACGACGGGCAGCCTCTTACGAATAATAACGTAGCTGTTTCCGGAGACGGATTCGCTGAGGGCGAAGGCGCGACATATAACGTGACCGGAACTCAGACGAAGAAGGGCAGCAGCGACAACACATTCACATACGAGCTGAATAAGGGAACAAGTGCTGATAACTATGACATTGATGTGGTCTATGGAACCCTGACGGTAACTGCGGTGACCGATAAGGTAACAGTCACGATCACAGAGAACAGCGGCACCGCGAAGTACGACGGAGAAGAGCATACAGTCACAGGATATGAAGTGACAAGCATCAGCAATCCGCTGTACACAGAGGCAGACTTCACGTTCAGCGGAACGGATTCAGTAAGCGGAACAGACGCCGGCTCATACGATATGGAGCTTGTCGCCACAGACTTCACGAACATCAGCGAAGACTTCGGAAACGTAGAGTTCGTGATCGTAGACGGAACGCTCGAGATCAGCAAGAGAAGCGTGACGCTGACATCTGCCGACGACGAGAAGGTATATGACAAGACGCCTCTTACAAATGATGAGGTAACAGTAGGCGGCGACGGATTCGTCGAAGGCGAAGGCGCGACATACGACGTCACAGGAACACGCACGGAAGTCGGCGAGACTCCGAACGCGTTCACATACACGCTGAAAGAAGGAACCAAGGCTGATAACTACGACATAGAGACAGTCTATGGAACTCTGACGGTAACGGCAGTTACCGATAAGATAACGGTCACCATCACAGAGCACAGCGACACCGCGACATATGACGGCGAAGAGCATGTAGTAACGGGATATGATTTCGCGAGCAGCGATCCGCTCTACACAGAGGATGACATCACGTTCACCGGCTACGCTACGATCACAGGAAAGGACGCTGGCTCATATCCTATGGAGCTCGAGGCGACAGACTTCGCGAACGCGAACAGCAACTTTGAGAATGTGGAGTTCGAGATCGTAGACGGAACGCTCGAGATCGAAAAGAGAGCTGTCACCGTAACAGCAGATGACCTGACCAAGGTATATGATAACGATCCAACGAAACCTGCTCCTGAGCAGTACACAGCGACAGTCGATGGACTCGTTGCAGGCGAATCGATAATCTACACAGTAAAGAGAGATCCTGAAGATATCTCTGAGAACGTAGGCGAGCATACGATCTTAGCTACAGGAGAAGGTATCCAGGATAACTACACAGTTACCTACTATCCTGGAACTCTCACGATCACACCTGTCACCGACAAGGTAACAGTAACGATCACAGAGAACAGCGGATCTGAGATGTATGACGGAGAGGAGCATACAGTCACAGGATATGAAGTCAGCATCGATAACGAGCTGTATACAGAAGACGACTTCACATTCAGCGGGACGGATTCAGTAAGCGGAACAGACGCCGGATCATATCCGATGGAGCTTGCCGCCACAGACTTCACGAACATCAGCGATAACTTCACTAACGTAGAGTTCGTGATCGTTGACGGAACGCTCGAGATCAGCAAGAGAAGCGTGACGCTCACATCTGCCGACGACGACAAGGTATACGACGGAACGCCTCTTACGAACAGTACGGTAACAGTAACAGGCGACGGATTCGTTTCCGGAGAAGGCGCCACATACGACGTGACCGGAACGATCACAGACTTTGGTGAAGTTCCTAACGCGTTCACATACACGCTGAACGAGGGAACGAAGGCTGATAACTATGACATCACGAAGGTCGAGGGAACTCTGAAGATCACGCCTGTGACAGATAAGGTAACGGTAACGATCACGGAGAACAGCGGCTCAGAGAAGTACGACGGTACGAGGAAGACGGTCGAGGGATATACAGTCAGCATCGACAACAGGCTGTATACGGAGAACGACTTCTCATTCAGCGGCAATGCCACGATCGAGGGCACAGACGCCGGAACATACAACATGGAGCTCAAGGCGGCTGACTTCACGAACACGAGCGATAACTTCACTAACGTTGAGTTCGTGATCGTGGATGGAACACTCGAAATCGGCAAGAGGAGCGTGACGCTCACATCTGCTGACGACGAGAAGGTATACGACGGAACGCCTCTTACAAACAAGACAGTAACAGTATCCGGCGACGGCTTTGCCGCTGGCGAAGGCGCGACATATAACGTGACCGGAACGATCACAGACAAGGGCGAAACCGACAACACGTTCACATACACGCTGAACGACGGAACGAAGGCTGACAACTATGACATCGAAGTAGTCGAAGGAACCCTGAAGATCACGCCTGTCACCGAGAAGGTAACGGTAACGATCACAGGACACACAGGCACAGCAGTATACGACAGCGAGGAGCATACAGTCTCAGGATATGACGTGTATATCGATAATGACCTGTACACTGCGGCGTGCTTCACATTCAGCGGAACAGATTCAGTGACCGAAGCAGACGCGGGCACATATCCGATGGGCCTCAAGAACTCCGACTTCGCGAACATAAGCGAGAACTTCACGAACGTAGTGTTCGAAGTCGAGGACGGATCGCTTGAGATCAGCAAGAGAGCTGTCACGGTAACGATCACGGGTCATGAAGGAAGCGCGGTATACGACGGCGACGAGCACAGTGTATCCGGATATGACGCTAAGACAGAGGATAAGCTCTACGATACGGGCGACATCACATACAGCGGAAACGCCGAGGCCAAGGGCAGGGATGCCGGAACATACGAGATGGGCCTCACGAAGGATCAGTTCGGAAACAGGAACGACAACTTTGAGATCACGTTCGTCGTGACCGACGGAAGCCTGACGATCGATCCGTACAATATCAACAATGACCCTGACAACAGGATCACAGTAACAGACCCTGATGACACCGTATACAACGGCAAGGATCAGGAGCAGCCTGTGACGATCACAGACAGCAAGACGGGCGGAGAGCTCAAGGAAGGAAAGGACTTCGTTATCGAATACAGCGACGATGTCAGGAACGTCGGCGAGGTGACAGTTACGATCAAGGGCATCGGAAACTACGAGGATGAGGTCTTCAAGCAGTACAACATCACGCCTGCGGCCGTGAAAATCATAGCCGACGATAAGGAAGTGGTCTACGGAGATAAGCTGCCGAAGCTCACCGCGACGGTAACAGGTATCATCGGAAACGAGGAAGTCAAGTACGACCTCGAGATCGAGGATCCGGATGAGAAGCTCTCGAACGCAGGCGAATACACGATCGGAGTCATCCTTACCGATGAGCCTTCAAACGGCATCAGGCTGAATGAAGTAAAGAACATCGGCAACTACACAGTCACGACTGAGAACGGAACGCTCACGATCGACGAGGCGCCTCTCACGATCAGCACGGGAAGCGACACCAAGCGCTACGACGGCACGGCTCTAACAAAGAAGCCTGCGACCGTGAAGGGCCTGAGGAACGGCGATAAGATCAAGGTAACGGTAACAGGGTCGCAGACACAGGTCGGATCCAGCAAGAACACGTTCAAGATCGACTGGCAGGATACAGACAAGCACAACTACGATCTTACGAAGAACGTAGGAACTCTGACAGTAACAGCCGCGAACAACCCGGCTCCTGTCAATCCGACGCCTGTAAATCCGACGCCGGCGCCGCAGCCGACACCGGATCCGGAGCCTGTAGAGGACACAGAAGTCCCACTGCCTGAGCCTGCGGATACAGTTCCTGAAGAGGAAGCACCGCTGCAGCTCGGAAGCTGGGCTCTGATCAACCTTATCTGCACGATCCTGACAGTCCTGCTCAGCCTGCTGGTACTCGTGATGTACCTCGGGAAGAACAAGAAGAAGGCTGACGAGGATGAGGATGAAGCTCAGACAGAAGATGCCGAGAAGGATCAGAAGATCAGGAAGAAGGGCATCCTGAGGATCATGGACATCATCCCTGCAGTAGCGGCGGTGATCACATTCATCCTGACAGAAGACATGAGCCTTCCGATGGTGCTCACAGACAAGTGGACGCTCCTGATGGCAGTCATCCTGCTCGTAGACGTCGTGGTAGCGCTCTTCACAAAGAAGAGTACCAAGGACGCCGAGGAGAACGAGGACGAGGCTGAAGCACAGGAGTAAAAGCTGGCATGCGGACATGACGTCCGGATAAAGCAAGAATACGCGGGACCCGCATAAAGCGGGCCCCGCTTTTTCTGACATTGAAAAGAAGGCTCTTTGATGATATATTATCTACAGACGGAGGATATCATGACATGGAATATGAGATCATAAAAGTAAAGCAGCAGCGTCAGACGAAGTGGGCGGGCGGCAAGACGACGGAGCTCGCCATCTTCCCGAAGCACGCCGACGTGAGCAAAAAGGACTTCGTATGGCGCTTGTCGACGGCGACATGCAAGAAGGACAAGGCGAAGTTCACCGACTACGAGGGATATAACAGAGTGCTGATCCCGCTTGAGGGAGACGCAAAGCTTGAAAACATCTCCCCTGACGGAGAGAAGAAGGAGACGGAGATACAGGAGCTCGAGCAGGTGGAGTTCTCAGGCGCCGACAAGACGACGGCCTTCGGGCTCAAGCGCGACTACAACCTGATCATCAAAGAGGACTGCCCGTACTATGTGGACGTCATCGACCAGATACTTGCGGGCGCGGGAGAGAACTCTGACAAAGCTGTGCCGGTAGGCGAGAACAACGAGGCTTCGTTCCTGTCGATCGATTCCATCCTGAACGGAAAGAGAGTGCCTGTGCGCATGAGGCATAAGAAGGGCTACGACCATGTCGTCCAGGCTCTGTACTGTGTGGACGGATTCTCGAGCGTCCATATCGAGGAGAAGCTCGTGGAGCTCGTGACTGTCGAAGAAGACGCGCCTACGGACATCAAGATCGTCAGGCTCACCGAGGGCGAACAGCTTATCCTGAGATACAGGGCCAATGAGAAGATCAAGATGACGATCAAAGGCGCCGGCCGCCTTATCCAGTGCCAGATGTTCTATAACGAATAGATAAAAGCGATGATCACAGCCTGCCGCTTACGCGGCGGGCTTTTTATGTCTTTTCGGGCTTTTTTTATGTCTTTTCGCTGTTTGCCTTTATATAGTTATAGTAGTATAATATTATGGAATGTAATTTTTTGACGGGAAACATTATGCATTAATTGTTTCAGGAGGTATATATGACACAGGTAATATGTGCAAACTGCGGACAGCCTTTAAGGCCGACAGATAAGTTCTGCTATAACTGCGGAGCTAAAGTAGTGCCTATGAAGATGACTCCGGAAGTGGAGGCTGTAGAGCCGAAGCCGGACGTCATAAAAACTGTTCCGAGGACTCCGGCGCCGGCGCCTGTAAAGGAAGAAGCCAAGGAGGAAAGGCCAAAGTTCCACATGGACGAGAGCCTGAGCTGGAATACTGACGGATATCCTGAAGCCCAGAAGCATTCTACCGAGGAAGCGGATTTCGTATGGAACGAGACCACGGCAGAGGAGAGGATCAGGAAGCGCCAGGAAGAAGGACGCAGAGCTCTGTATGAAGAGCAGCAGGCGAGGGAAGCAGCAAAGGCAAAAGCAGCCGAGGAAGCTGCCGCCGCTGAGGCCGCACAGGAAGAGGCAGCAGAGGAAGTAAAAGAAGAGCTCCCTCAGGAAGAGCCTGAAGCGCAGGTTGCCGAGCCTGTGGAGGAAGCTCCTGCCGCTGAGCCGGAAGAGGTTTCTTATGCGAAGCCGGCTGAAGTTCCTGCAGAAGAGCCGGAAGAGGCGCCTGCAGTGAAAGTGGAAGCGCCTGAAGAAAAACCTGAAGCGCCTGCCTTCACCTTCGGATCTGAAGATGAGGACGAGGATGACGGAGAGGTCCCTACGATCGAGTCCATTGAGGCAGCCGCGGAAGCAGAGAAGGCAAAGGAAGTCGAGAAGGAGATCTTCGGATATACCATCGACGACGTAGACTCAGGTGAGAAAGCGGAAGCAATAGACAAGTTCTATACATACAGCAGGAAGAACGAGGAGTTCCAGGAACTCCTGAACCAGGAGAACGACAGGCTGAGAGGAAGCCGCCCTGACGCGCAGGCGAAGCCTGAGGAAGAGCCGGAAGCGCCGGCCGAGCCTGAAGAGATAAAGCCTCTGGATCCTGAAGAGGCAGAGGGATTCGTGGGAGTACAGTTCCCTGACACGCCTATGGAGGCGGATGCGTCAGAGGAAGCTCAGGCAGAAGAAACGGCGGAGCCTGAAAAGGCGCCGGAGACAAACGGATTCCTGGACGGCAACTTCGGGGCTACTGAAGAGCTTAACGAAGAGCCTGAGGCACAGGAAGAAGAGAAGGCTGAGCAGGACGGAAGCATAGCGTCGGCTGCGGGAGCCGTGGCGGCAAGCGCGGCGGCAATAGCCGCGATAGCTGACAGGGCAAGGGCCAAGGCTGCGGAGGAAGCTCCTGCAGAAGAGCCTGCAGAACCTGAAGAAGCTCCGGAAGAGCCTGAAGCAGTTCCTGCTGAAGAGCCGGCTGAGCCTGCGGAGGAAACTCCAGCCGCTGAGGCTGAGGAAGTCAAAGAAGAAGTAAAGGAAGAAGTCGAGGATTCCTTCAATAAAGTAAAGGAGGAAGCCCCGGCGGAAGTTCCTGAAGAAAAGAAAGACGAGATCCCGGAAGAGATCAAGGAAGCAGTGGAAGAAGAGGAACATAAGCTGACGTATCAGGAAGTGTTCGACGATTCCGCGGAGAAGACACAGAAGCACACGTTCCTGAAGATACTCGCGATCCTCATCCTTCTTCTCATCATATTGGAAGTAGTTGCCATACTGATCAGAAGGTTCGCGCCGGACAGCGCGGCCGGACTCCAGATACAGCAGATCTACGAGATGCTGTTCAGCAGGTTCACGGGTAATTGACCCGGAATGGTTCGTTAATGATCAGATCAGTTAGCCTTCGGAGGAATGAGTTTGATTTTCAGGAAAACCAAGGAGGCTGAAAAACCACAGCGTAAAAAGAGCGTGATCATCCTGCTTCTACTGGCGGGGATCATGCTTCTTTTCCTTGCGTCCAACTTTATCACGGACTGGATGTGGTTTGCCGAGGTGAAGTACATAAGCGTGTTCTTTAAGGGCATCGTTACGCAGCTTGTCATAGGGGTGCCTGTGTTTGCCGCTGTCTTTTTCGCGACAGACGTATACCTCAGGATGATAAAGCAGAGATACTTCAACAGCGTGAGATCAGACGCCGAGCCTGACAGGAAGAAGCTCAGCAGGATCACGAACGCGGTCGCGGCGGGATTCTCCCTGCTGGTTGCGTACATCACCGCGTCGTCACTCTGGTATGACGGCCTGATGTTCGGCAGCGCGACGGACTTCGGCATCAAAGACCCTATCTTCAGGCACGATGTGTCATTCTACATCTTCAGGTATGAGTTCCTGAAGGACCTTGACGCGCTTCTCATAACCATAACGTTCCTGTATCTGGCGCTCACGCTCGGGTACTACTGCGTCCTCATAGTCATGAGGAGGCCTGTCGTATTCGACGAGTATATAAACGAAACGTCAAACGAGCCGCCGCACGGTGATTTCGACGGCACTCCGTTCGGGAGATTCGCCGGACAGATGGGAGGCAATATCCCGAACTTCAGGAAGGTGAGATACATTTCCAAGGAAAAGACGAGCGAGCTGTTCGAGTCGGCTTCGACGCAGCTCGTTATACTCGGCGTCGTATTCTTCCTGCTTCTCGCGTTCGATTTCACGATGAGGCAGTATGATCTTCTCCACGTCCATCTCGGGGTGGTCTACGGAGCAGGATTCACGGCGTCTACCGTAGTGCTGTGGACATTCCGCGTGCTCGCCGTGCTCGCGGTCGCGGGAGCTGCAGCGATCGCTTTGTTCCTGAAGAAAAAGCAGTTCAAGAAGATCGCGCTCGTGCCTCTCGCGATGGCTGTCGCGGCCGGGATCGGGATAATACTATCGATCGTGGTGCAGAGCTACGTCGTGTCGCCTGACGAGCTGAACAAGGAGACAAAGTACCTGAAGAGAAACATCGAGTTCACGCAGCACGCCTACGGGCTGAAGGACGTGGACGTCAAGGCTTTCAGCTCTGCGAACGACCTGGACGCTGAGGCGATAAACGAGAACAGCCAGACGATATCGAACGTCAGGATAAACGATTACGTGCCTGTCAACACGTTCTACAACCAGACGCAGAGCATCAGGCAGTATTACACGTTCAACGACGTGGACGTGGACAGATACGTCATAAACGGCGAGCTGACGCAGACATACCTGGCGGTCAGGGAGATAGACGACCAGAAGATATCCAACACGTGGCTGAACCGGCACATCAAATACACGCACGGCTACGGCGTTACGCTGTCGAGGGTGGACACGGTCACCGCGAGCGGCCAGCCTGACGTGCTGATCAAGAATATCCCGCCGGAATCTTCGGTGGATACCATATCCGTAGGACAGCCGAGGATCTACTTCGGAGAGATGACCAACGACTACTCCCTCGTGAACACAAACGAGGACGAGTTCGACTATCCTGACGGGGACAAGAACAAATACACGAGATATGAAGGCAAGGCGGGGATAAAGCTCAACCTGTTCGCGAGGATCATGTTCGCGATCAGGGAGAAGAGCCTTAAGCTCCTCGTGTCAACGAACATAAAGAACGACTCGAAGATCCTGGAGAACAGGAACGTGATAAAGCGTGTAACGACGATATTCCCGCACATCAAATACGAGCAGGATCCGTACTGCGTGGCTGTGAACGGGAAGCTCTACTGGATCGTTGACGCGTTCACGACGAGCCGCCACTATCCTTACTCCGAGCCGTATTCCGGCATGATCGGAGGAGACAATTACGTAAAGAATTCGATCAAAGTCATCGTGGACGCTTACGACGGGACCGTCGACTACTACATCGTGGACGATACCGACCCTATCGCGCTCACGCTGAAGAAGATATACCCGAAGCTCTTCAAAGACGGCAGCGAGATGCCTGAGGAGCTCAGGGAGCACATAAGGTATCCGTCAGATCTGTTCCAGATCCAGGCGCAGATCTATACGAGATACCATATGAACAACGTAAAGGTGTTCTACCAGCAGGAAGACATGTGGGACATAGCGGACGAGATCTACGGGACGGAAGAGAGCCCGATGAGATCCAACTACTATATCGTAAAGCTGCCGGGAGAGAAGGACGCCGAGTTCATCAACCAGATCCCGTTCACTCCTAAGTCGAAGCAGAACATGACGGCGCTCATGATCGCGAGGAACGACGGGGACGGCTACGGGAAGCTGGTCCTGTACAAGCTCCCGAAGAGCAAGACGGTCTACGGCCCGATGCAGGTCGAGGCGCAGATAGACCAGAACACAGAGATATCCCAGGACTTTTCCCTCTGGAGCCAGTCCGGGTCCAAATACAGCAGGGGCAACATGTTCGTAGTCCCTGTGAACGATTCGCTTCTGTACATCGAGCCTGTATATCTGGAGGCGTCCAATTCGGCGATCCCGGAGATGAAGAGGGTCATCGTGATGTACAATGACAGGATCGCGTACCAGCCTACTTTAGGAGACTGCCTGAAAGAACTCTTCGGAGTCTCGGGCGGCACCGTGACAAGCAGGACGGCGAAGAAGGAACCGGGCTCAAAAGACGGAAATGGCGAGGAAAGCAGCAAAGACGCATCAACCCCTGAGGATCTCGCAAAAGCCGCTCAGAACGCATATAAGAAGGCCCAGGAGGCCCTCAAGGACGGAGACTGGGCGAAATACGGAGAATATATGGATGAGCTTGAGGAATACCTCGGAAAGCTCGCCGGGTAAGGAGCCGTCAGATGTTGGATTTTGATTTTGACAAGATGCTGTTCACGATCCCGAAGGATCAGCACGATCCGGCAAGCCTGAGAAAGCTGCTGGACGAGCATAAGGAAGTGCACTTCGTCTCCTTTGTCGGGATAGATATTGCGGGACACGACACGGATGAGAAGATACCGGTCGGGCTCTTCATGAGAGACATGGAGAACATGCTGAGGCACGGAGTCCAGACAGACGGGTCATCCGTAGCGCTGCCTAAGATCGCAGACCTCGGGAACGCGAAGGTGGACATCATACCTGACCCGGACGTGAACTGGTACGTGGACTATAACTACCAGTACATCGGATGGCACACGAGGCTCCCTGTCGGTACCCTGAGGATACCGTCGTTCCTCGTGCATAACGACGCGTTTGAATGCGGATCCAGGGCGGCGCTGAGAAACGCCGTAAGATATTTCAAGAGCGAGATCATGAAAGAGCTCCGCGAGCACCCGTATGTCTTTGAGAACATACAGGGGGCGAACAGCGTGGACGACATAGAGGACATAATCATCACGTCCGCGACGGAGCTTGAGTTCTGGGTCAGGACGCCGGATGAGAAGGGCGACAGAGAGCAGCTCTTCACGGCGCAGATGCTTAAAGAGCAGTACTGGAAGAGGACATACGGAGATGTGAGAACGGCTCTTGAAGAGACTCTCGTGATGCTTGACAAATACGGCCTCAGCATCGAGATGGGCCATAAGGAAGTCGGCGGCGTCCAGGCGAAGATGAAGAACAGCGGCCATTACGACCATGTGATGGAGCAGCTGGAGATAGACTGGAGGTACGCGGACGCCCTGCAGGCTGCGGACAACGAGAGGCACATAAAATACGTCATACGCGACCTGTTCACGCAGCACGGCCTGGACGTGACATTCATGGCCAAGCCGTTCCCTGACGTCGCGGGAAGCGGAGAGCATACGCACATAGGGATCGCGGCAAAGCTGAAGAGCGGGGAGACGGTGAGCCTTCTGGCTCCGGCCGACATGACGAGGGACTTCATGAGCCCTGTCGGATTCGGGGCGCTCATGGGCCTTTTGAAGAACTATGAGGTCATCAATCCGTTCATCAGCTCGTCGAACGACTCAATGAACAGGCTGAAGCCCGGATACGAGGCGCCGGTCTGCATAGTGACGTCGCTCGGCCACTCGGTAAGCATGCCTTCAAGGAACAGGACGGTCCTCGTGGGACTCGTAAGGGACGTTTACGCGCCTCTCGCTACGAGGTTCGAGCTGAGGTCGCCTAATCCTAAGAGCAACACATACCTCGTTCTTGCCGCGTCGTACCTCGCGGTGATGGACGGAATAAGGGCCGCGCTCGCGGAGGAGAAGACGTCCGCGGAGCTCGAGAAGTCCCTCTCCAAGAAATACGGCGAGGAGGACTTCTACCTCGAGGCGGACAGACAGTACAGGAGCGAGGAAGACGTCTTCACGTACTATACCGAGGAGGACAGGGACAGGCTGTTCGGAAGAGCGCCTGAGACCGTATGGCAGAACCTCAAGGCTTTTGATAAGTATCCTGAGAAGATGAGGATATTCAAGGGCGGAGAAGTCATGCCTGAGAAGATTCTCGAGTCGTTCAGGGAGCAGACGACAGAGCAGTGGGCGACCGAGATATACAACAGGCTCGTTCCGGAGACTATGGACTTCATAAGATCGTGTGTCAAGCTGCACGACGTGAAGGACTTCAACGACGTGGACGTGCAGAACTGGCTGGAGATAGAGAGGCTGAAGAGGTCTCTCGGGCAGAACACTCTGGAGCAGGACTGCCTGCTGACAGAGATCAAGCGCGCCCTGGACGAGAAGCGCTACGACGACGCTTCGGATCTTCAGATCGAGATCAAAGCCAGGAAAGAAGAGCTGATGAATCTATATGCAGAATACCAGAAGAATCTGCTGTAATATATATTAAAGCAAAACCAGGAGGAAAGAGAAATGCTGGACATCAAGCGCATCAGAGAGGACTATGAGGGAGTAAAGGAAAGAGTCGAGTTCCGCGGAAAGGGAAGCTTCGGCATCGAGAACGTGAAGAAGTACGACGAGGAGCGCCGTGAGCTTCTTGCGGAAGTGGAACAGAAGAGGAGCCGTCAGAACGCGGTGTCAAGAGAGATCCCTAAGCTGAAGAAAGAGGGCAAGGACACCACGTACATCATGGCGGAGATGAAGGAGCTCTCGGCAGAGATCAAGGATGAGAGCGCGAAGCTTTCGGATATCGAGCAGAAGCTCCATGAAGCTCTTCTCGGAGTGCCTAACACGCCGTATGAGGACGTCCAGTATGGAGAAGACGATACAGCGAACGTAGAGCTGAGGAAATGGGGCGAGCCTACTGAGTTCAGCTTTGAGCCTAAGGCTCACTGGGACATCGGCACAGACCTGGATATCCTCGACTTTGACCGCGCGGCAAAGATCGCGGGGACGAGGTTCACGGTATACAAAGGGCTCGGCGCCCGTCTAGAGAGAGCGGTCATGAACTTCATGCTTGACCTCCACACGATCGAGCAGGACTACAGAGAGATCTTCCCGCCGTTCATGGTCAACAGAGACGCGATGATCGGAACGGGACAGCTCCCTAAGTTCGAAGAGGACATGTTCTATGTCCCGCAGAAGGACTTCTTCCTCATCCCGACAGCCGAGGTGCCTGTGACGAACCTGAGAGCGAATGAGATCATAGATGAGTCAGAGCTGCCGATCCACTACACGGCCTACACCGCATGCTTCAGGGCTGAGGCTGGATCCGCCGGAAGAGATACGAGAGGCATCATCAGACAGCATCAGTTCAACAAGGTGGAGCTCGTCAAGTTCACGAAGCCGGAAGACTCATGGAATGAGCTTGAGTCGCTCACGAACGACGCCGAGGAAGTGCTGAGGAGGCTCGGGCTCCCGTATCATGTGGTACGCCTGTCATCCGGAGATCTCGGATTCTCATCGGCCATGACGTACGACATCGAGGTATGGATGCCTAGCTACGGCAGATACGTCGAGATATCATCATGCTCCAACTTCCTCGATTACCAGGCGAGGAGAGCCAACATCAGGTTCAGGAGAGCGGGCGGAAAGCCTGAGTTCGTACATACGCTGAACGGTTCGGGCCTCGCGATCGGAAGGACGACAGCCGCCATCCTCGAGAATTACCAGCAGGAAGACGGAAGCGTAGTGGTTCCAGAGGCCCTGAGGAAGTACATGGGCGGAGCCGAAGTCATCAAGAAGGACGAGTTCTAGAAAAAGGGTAAATGAAGCAGACAGCTACCAAAATATTCAATACGGTATTCAGCCGCTTCAACATCACCATACTATTGGTATTACTGCAGGCAGGGTATTTTGCCCTGCTTGTTTTCCGCTTGAGCGGCTATGCGGACTGGATACGTGTCGTAGTGGCAGTGCTCGCCGTAGCCACATGCATATTCATCATGTGGCGCGATTACAATCCGGCGTATAAGATAAGCTGGATGTTCTTTATCGGGCTGCTGCCGTCTCTTGGCGTGCTGTGCTATATACTGTTCGGCGACAAGAGGCCGTCGAGGAGGATGAGGAAGACGCTTGCCCCGCAGGAGAAAGAGCACGCGGGCGATCTGAGGCAGAAGGACAGCCTGAGCTGTCTGGAAGGGAAAAGAGCCCTCGGCACCTGCAGCTACCTGAAGGAGGCAAGCATGTATCCCGCGTGGGAGAATACCGGCGCGAAGTACTATCCTCTGGGAGACGACATGCTCACGGACCTTATCGCCGACCTCAAAGCCGCGAAGAAGTTCATATTCCTCGAATACTTCATAATCGGCGAGGGATACATGTGGGATACCATCGAGGGGATCCTTAAGGAAAAAGCGAAGGAAGGCGTCGACGTAAGAGTGGTGTACGACGACATCGGAAGCATGAAGGTGCTGCCTAAGAACTTCAACAGAAGGCTGGAGGACAGCATGATCAGAGTGATCACGTTCAACGCCGTGCTTCCTATCCTTTCGTTCGCATATAATAACAGAGACCACAGGAAGATCGCCGTGATCGACGGGAACGTCGGATACACAGGAGGCGTGAACCTTTCGGACGAATATATAAACAGAGTCGAGAGATTCGGGCACTGGAAAGACGCGGCGGTAAGGATCGAGGGGAACGCGGTGTGGAACTTCACCGTGATGTTCCTCAACATCTGGAACGCGTTCAGGAAGACAGACGCTGACTACGACAGGTTCAGGCCAAAGGCCGCGGAAGCAAAAGAGCCGGGCGTCGTCCAGCCATACTGTGACTCGCCTCTTGACGAGGAGCACGTGGGCAAGTTCGTATATCTGGACTTGATAAACCAGGCGGAGAAGTACCTTTACATATTCACCCCGTATCTTCTGATCGACAGCGAGATGCAGACCGCTCTCGAGCTTGCGGCAAAGCGCGGCGTGGACGTCAGGATAGTGACGCCTCATATCCCCGACAAGCCGCTGGTGTTCGCGATCACGAGGTCGTATTACGAGCCTCTTGTCGCGGCCGGGGTCAAGATAATGGAGTACACGCCGGGATTCGTACATTCAAAGGTGTTCATAGCAGACGGCAGGATCGCTACCGTCGGTACGGTGAACGTCGACTTCAGGAGCTTCTTCCTCCACTTTGAGGACGGGACGCTTCTTATCGATACGCCTTGCATAGAAGACATCAGGAATGACTTTGAAGAGACGTTCGCAAAGTGCACTCCGGTGACTCCTAACTTCATGAGCGAGAGATTCATCGGAAGGGTGATAGGCATGTTCCTGAGGGTGCTCAGCCCGCTGATGTAAAAGGACAACAGGATGAAAGAAGATCTGGCCGCGTTCCTCGCGGCGCACAGAGAAGAAGAGAAAGCGTCGTTCCACATGCCCGGGCATAAGGGCATGGCGTTCTTCGCGCGCCTCGGATACGGAGATCATATGCAGGATCTTCCCGACATGGACGTCACAGAGATACCGGGTGCTGACGACCTCCGGCACGCTGACGGGCATATCAGAAAGATCGCGGACGACTACTCTGAGTTCTACGGAAGCAGAAGGTCGTTCATATCGGTCAACGGGAGCAGCGCGCTCATAATGGCGGCGATAATGTCGGCCGTAAAAGAAGGGCGCCTGATAGCCGCGGCGAACAGCCATATCTCGGTCGTCAACGGAGCGAAACTTTCGGGAGCGGATGTCGTATTCCTGGAGCCTTCCCTCTTCAGCCTTGACGCCGTATCCGTCCCTGGACAGATGGAAAGCGGGAAGAGCGGCATAAGCAGAAAAGAAGCTGCGGCTTTTATGGACAGGTACGAGGACGCTGCCGCGGTGATCATACCGAGCCCGGATTATCTCGGCGTTGTGAGCGACGTCAGGGGAATAGCGGAAGAAGCGCATAAGAGGGACAAGATCCTGATCGTGGACCAGGCGCACGGAGCCCATCTCATGATGTTCAGCCGCGCCGGCCTGTGCGGAGAGTCCGGGGGAATGCCTGTGCCGGCGGAGGAGCTCGGAGCCGATATCGTGATAGACAGCACACATAAGACGACGGCGTCGTTCACTCAGTCAGCCGTCGCGAACATATTCGGGGACAAAGCTGACCCGGAGTCGTTTGAAGAGTCGCTCATCACGCTGGAAAGCACGAGCCCGTCGTACATACTGATGGATTCCCTCGCGCTGAACGCTGAGATAATGAGGGAGCGCGGTAAAGAGCTCGCTCTTTCATGGAAGTCAGACCTTGACTTTTTCTATGACAGAGTCAGGGATATAAAAGGAGTCTCGGTCCTGACCGGAGACGAAGTAAGAGCCTGCGGCGCGGGATTCGACAGGACAAAGCTGGTCATCGACTTCAGCAAAGCCGGGATCAGCGGTAAGGAAGCGGAAGAAAAGCTCATGAAAAGGGGCGTGTTCCCTGAGTTCAGCTCGGGAAGCATCGTCCTCTGCATGACCGGGATCGGCAGTGTCCGGGCCGACTACGAGCTTCTTCTTCAGGCGCTCATGGATATAGCGGGAGAAGCGTAGCGGAATGGAGACGCAGATGAACAGAAGGATCCCGGAGCCGGGGTCATATGAGATGCAGAAAAAGATGGTCATCATGCTGGCGGCACTTACGCCTTCCCTCATGATGGGCGTATATATATTCGGGGTAAGCATGCTTATCCTTACAATCGTGTGCGCGGCGGCGTGCGAGGCTTTCGCGTGGGCATGCGACACGGTAATGAAGAGAAAGCAGACGGCTGACGACTTTTCGGCCGCTGTGACCGGCGTCATACTAGCGTTCAGCCTTCCGGCGAGGTTCCCTGTATGGACTGCCATACTCGGCTGCTTTGTCGCCATAGTCATGTTCAGAGAAGCGCTCAGGGGCTTCGGCGAGAAGGTCGCCTGCCCCGCCATGGGAGCGAGGGTGTTCCTTACGCTAATGTTCACAAAGGAGATAACGGAGTTCCCTCTGAACGATTTTGTGAAGACGCCGGGAGATGAGCCCGGAGCTCTTACGGGGAAGACTCCTCTCGGACTTCTCCTTTACGACAAAGAGCTGCCGGGTCTCCTCAGGATGTTCATAGGGTTCGTCAGCGGGCCGTGCGGCGCTGTAAGCGTAGCCGCGGTCCTGATAGGCGGCCTGTATCTGGTATGGAAGAAAGTAGTCAGGCCTGAGATCCCTGCCGGGACGGTGATGACGATGTTCGTTATAATGACAGCGTATTACGCAGTTTCAGGAACTCCGGCAGACGTCACGAACAGCGCTTCAGGCGTTTTCGGCATGGGAGTCTACCACATCTTCGCGGGAGGACTCATGTTCACGGCGTTCTTCTGCGCCGGACTTTACGGAGACCTTCTCGATACGAGGAAGAAGGCGCTGATATACGCGTGCGGCGTGGGAGCTGTGACCGCGGGATTCAGGCTGTTCGGCCCGTTCGAGGACGGCGCGGCTTTCGCGGTGTTGATAATGGACGCCGTGATGTACGCGATAGACCGCTCCGGCTTTGCGGAGCGCCTGGCGGACGCCGGGGAAACAGAGGAGACACAGGAAGGGAAAGAAGATAAATGAGTCTGTATCTTTCGTTACAATTGTTTGAGCTTGAAGAGCAGCCTGGGAGCGAAGAGCTCCGGGAGGGAGCAGAGGAAGAAAAGGCTGAGGAAGCCGTGAAGCCTGCTCCTTACAGAAGCGTGAATGTTTTCATTGACGACGGGGCGGTCGCGGTCGAATCGCAGTCTGACGACCCGGTATACTGCTACAGTAAGGTGCTCGGAGAGCAGATGTCGAGCGAATTCCTGATCCAGACAGAGAGGCTGGATATACGGAAATGGGACCCGATGTACTATTCGCCTGCGTACGCGGGCAGGAAAAGGTGCTCGTGGGTGCTCGACTACTGCGGGCTGAACGAAGAGAGCACGATGAGATCCGGGATAGGCACATATCCTAAGAAGTGGCAGCTCCTTCTGGACCTGATCGACTGCGTGAACGACAGGAAAGACCTTCGAAGGGAACCGGTGCTTGAAGCTTCCGAGCACGCGTATCCGGGCAGCACGGGCTGCATCACGATGGTCAACATCCTTTCCGAGATGCAGATGCCTGACGATGTGGTGGCGGCGGGCATACTCCGCTCTGCCTACCGCGGGGAAGGCATGGACATGGAATATGTCAGGGAGAATTTCGACGACGCGGTGACCGCTTTGATGAATGAGTTCGGAGATGATTCCGGGCTCAGCTTCAGCGAGAAGAAGGCAGCCTTAGTCGAGAGGGTCAAGGCTTCCCAGAGCCTCTACTTCAAGCGCATAGTGCTTGCCGAAGTGCTGAGCGACCTCGCCATCGTCAAAGCTGAGATGGACAAAGGGCAGGATTTTTACGGCTTGAGCAGGAACAAGCCGGAAATGGGCATCTTCTACGCGGAGATCATATCTGCGCTCGAGGAACTCGCCGGCGACGATCAGTCTGCGGACGTCTACAGGAAGCTCGTGGATATGTATAAGGAAGTGTTCGTTTCCTACAGCCTTGATTCAGTGAACGGCGTGATCTACCAGAGCCAGGGAGACGCGGCGGCCGTATGCCTAAAGCGCGGAGAATATGACTGGAAGGAAGTGACCGCGGAGATCCCGGAGAAAGCCGAGCCTCTCAGCAAAGAGCTGGCGCTGTTCATAGCGGGCCTCTGGAGGCGCGAGGCCGACGAGGTGCTGGTGAGGGACGGCAACAAAGCCGGAAAGTACGACGTACCTGACATGACGGTTCTTAAGGTCGTCATGGGAAAAGGCGGATCGAACAAAGACAGGAAAGACAATAAAATAGTTCTTTCGGTCCTGAGGCGGATGATCGCTGAAGATGAGCAGATATTCGCGCCTTTCAGAGCGGAAGAACCTGATCTGGACCTGATAGAGCGGGGAGAAGTCGAGGATGTGAACAAGATCCCCGTAAGCTTCCTCGGGCTCGAGGACGACGAGGGGAAGACCATGGCCGCGGTGTTCACGTCCATGGAGGAGCCCGGAGGCATCGATGAAGAAGACCTCCAGGCCATTCCCGTCAGGATGCTTTTTGAATTTGTGAAGAACATGAGCAGGCTGGACGGCATCATACTTGACCCGTTCACAGACCGCTTCACCGTCACCAAGGAGAAGATCGCCGAGATCCTTGACGACATCAAAAGAGATAAAGGATCAATGATCTGACAGAGGCGCCGTGACCTTCCTGAGCCACGCAGCCTCTTCAGGCGTAAGGCGGTCCTTCAGATTTTCATAGACACCCGCATGGTAGGAATCGAGCCATGCGAGTTCTTTTTTATCCAGCATTTCCGCCTTTATCGCTTCTCTTTCGAGAGGGGCCTGTGTCAGTACCCTGAACGCCAGGCTCTCCCCGTCTCTTACGCAGAGGATCTCGCTCTCTATCCTTATCCCGAATTCATTTTCTATGTAGACCCCCGGCTCGTCGGACGTTATCATGCCCGGGACGATCAGCGCGTCAGATCCTCTCTTGCTTATGTAGTTAGGCCCTTCATGTACGCTCAGCACATGCCCCACGCCGTGCCCGGTCCCGTGGTTGTAGTCGAGGCCGCGTTCATTCAGCGGCTTTCTCGTCATCTCGTCGAGCTCTTTTCCGGTAGTTCCTTCAGGGAACACTGCCATCGCGAGGTCGATGTGTCCCTTGAGAACAAGGGTGTAGTATTCCTTCATCTTTTCCGTGAGCTCTCCTACCGCTATCGTCCTGGTTATATCGGTGGTGCCGTCCGTGTACTGGCCGCCGCTGTCGACGAGGAGAAGCCCGTACGGCTTTACTTCCGCGTCCGTCTCAGGCTCCGGCTCATAGTGGATGATCGCGCCGTTCTCCATGTATCCAGCTATCGTCGGGAAGCTCAGGTCGAAGCAGCCTTCCTGCTCCCGTCTGAACCCTTCCAGCCTGTCGCAGCAGGAGATCTCTGTGAGCTTTTCCTTATCCACCGTGTTCTTGAGCCAGTATATGAACTTTGTGACCGCGGCGCCGTCCTTAAGGTGCGCGTTCACTGTCGCTTCTATTTCCGTGCTGTTCTTGACGGCTTTCGCCATCTCCACAGGAGTCGGCTTGTCGGCTATCACGGCGGAGAGCGGCCTCAGGAGAGAGTATGAAGTCTTCCCGCGGTCTGCCCAGAGTGTCTTCCCTTCTGTGCAGAGCTCTTTCAGGACGCCTGCCGTCTCATTGTAGTCCATACATTCCACGCCCTCTTCAGAGAGCTTTCCCCTAAGCGCGTCTGAGACTGCGCCGGGGAGCGTGAACAGCAGGCATCTGTCCTCTGTGATCACGGCGTATGAATAGAACACAGGGGTGTTCTGGATGTCTCCGCCCCTGAGATCGAACAGCCACGCCGTCTCCATGAGGTCGGAGAGAAGCAGTATGCCGGCGCCGGCTTTCTTCATTTCCGCCCTGACGAAGCTGATCTTTTCGCCGTATGTCTTTCCGCAGGAGCTGAGCGGGAATTCCCATATCTCAGACGGCCTGAGCTCCGGCCTGTCCTCCCAGACGGCTCCGACGAGGTCTTTGTCAGATACTATGTTGCCGCAGATCTTCTCAAGCTCCGCTCCTTCCTTTGCCGTCATCGTCATGCCGTCGAATCCGAGCGTGATCCCGCCGTATTCCTTCAGCTTTTCGGTTATCTCCGGGACTCCGGGCTCTCCCATCTTCATGAGCTTTACGCCGGTGCCCTCGAGCTGCATCGCGGCCTGGAGGAAATACCGTCCGTCGGTCCAGAGAAACGCTTCGTCCTGGGTGATCAAAGCCGTCCCGGCGGATCCTGTGAATCCCGTTATCCATTCTCTCGCCTTGAAGTGGTCGTTCACGTATTCGGAAGCGTGGTCGTCGTCAGACGGTACGAGGTACGCGTCTATACCGTTCTGCGCCATCAGCGCGCGAAGTTTTTCTATCCTGTTCTTTATGTCCATATGCAAGTCCTTCTTTTATCCCAGCAGGCTCATGAGCTCTTCCTTTGTCAGGCTCGCGAGCGATTCAGAAGTGCCGGACAGTATGGCGTCCGCGAGATCTTTCTTCGCCGCCTGCATCTTTATTATCTTTTCTTCTATAGTAGCCGCGGCTATTAGCTTGTATACCGCGACAGGCCTGGTCTGGCCTATCCTGTGTGCTCTGTCGGTCGCCTGGTTCTGCGCCGCTATGTTCCACCACGGGTCGTAGTGGATGACGACGTCGGCTCCGGTAAGGTTCAGGCCCGTGCCGCCGGCTTTGAGCGAGATCAGGAACAGAGGCGTGTCGTCGTCGTTGAAGTGGCGGACCAGCTGGAGGCGCTCCTCCTTCGGCGTGTCTCCGATGATCTTGTAATACGGGATCTCCTCTTTCTGGAGGTCCTTCTCGAGGAGCTCGAGCATGGAGGTGAACTGCGAGAAGAGAAGCACCTTATGCTCGCCGTCGATGGCCGTCTTGATGAGCTCGACCGCGGCCTCTCTCTTCGCCGATCCTCCGTCCCAGTGGTCAGATACGAGCGACGGGTCGCAGCAGATCTGGCGCAGCCTCGTAAGCTCTGCGAGAACTTCGAGCTTTTCTCCGCCGGACGTTCCCATATTGTTGATGAGGTTCCTGATCTGGACGACTTCGCCCTCGTAGAGCTCGCGCTGCTTCTTTCCGAACACCGCGTACTGGATCTCCTCGTTCTTCTCCGGCAGATCCGAGAGCACCTCTTCCTTCAGGCGGCGCAGTATGAACGGCTGGACCATCTTCTTGAGCTGCCTCGTGACTTCCTCGTCCTTCAGCTTCGCGACAGGATTCTCGAACTTCTCCTTGAACGCGTTGTATGTATACAGGAAGCCCGGCATCAGGAAGTCGAATATGCTCCACAGCTCCGACAGCCTGTTCTCGATAGGGGTGCCGGTAAGGGCGAACCTCACTTTGCTGGATATCACCTTCACGGATTTGCTCACCGCGGCGCCCGGGTTCTTGATGTACTGGGCCTCGTCCACTATCTGGTACGAGAACTCCTTCTCGCTGTAGCTGTCTATGTCTCTCTTGAGCAGGTC
Source organism: Anaerovoracaceae bacterium (assembly GCA_045604065.1). Taxonomy (GTDB): domain Bacteria; phylum Bacillota; class Clostridia; order Peptostreptococcales; family Anaerovoracaceae; genus Aminicella. Next base: position 60,572 of record JAZUNH010000059.1, read on the forward strand.
GTATGAAGTGATGAGCACATCGTACTTCCTGTAGGAGTTTATTATCATCTCACGCTCGTCCGGCGTGCCTACCACACATACGGTCTTTATCTCAGGAGCCCACTTGTCGAACTCCATCTGCCAGTTGAACACGAGTGAGGCAGGGCAGACGATGAGAGCCGTATCGAGCGTTCCGCGCTCTTTCTCGGCAAGGAGCACGGATATGGTCTCGAGCGTCTTGCCGAGGCCCATGTCGTCCGCGAGTATCCCTCCGAAGTGAGCGGACGAGAGCGTCCGCATCCACTGGTAGGCGTAGACCTGATACGGCCTGAGCACGTCTTTCAGCGATTCAGGCACGTCGTAGTCGGAATCCGCGATGGAGTCAAGGTCCTTTATGATCTGCCTGAACCCGTGATCCCTGTCAGAAGCCACGTCCTCGTGCTCTTCGAGCATGTGGTTCAGGTAGTACGCCCTGTATACAGGAAGATGCATCTTCCCGGACACGAAATCCTTCAGCGGGACATCCAGTTTCTGGAACAGCTCGTCTACGAACCGCAGGGTATCCTGGTGTTCCAGGCTTATGAACGTGCCGTTGCTCAGGAGATGATATTTCTTCTTCTTCCTGTAGCTCTCAAGGAGCTCCAAGAGCTCTTTCGGCGTCAGCTCCTGAGGGTGGACCTGAAGGTCGAGCAGGTTGGAGCTCATCTTCACACCCACGCTTATCTGCGGGCAGTTCCTGAGCTTCAGCTTCTCGAACTTTTCCGTCGCGTGAACGTCTCCGAAATTAAGCAGCGTGTTCACGCCGTCGTTCAGTATCTCATATACGTTGTCGTCGGTCTTGTCGACCGCGTACTTTCCGTTAGGAAGGTCGATCGAAGGGAAGAATCCCTTGACTGCGTCTCTTACTCTTCCTTCCTGCCGCTTATCGTGCATGGTCCTCCTCGCGTTGATGATCATCTCCCTGGAGATGTCGCGCGGCGGGTTCTTTCCTGTGGCCTCGCCCTTTTCGTTCACGTCGGCAGGGAGCTCAGCCCCGCGGAGGTCTTCCTTATGCTTCTCTCTCTCCTCGGCCTCTTCTTCTTTCTTCTTTTTCCTGTCCGCTTTCTTTCCGGCGTCCTCTTTCTTCCCGTTCTCTTCCGAATCTATGCCGGAGGCCTTGCCGTGCGGAAGGACCGCAGGCTCGCCTGACGTCAGGTCGAATGAAGTGTCGCCGTATGTGACGAACGGACGGCAGAAGAGCTCGTCTTTGTCGGTATCAAGGAAGAAGTCGAACCTCGCTTCAGGAGGAAGGTTGCCGTTTATCTCGTCTTCGTCTTCTTCAGTCACCGTTATGTACGGGTTCCGCATGAGCTCCGGCATGATGCGGTAGTAGAACTCGGACATGTTATTCACGCCTATCGCGAATTCTGAGTGCCCGTTCGCCGGCCTGTCTTCCGAAGCCCCGGCCTCGTAGAACGGAGCTATCACCCTGTATGTGCTGTCCTCGAGCTTAGTCAGCGTCTCGTCCGTAAGGAAGAAGTGGGACGATGTTCCCGAAAGGATGACAGGGGAGTCGAATATCACGGTGATCCCGTGGAATCCGCTGACCGCCTTGCCGTGCATCTTTCTCACGGTGACGTGGAAGTCCGGCACTCCTCCTCCGATCTCTATCCTGTCCTTACGGCTCTTTCCCTCGCGGCTCTGCCCGGTGTCGGTCATGTCCTCTTCACGGGCTTCCTGAACGGCCGCGGCTATCTCATCCTGGTCCAGCCTGGAGAGGGAGCTCCGGCTCCTGTTCCCCGCGGCCTGGGCTGAAGGCTTGATCTTCGGGCCGCCCTTGTATTTGTCGCTGAACTCGACTGAGAGCCCGGCGGCTATGTCGTAGAACGTCTCGAGAGCCTCGCCCTCGAGAGCTATCTCCTTATGCTGTGTCAGGTCCGGGATAGGGTACTTGGATCTTGCCTGCAGCCTTTCGTTCACAGCCTGCGCGTTCATGACCTCTTTCTCGATGAGGCGGTAGTACCGCTCGTTCCTTCCCGAGAAAGTGCTGCCCTTGAAGATTATCCTGTCGCTCCTGCCGAGCTGGTATTCCTCGCCGGACCTTACCGAGTCGACTAGCGACGTCAGGTTCTTCACGACGAACATCTTGTCCTTGCCAATGGTGAACGTGAGGCTCACACGGCCCTCCGCGTCTCTTTCGATCTTAGGCTCTATGGAGCAGGCTTCAGGATCCAGAGTGCCGTCGAAGTCGTAGTACTGGTTCAGGTCGCTGTACCTTCTCAGGAACCTTGCCGCTGCCCAGTCGGTCTCGTCACCCGGGTCGTTCTTCTTCAGCTCTTTATCCAGCGCGAGAAGAAGGCAGGTGGCGTGCTCGCACATCATCTTGCTCAGGTATTTCTCGTCCGGGCTGTTCACATAATGGAGGTTGCAGAGATCGCAGTCTATCCTGTCGAACCTGTCCCTCCTGAACTTCGCCGAGACTGTGCCGGAGGTGAAGTCCGTGGTAAAGGTGCCTTCGCAGGATCCCTTCATGTCTTCTCCCTCCTCTATGTCGGCCTTGACTTTGCCGAGCTCGAGCCTTCCGTCGGCAAGATCGATCCTCGCCTTGTCGACTATGTCGTGATAGAACAGGAGATCCTTGGTCATCTCTTCCATGTCGAAGAATGTCGGGGTCACTCCGTCCTCATTAGTAAACGGCCTCGAATATTCTCTCGGCTTCTTGGCGCCGCCGTATTCCTCTTCCCATTTGATGATGGCGGCTGCCTCGTGGCAGCAGCGCCTGCCGGAGACCGCGTCGGCGCATGTGCATCTCATGGAAGGGCGTCCCTGGTTGAGGCCCTGTATGAGGGCTTTGTCATAGTCGTCCTTCTTCCTGCCGTAGCGGAACTTCGCGACGCAGTATGTCGGACCGCCGGCGAATTCCTCGAGCTTCCCGCTGTCGAGGAGAGTATGTCCCTCGCGGACCACCTCTTCGTCAAAATCCTTCCGCCAGTCCTGCGGCTTGATGTTGCTTGTCTGTGATTTCATATCCGTATCACCCGTGACCTTTCGCGATGTGCCTTGAGGGCTTTTCCCGGAAGACACATCCTAAACATAGTATATCACTACTTCCGCCAGGCGGCGCAGATGTCCTTGACCGCCCCGTCTATCTCATCTGAAGGTATCTGGTCATAGTAGAGCATGAGCTTTCCCGGCCCTCCGCCGAGAGGGATCATATGGAGCCTGAGCTTCTCGGCTTCTCTGAGAAGATCCTCAGCGGGCTTATCGGTTACGACGTCCAGCCTTATGCTTATGCCGGACTTCGTGTTCCTGGCGGTGACAGTACCGCCTCCATATTTTGAAAAGGCGGAAAGCACTTCCCCGAGCTTCCTTGAATACAGCTTCCTGAGCTTTCTTATCCCGGTCTGGTATGATCCGTTCTCCATGTATTCGGCAAGGACCAGCTGTTCCACTTTAGAGCATGTCTGGTCATATCTGCTCATGCTTTTTTTCGAAATGGCGGAGAGCTCGGGAGGAAGGACCATGTAGCTTATCCTTATCGCCGGGAAAAGGGTGGATGAAAACGAGCCGAGGTATACGACGCTTCCAGCGCTGTCAATGCTTTTCAGGGCAGGGACCGGATTGCCGAAGTATCTGAGCTCGCTGTCGTAATCGTCTTCTATCACGACTGACCCGTTCTGCTCCGCCCACTCAAGCAGCCGGTATCTCCTCGCGGCAGGCATGACAGATCCTGTAGGGAACTGGTTTGACGGGCTCACGTATACAGCCGTCCCGATATTGACCGGGAGCCTCTCGATCTCTATGCCGTCTTCCCTGACCGGCACAGGACAGATGTTGAACCCGAAGTCGCTGAAGATGTGCCTTACAGGCATGTACCCGGGGTCTTCCACGTTCACGAAGTCGATGCCGATTTCTCTCAGCATTCCCGCGAGCCTGCTTGTAAGCTGCTGGACTCCGGCGCCTATGACTATGTCGCCCGGCCCCGCGGCTACTCCTCTCGCGCTGTAGAGATACCTTGAGATCTCTCTCCTCAGGGCGTACTCCCCCTGAGGGTCCTGAGGGGAAAGCATCTCTTCTGACTTCTCGTTCATTACCTTCGTGAAGCATTTCTTCCACTTGGCGAAATCGAAGCTGTCCGGATCACATCTGTATTTCGGCGTGTCTTTCTTCTCACGCTCCTCATATGAAGGTCCGCTCTCTCTGTCTCCGCCGGCGGCTTTGTCAGGCCCCGGCACAGAGGAGACGTAGAAGCCTGAGTTCGGCCTCGACTCCAGATATCCCTCTATGATGAGCTGGTCGTACGCTCTCGCGCACGTTGTTATGCTCACGGAAAGCTGCCCCGAGAGATCGCGGAGGGAAGGGAGCCTTTCGCCGGCAAGAAAGTCGCCCCGCATGATGCCTGCCTTTATATAGTCATACAACTGTATATACAGAGATGTGCCGGAATTGTGCTTTAGATCCGCATATATGGGCTTCATATTGCATGTATCTCCTGAATTGTCATCTGAAAAAACTGAATAATTGCATATTTTATGATATACACTTTACTGTTATTATATATACATCACAGAGAAAGGTCAACGAAGACATATGGAAAGGAACACACAGGAAAGCCCTGTATATGAGCTGATGCTTACGGGCCTCATGGCGGCTCTCGTCATGGCGGCCACAAGCTTCTTCAGGATACCTGTCGTCGCGACGAACGGGTACATACACCTCGGCGACGCCATGGTGTTCCTTTCTGTTATGATGCTTGGCCGCAGGAATGGGACGATCGCGGGAGCGTCGGGCTCAGCCCTGGCGGACCTGATAGGCGGCTACGCCCACTGGGTGCCGTGGACGTTCGTGATAAAGGGGATGATGGCTTTCGTGACAGCGTCCGTTCTGGAAGCGGGACAGGAAAAGAACGGGAAGGATCTTCCTGTGTCTCTTGCCGCTATGGCCGCCGGAAGCCTCGTGATGATCGCGGGCTACTTCTTGGCGCACCGTGTCATATACGGTAACCTGGCAGCGCCTTTTGCCGCGCTTCCGGGGAACATATTACAGGCGGCGGCGGGGATCGTCATGGCAGAGATCATGTCGGCCGCGGTCAGGAAGGCCGCGCCGCAGATGTACCGCCCGTAGGAGCGCGCCGGCTGTTCAGGTGTTTTTCAGCTGTCGTCACTATTTTGTCCATAGCTGAAACAAAATCAGAGGAATCCTTATATAGCTGAAATCCCAAAGGCGGTTTTGATCAAAAAAACCGGATAAAGCGTCAAAATACAGAGATCGTGCATCGGAAGCGTCATGTTTCCGGTGCTTTTTTTCAGCTGTCATTACTTTTTTGTCTATAGCTGAAACAAAATCGGGGAAACCGGCCGGCGGCTGAAAAGAGTGTGCGCGTATGTACCGCCCGCCTTGATACGTCCCGGCAAAAGTGAGATAATATGGAAAAAAGGAGGACCGCCATGGAAAAGACACTTAAAGACATAATAGATGAAGCGGAGAACGTGGTCTTCTTCGGAGGCGCGGGCGTTTCAACAGAGAGCGGCATACCGGACTTCCGCTCCAAGGACGGACTGTATCACGCGGAGCAGAGCTACGGATATCCTCCGGAAACGATCCTGTCGCACACGTTCTATATGGAGCATAACGAGACGTTCTTCACGTATTACAAGGAGAACCTCATCGCAAAGGACGTACAGCCGAACAAGGCGCATCTCGCGCTCGCCGAGCTGGAGAGGCGCGGCAAGCTGAAGGCGGTCATTACACAGAACATAGACGGGCTGCACCAGAAAGCCGGAAGCAGGAACGTGCTGGAGCTCCACGGAAGCACGCTCAGGAACACATGCGAGAAATGCGGGGCGCACTTTGACCTTGACTACGTAATGGATGAGGCGAACTGCGACGGGCCGGTTCCTCACTGCAATATATGCGGAGGAAGGATCAAGCCTGACGTTGTCCTGTATGAGGAGATGCTGGACAACGATGTGATGATAGCAGCTATAAGGGCGATACAGGAAGCCGATGTCATGATAGTCGGCGGGACGTCGCTCAACGTTTATCCGGCGGCGGGACTCATCTCGTATTTCAGGGGGAAGCACCTGGTGCTGATAAACCGCTCGGTGACACCGTATGACGACGCGGCGGATCTTGTGATCCACGACACCATAGGGAAAGTGCTCGGAGAGCTTGTTGAAGGATAAAGAAGACTACAGGAGCGGCAATGACAGATAAGAAGGACAGAAAACTCAACATAATGGTCGTGAACGACGACGGGATAACCTCGCGCGGGCTGAGAGAGCTGGTGGATGCGCTGAGGCCCGTGGCGAACATATACGTATCGGCTCCAGACGGGGAGCACAGCGGGGCGAGCCAGTCAATCACGATAACGGAGCCGATCAGAGTATATGACTTCGACTATCCGGGCGCGGAGGCCGCGTACGCTGTCACGGGGACCCCGACTGACTGCGTCAAGGCCGGGCTGCAGTTCTTCAAAGAGCGCGGCATCGAAATGGATATGGTGTACTCGGGGATTAACATCGGGAGCAATTTCGGGAAAGACACCCTTTACTCAGGGACCATAGGAGCAGCGATGGAGGCGGCGCTGTCGAACGTGAGAGCCGTCGCCGTATCGGTGGACAGCCACAGCGCGACACATTTCGAGACGGCGTGCGAAGTTGCTCTTGCGGTGGTCGACAGGTCCATGAACGAGCTCACTCCTGATACCATACTGAACATCAACGCGCCGGACCTTCCTCCTGAAGAGGTGAAGGGCATCAGATATACTGCGCTCGGGAACAGGTTCTATATCGATAAATTCATACCTGTCGAATCAGAGGACGGGGACAGCTACATGCTGGACGGAGCCCCGCTCGACCTGAACGATATAGAGGAAAAATATGACGTTACCGCTACATGGGACAATTACGTCTCGATCACGCCGCTCCAGTTCGACTACACCGCGCACGATATGATCGGGAAGGTCGCCTCATGGGATATAAGGCTCGAGAAAGAAGAGACCGCCAGGGCGTCCGGCGGCACCAGGGAGAACATGCCGGAGTAGAGGTGAAAGATTTCCCTGTTTTTCAATATGTTTTCGACTTTTGGTATTGATTTTTCACGTCAGTGGTAGTAGACTGAATCCGACAAGAAATTAACAATTTCCTGCTTCCATTAATATTCAAAATGTCTAACCAGCCAGAGCATGGCTTTTAAACCAAGGAGGGAAAAAAGAAATGAAAGAAGTTGTAATCGTAGGAGCCAAGAGAACAGCTATCGGTTCTTATGGTGGATCACTGAAAAACGTACCTGCTAAGGAACTCGGAGCTATCGCTATCAAGGGCGCTATCGAGCAGGCAGGCATCAAGCCTGAAGATGTTGAAGAAGTCATCATGGGTGATGTGCTCCAGGGCGGCCTCGGACAGAACGTTGCAAGACAGATGTCACTTGGTGCCGGACTCCCGATCGAGACTCCTGCAATGACAATCAATAAGGTCTGCGGATCCGGACTCAGAGCTGTTGAGCTTGCCGCTCAGATCATCAAGGCCGGCGACGCTGACATCATCGTGGCAGGCGGAGCTGAGAACATGTCAATGTCAGGATATGTTCTTCCTAACATGAGATGGGGAGCCAGAATGTTCAACACACCTGCAGTCGACATGATGGTAAACGATGGACTGTGGGATGTTTACAACAACTATCACATGGGTATCACAGCTGAGAATGTTGCTGAGCAGTACGGACTCACAAGAGAAGAGCTTGACGCTTTCGCGCTTGCTTCACAGAACAAGGCAGAGGCTGCTATCAAGGCAGGCAAGTTCAAGGACGAGATCGTTCCTGTAACTATTCCTCAGAGAAAGGGCGATCCTATCGTATTCGATACAGACGAATTCCCAAGATTCGGCGCTACAGCTGAGGCTCTTGCAAAGCTGAAGCCTGCATTCAAGAAGGACGGCGGTGTCGTTACAGCAGGAAACGCTTCCGGAATCAACGATTCAGGAGCTGCTGTAGTAGTTATGTCAGCTGACAAGGCTGAAGAGCTCGGAATCAAGCCTCTCGCCAAGATCGTTTCTTACGCGTCAGCAGGTGTTGATCCTAAGGTAATGGGACTTGGTCCTATCCCTGCTTCAAGAAAGGCAATGGAAAAGGCCGGACTCACGATCGACGATCTTGACCTCTATGAAGCAAACGAAGCTTTCGCTGCTCAGTCAGTAGCAGTCGGCAAAGACCTCGGATTCGATCCTGAGAAGCTGAACGTAAACGGCGGAGCTATCGCTCTTGGTCATCCTATCGGAGCATCCGGATGCCGTATCCTCATCACTCTGATCTATGAGATGATGAAGAGACCTGAGGCTAAGAAGGGCCTCGCTACACTGTGCATCGGCGGCGGCATGGGAACAGCTGTCATCGTTGAGAAGTGCTAGTAACGGGTATATGCACTGAATAAGGCGAAGGTAAGTGCCTTCAGGCATATGCGTTACGACCGAAGTGCTTATCGTGCGCTCCCGCGGAAATGCGGGGGCGCTTTTTTTGTGATATATGATATAATAGACGCATGGATTATTTCCTCAACATTCCGAACAAAGTCGACAAGATCCTGAGGATGCTGGAGCGGAGCGGCCACGAGGCGTACGTCGTCGGGGGCTGCGTCCGCGATATTCTGATGGGAAGAAAACCGTCCGACTGGGATATCACCACATCCGCGGAGCCCGGCGAGACGAAGGAGTGCTTCAGCGGGTACAAAGTCGCCGAGACCGGCATAAAGCACGGAACGGTCACGGTCATAATGGACGGAGAACCGTTCGAGATCACCACGTTCAGGTCAGACGGCTCGTACTCCGACGGAAGGCATCCCGATTCGGTGAGCTTCAGCAAAGACATAAAGGTGGACCTGGCGAGGAGGGATTTCACAATGAACGCCCTCGCTTATTCGCCGGCTAAAGGCATCGTGGACGAGTACGGCGGGATAGAGGACATAAACAGGAAGGTCATAAGGGCGGTCGGAAAGCCTGAGGAGAGATTCAGGGAGGATTCTCTGAGGATACTCCGCGCGGTGAGGTTTGCGGGGACTCTGGGGTTCATAATGGATCCTGAGACCGCGAAGGCTGTGAAGGACCTTGCCCCTACGGCTTCAAGGTCCTCGGCCGAGCGCGTTATGACGGAGTTCAACAAGCTCCTCATGGGGGCTTACGCAGCGTACGCCGTGAAGCAGTACAGGCACGCGCTGGATGACATCATCTCTTTTTCCGGAGCTCATATAGCGGACAGGAAAAGCGTAAGGGCTCTTGAGCACGCGCCCGCGTCGCTTCCGCTGAGAATCGCGCTGATACTCGACGTCCCGGACGAGGGGAGCCAGATGAGCCTGTTCGGATTCGGAAAGGACTCGGGCTTTTTCGGATTCCGCCAGGAGACCGACATATCAGGCTTCAGAGAAGCTCTGAGGAAGATGAAGTACGACGGAGAGACCATCAAGAGAGCCGTCCGGATAAAGGAGATATCGGTAAAGAACATCACGCCTGACGAGATAACGGTGCTCCTTGAGATGAGGAAGCTCGCGGACAGCTTCCCGGCTGAAGAGGTGCCGGATATCCTGTATGACGGAATAAGCGTGAGGAGCCTCAGGGGCAGGCTTTCGGACAGCGCAACGGAGGAGATCTTCAGGATCATCCAGGAGATCACGGAAAGCGGGAAGTGTTATTCCAGGTCGCAGCTCTGCGTGACCGGCGACGATCTCTCGTCTGACTGCGTGCTGTCGGGGAAAGGCCTCTCACAGGGCAGGGACATCGGTAAGATCCTCTCCGCGCTTCTTGACGAGGTCATCGCGGGCGAGCTTGAGAACAGCAGGGAAGCGCTTCTTGAAAGAGCGAGGACACTGTACGACACACTGGCGGACTGAGGTGTTTTTTGATATAATATGACAGACAAAAAAAGCGAACGGAGAATATAGATGTCAGAAGAGAACAGGACCAGAAATTTCATCGAAGAGAGGATAGACGCGGACAACGCGTCCGGGAAATACGGCGGCGAGGTATATACCAGATTCCCGCCGGAGCCTAACGGATATCTTCACATAGGGCACGCCAAGTCTATATGCCTGAACTTCGGTACGGCTGAAAAGTACGGCGGGAAGTGCAACCTCCGCTACGACGACACCAACCCGGGGAAAGAGGACATGGAATTCGTCAAGTCGATCGAGGAAGACGTGAAATGGCTCGGATTCACATGGGCGCGGCGCTGCTGGGCTTCCGAGTACTTTGATCTGATGTACAGCTACGCGGTCATCCTGATCAAAAAGGGCAAAGCCTACGTCGACGATCTTTCCGCTGAGGAGATAAGGGAGTACAGAGGGACGCTGACCGAGCCCGGAAAAGAGAGCGCGGCAAGATCCCGCACAGTTGAGGAGAACCTCGCCCTGTTCGAGGACATGAAGGCCGGTAAGTACGCCGACGGAGAGAAGGTGCTCCGCGCTAAGATAGATATGGCGTCCCCTAACATGAACATGAGGGACCCTGTCATCTACAGGATCTCGCACGCCGAGCATCACAATACGGGGACGAAGTGGTGCATTTACCCGATGTACGATTTCGCGCATCCTGTAGAGGACGCGATCGAGGGTATCACCCACTCACTCTGCACACTCGAGTTCGAAGACCACAGGCCTCTCTACGACTGGGTCATAAACGAGATAGGAGTCTGGGATACGCCTCCTCAGCAGATCGAGTTCGCCAGGCTGGACCTGACAGACACGGTAACGAGCAAGAGGCAGCTCAAGGCCCTCGTGGACGACGGGTTCGTAGAAGGATGGGACGATCCGAGGATGCCGACGATAGCGGGGATGCGCCGCCGCGGCTTTACTCCGGAAGCCGTCAGGAATTTCTGCGACGAGATAGGCATAGCCAAGGCGAACAGCCTTGTGGACATAGCGGAGCTGGAGCATTTCGTGAGGGACGACCTCGCGGGGAAGACAGAGAGCAGGAACGTCGTGTTCGATCCGGTGAAAGTCGTGATAACGAACTATCCGGAAGGCGTGACCGAAGAGATAGAGACGGAGAACAACAGGAACGTCCCTGAGATGGGGACGAGGAAAGTGCCGTTCTCGAGAGAGCTCTGGATCGATGGTGAGGACTTCATGGAAGTGCCTGTGAAGAAGTACTTCAGGCTGTTCCCGGGGAACGAGGTCAGGCTGAAGGGCGCATATTATATCACATGCGATGAAGTCATAAAGAACAGCGACGGGACGATAAAAGAGCTGCACTGCACGTACGATCCCGCGACGAAAGGCGGAGACAGCCCGGACGGAAGGAAAGTCAGGGGCACCATCCACTTCGTCGAGGCGCAAAGCGCCGTGAAGATCAGGGTCAGGAACTACGGCCATCTGTATACTACAGACGAGAGCGGAGCCCAGATCCTGAACGAGGACTCTGTGAACGAGACTTACGGATACGCGGAGCCGTCGCTAGGCAAAGCGGAGCCGGGAGAGAAATTCCAGTTCTTCCGCCACGGCTATTACGCGGCAGACAGCAGGCTTACCACGGACGATGAAAAGGTGTTCAACCGGATAGTGGAGCTGAAGAGCTCCTGGAAGCCGGCAAAATAAAGAAGCAGCCGGCTCCATACGCCGGCAGTACAAGGAGGAGAAGATGGGTATCACAGATGCACTGAACGGAATCAAGGACAAGGCACAGGAGGTCCTGGACAAGACGGATCTCGACGAGAAGCTGGTTGACGCGGCCAAGAAGGCAAAGGACAAAGCAGCCGACGCGGCGGACAAAGCCAAGGATAAGGCACAGGAGGTCCTCGACAAGACGGATCTTGACGAGAAGCTCATGGACGCGGCCAAGAAGGCAAAGGACAAGGCTGCCGACGCGGTGTCCGACCTTAAGGACAAAGTAGGAAAGTAGTCAGATAAAAGTGTGGATGTCCCCGGAGCTAAAAAGCCCCGGGGATGTTGCTGATATGGAAGAAATACTGGTACAGGTAATCAAATATCTTATCGCCGTGATCCTCGGCGTGGTGCTCGGGAACAGCGCCGTATACATGTTCAACCACATGCCTGCGGCGTGGTTCTGCGACTATGGCGAGGAGCCTTCGGACGAGCTGAAAGACCCTTACACGCAGCGTGTGAAGAGCACGCCGTGGAAGTATACGTTTTCAATGCTTTTCGTCGCGGCTGGCCTGTATCTGGTCAGGGACGACTGGGTGTATGCTCTTGCCGTGCTCGTCATACTGTGGCTTCTTCTCGAGATGTCCATATCGGACATAAAGTACAGGATAGTGCCGGATCAGCTGCTCGTTCTCCTCGCCGTATCGGCAGCGGGCGTGATACAGTACCGGAGCTGGCAGGATATGCTGTACGGAGCCGCCGCGGGCTTCCTCATAATGGGGATGACGGCTTTGCTCGGGAAGGCGCTGTACAGGCGCGATGCTGTAGGAGGGGGAGACATCAAGCTGTTCTCCGCGCTCGGGCTGCTGCTCGGGCTAAGGGGAGTGCTCTTCGTATTCATGCTTTCGGCGCTTCTTTCGGGAGCCGGGCTCGCGTATCTTCTGGCGAAGAAAAAGATCAAAAGGACAGATACCGTCCCTATGGTTCCTTTCATAGCGGCGGCGGCAGGGATATATCTCCTGTTCATCAGCCAGAGGATCGACTTCATACTATCATCTATTTTGAACATATAAGCTAAGGAGGATCACATGGTTTCATTTTCAAGCGATTACATTGCGGGCGCGCACCCGGAGATACTCAGGAGACTTGAAGAGACCAACATGGAGAGCCTTCCGGGATACGGAAGCGACAGATACTGCGAGAGCGCGAAGGAGAAGATACGCGAGGCGTGCGGCCTTCCCGACGCGGACGTTGAGTTCATTACAGGGGGGACGGAAACGAACCAGGTCGTGATATCGACTCTGCTGAACGATTATGACGGGGTAGTCGCCGCGGAGACAGGCCACATAAACACACACGAAGCCGGGGCGATAGAGTTCACGGGCCATAAGGTCATGGGCCTGCCACAGAAAGAGGGAAAGGTCTCTGCCGCGGACCTCAGGAAGCTCCTTGCCGCCTACTATGAGGATGAGAACCACGAGCATATGGTGCGTCCGGGGATGCTTTACATATCGTTCCCTACGGAATACGGGACGCTTTATTCGAAGGAGGAGCTCAGGGATCTCGCGGACGTCTGCCACGAGTACGACATGCCGCTTTATATCGACGGCGCGAGGCTGGCGTACGGCCTCATGAGCAAAGCCTGCGGCGTGACGCTGAAGGACATCGCAGAGATCTCGGACGTTTTCTACATAGGGGGAACGAAGTGCGGGGCCCTTTGCGGCGAGGCGGTGGTGTTCACGAAGAAGAACATCCCCGCGCACTTCCTTTCGTCAAAGAAGAAGAGAGGCGCGCTTCTCGCGAAGGGAAGGCTCCTTGGGATCCAGTTCGACACGCTCTTCAGCAGGTATCAGGGAGGAGATCTGCTGTACTATGAGATAGGCCGCTACGCGATATCCATGGCGGACAGGCTCGAGAAGCTGTTCAGGGACAGGGGATACGAGTTCTTCCTCGATTCCCCGACGAACCAGAAGTTCATAGTGATGGAGGATGAGAAGCTCAGGAAGCTCAAGGAAGGCCTCGAGTACGGCTTCTGGGAAAAGCCTGACGAGGGACACACCGTCATACGGCTCGCGACAAGCTGGTCTACGACGGATGAAGACCTGAAAGAGCTTGAAAAGCTGATATAGAGACACGCCGCTCCGGGCAGTATTCCGGGGCGGCTTTTATATTGTTTCAGACCGCCTGAAAGGTGGAAACCGTACGCGTTTTGTGGTATACTCTCATATATTATGGAGAAGAATGTTCTGCTGACAATCGAATACGACGGGACCGGGTTTTCAGGGTGGCAGAGACAGCCTGAAGCGAGGACCGTACAGGGCGTGATCGAGGGCGTGCTGTCGGATCTTCTCGGCGGGGAGATCAGGATCTCCGGAGTGAGCAGGACCGACGCGGGAGTCCACGCAAGGGACCAGAAAGCCGCGTTCTCGGCAGACATGAACATACCCGTTGAGAACCTCGCGAGGGTGATGAACGACAGGCTCCAGGGAAGGCCGGAGGCGAGAGCTTCAGAAGGCGACGTCAGGATCGTTTCCGCGGAGGAAACAGATCACGCGGATGACCTGAGGCAGCAGGTCGCCGGCAAGACCTACAGGTATTCGATAAGGAACGCTTCATACATGCCTGTTTTCGACAGGAACTACAGATATCTGGTAAAGTCCCCTCTGGATACAGAGAGGATGAGAGAAGCCGCGGAGTACATAAAGGGCACGCACGACTTTGCCTGCTTCCAGGCAGCCGGCGGCGAGCCCGGGAAAACTACGGTAAGGACCGTCACGGACCTTTCGGTATCTGAAGAGGACGTTCCCGGAGGCGGGAAAGACATCTTCATCGACATAACCGGGGACGGCTTTCTGTACAACATGGTCAGGATAATCACAGGGACGCTTGTCGAGACCGGACTTGGAAAGAGATCGCCTCTGGATATGAAGAAGACGATCGAGTCCGGAGACAGGGCTGAAGCAGGGCATACGGCCCCGCCGCAGGGGCTCTGCCTTATGAAGGTCTACATGCGGTAGGGAGCTGAAATCATGAGCGATAAAGGGAAGAAAGCCGTGAATATCGCGAAAGTCCTGTTTCTGACAGTGATAACCATGGGCATTTACGGCGCGTACTGGGCCATGGCGGATATGTTCAAAGAGGACGATATAGATACAGACGAGGTGCAGAAGAACGCGGACTACATGAAGAGGTCGGCGGCGTCTGCATTCCTGTCCAGATTTTTTACCGGCAGATAGGAGAAGCAAAATGAGTGAAGAGATGAAAGACAGCCGTCCGTCGTGGGACGAGTATTTCATGGAGATGGCGGAGCTTACGGCGCAGAGATCCACATGCCTGAGAAGACACGTGGGCGCGGTCATAGTAAGAGACATGCACGCCATGGCGACAGGGTACAACGGAGCCCCGAGGGGCCTCAAGCACTGCGGCGAGCTCGGGGGATGCCTGAGAGAGAAGCTGCACGTCCCGTCGGGCGAGAGGCATGAGCTCTGCAGGGCGCTCCACGCTGAGCAGAACGCTATAATCCAGGCCGCGGCTCTCGGACAGAGCATCGAGGGCGGAACGATATATATAACCAACCATCCCTGCTCGATATGCGCGAAGATGATCGTGAACGCGGGCATCAAGAGGATAGTCATAAGAGAGGGATATCCTGACGAGCTTGCCAAGGACATCCTGAATGAGGCCGGGATCAAGGTAGAAAGGCTCGAAAAATAGACATGGTACTGGAGCTTACTAAGTACAACATATTCGGCGCGTTCTTCCTCGCGTTCTTCGTATCCCTCGTAATGACGCCTGTGGCGAAGTGGATCGCCCCTAAGGTCGGAGCGATGGATATCCCGAACGACAACAGGAGGATGCATACCAAGCCGATGCCGAGGTTCGGAGGCCTTGCCATATATCTCGGCACCATGATCTCGATCCTGTATTTCCTCTGGGGCAACGAGCACCTTCCCGCGATAGTTACCGGCGGGACGCTCATATACATCCTCGGGGCTGCGGACGACATAGTCAGCGGAGGGCTGAACGCTAAGCTCAAGTTCCTCTGCCAGACAGCGATAGCCGTACTCATGTATTACATGGGGCTCAGGATCGAATTCATAACGAACTATTTCGGAGGCGGCGGGCACTGGCAGTTCGGAACGGCCATGTGCTTCATATTCACCATTCTCTGGATAGTGGGCATAACGAACACGATAAACCTGATCGACGGGCTGGACGGGCTCGCTTCAGGAGTCGCAGCCATAGCGGCGCTTTCCATAGCGTACGTTGCGTACATACACGGAGACAGGTACGGGATGATGGTGGTATGCCTCGGAATGATGGCTCTTGCCGGAGGATCGCTCGGGTTCCTTCCGTATAACTTCTATCCGGCGAAGCTCTTCATGGGAGACAGCGGGTCGCTCTTCCTGGGATTCATGATCGCCATATTCGCGGTGATCAGCCCTCTGAAGAGGTCGACGCTCCTCGCCGTGATAGTGCCGGTGCTGGTTCTCGGCATCCCTATCTTTGATACGACTCTCGCGATAATAAGAAGAGTCATCTCCGGGAAGCCAATCATGTCGCCGGATAAGGAGCATCTGCACCACCGTTTGATGAAGTCGGGCTACGGGCAGAGAAGAGCCGTCCTCATGATATACGGCATCAGCACGATAATGGGCATGGCGGCTGTACTGATGAGCCGCGAGCTGTATAAGGACGCGGCGGTCCTGATCATGACGGCGCTGCTGTACATCTACGTGTTCCTGACGGATCCTAACCATAAGGTGCCTACGCTGCACGCGCAGGACGACGGCAAGAAAGAAGCAGAAAAAAAGGAAAGCGGCAAATAGAGAAAGACATGAAAGGAAGAGATCGAATTGGTTGACATTACTTCTGTGGATTACAACAAAAACGGCGAGCTGGTCATACTTGACCAGACGCGTCTTCCGGGCGAGGAGAAATACCTGAAGCTCGAGACGAAGGAAGACGTATATGTCGCGATCAAGAAGCTCAGGGTGAGAGGAGCCCCGGCTATCGGTATCGCGGCGGCGTTCGGCCTTTACGTGGCCACAAGAGACGGCGACGCCGGCAGCATAAAGGAATTCAGAGAAGAAGTGCACGAGGTCGCGGAATACCTCAAGAAAGCCCGTCCTACGGCGGTCAACCTGGCGTGGGCTCTGGACAGGATGACAGAGAAGCTCGACAGCTTTGACGGAAGCGTCCAGGCAGCGGAGAAGATGCTTCTCGCAGAGGCGAAGGCCATCAGGCAGGAAGACGAGGACGCGTGCCGCCACATGGGAGAATACGGGCTCAGCCTTCTCAGCAAGGGCATGGGGATACTGACGCACTGCAACGCCGGTACTCTCGCCACGGCTAAGTACGGAACGAGTCTCGCGGCGCTGTACCTCGGTAAGGAAAGAGGATATGACTTCAAGGTGTTCGCGGACGAGACAAGGCCTGTTCTCCAGGGAGCCCGCCTTACGGCGTTCGAGCTTTTCAAGGCTGACATAGACGTAACCCTGATCTGCGACAGCATGGCGAACCAGGTCATGAAGAACGGATGGGTGGACGCCGTGCTTGTCGGATGCGACCGCATGGCGGCTAACGGAGACGGAGCGAACAAGATCGGGACCAACGCCCTCGCGATACTCGCGAAGGAATACAATATCCCGTTCTACATGTTCGTCCCTACGTCGTCGCTTGACCTTGACACTCCGACGGGAGATGACATTGAGATCGAGCTCCGTGACGGAGAAGAGATATATAAGATGTGGTACGAGAAGCCGATGGCGCCTGAGGGGATCAAGACGTACAACCCTTCATTCGACGTCACGCCGGCTGAGTATATCACGGCGATAGTTACGGAGAAGGGCGTCGTCAGGCCGCCTTTCGCCGAGAACCTGAAAAAGATAAAGGAAATGGACTGAATTGAGCTATAAAGTAAAGCTCCGTGAGTTCGAGGGTCCGTTCGACCTGCTTGTCTATCTGATCGAGAATTCAGAGATGAGCATATACGACATACGGATATCGGAGATCACGGGGGAGTACCTTGAATATCTGAGCACGATGAAAGAGATGAACGTCAGCGTTTCATCCGAGTTTCTTGTGCTCGCAGCAGAGCTACTGAACATAAAGTCCAAGATGATGCTCCCGCGTCCCGAGGCGGAAGGCCCGGGCGTTGTGGAGGAAGACCCGAGGAGCGCTCTCGTCGCGAGGATACTCGCGTACAAGCAGTGCAAGACGCAGAGTATTATGCTCAGGGAGCAGTCCGAGCAGATGGAGAACGTTTTCGAGAAGCCGCAGGAGGATATCTCGGTGTATCTCGACCATCCTGACGAGTACCTGAGCCTCGGGCTTTCGGACTTCGCAAAGGCGTTCAACCAGTTCCTTTTAAGGAAGCAGAGGATAGAGGAGACCAGGAGGCGCTATACAAGGATCGAGCGTGAGAGAGTCTCGATGGAGAGCAGGATGGAGTTCATAAGGGACTCCTTCATAAGAGCTCTGGACTCCGGCGACATAACAGAAAAGGACTTCAGGGAGCTGATCCCGGATCTCGGGTCAGGGAAGAAAGGTGCGGCGAGGTACAGCACGATAGTATCATTCACTTCGCTTCTCCAGATGATGAGAGACAGATATCTGGACGCTGACCAGACCGAGACTTACGGAAGGATAACTGTAAGGCCGGGAGAAGTGGATATCCACGGATATAACGCGGAAGAGGCGAGCCAGGAGGCGGTCTCGGAAGCAGAGGCGGAAGCCGCAGAAGAACAGGCAAGTGAGGTAACAGATGCTTGACAGGAAATCGATAAAATCAGCATTCGAATCCATGCTTTACATATGGGGGCAGCCGCTTCCGGCCAAGGACGCGGCAGATACCCTGGACATCAGCAAGAAGGACGCGATAGAGCTCTTCGAGGAGCTGATGGCCGAATATGAGAAGGAAGACCGCGGGATCAGGATCAGGAGGATAAACGAATCCTTCCAGTTCATAACCAAGCCTGAGAACGCCGACTTCGTGAAGAGGCTCTGCACGCCTGTGAAGATCAAGAGGCTTTCGCAGGCGGCGCTCGAGGTATTGGCGATCATAGCGTACAGGCAGCCTGTTACGAAGGGCGAGATAGACGCGATCAGGGGAGTCAAGTGCGACAGGGTCATCGAAGGCCTTGAGAGAAAAGGCCTGATAAAGGAAAAGGGAAGGTCCGACGCGGTCGGCCGCCCTATCCTCTACGCGACGACCGATATGTTCCTCAAGAACTTCGGTTTCGAGGATCTGTCCGAGCTTCCTGAGATCGAGGATCTCGAGGGCGTGATGGAGATAGACGAGGACTATGAGGAAGAGCCTGATTCGGCGCAGCTTTCCATAGATCTGGAGGCGAAGGATGAATAACGTCATTCTCATCGGAATGCCTGGGTGCGGAAAGAGCACAGAGGGCGTTCTGCTTGCAAAGGTCCTGAATAAGAATTTCGTGGATACGGATCTCCTCATCCAGAAGTTCGAGGGGATGTCCCTTCAGGACATCATCGACATACGCGGGAACGCGTATTTCCGCGATGTGGAGAAAGAGATCCTCATGAACTTCAGCGGCGACAACTACGTGATCGCGACCGGCGGGAGCGCGGTGTACTACCCTGACGCCATGGAAAAGTTCAGGAAGGACGGCGGGACTATAGTGTACATAAAGCTCCCGTGCGAGACGATAATAAAGAGGCTGAAAAACATCAAGACACGCGGGATCTCGCTTGCCCCGGGGCAGACTATAGAGGATCTGTACAACGAGCGCATACCGCTTTATGAAAAGGAAGCGGACATAACAGTCGAAACAGAGGGACTGGAGATAGAGGGATCCGTGAAGAAGATAGCGGAAGCGCTGAAATAGAAGGAGGTCATAGTAATGAAAAAAAGCATGATCTTTGCATTTGCCGCGGTCCTTGCGGCTATGATCCTGATGACGGGAGCGGCGTATGCTGACGTGATAGAGATACATTCGGCAAAGGCCACGTCGCCTGACATCGACAGCATACCTGTGCTCTGGGGAGAGCAGAAAAGGCCGACTATTAATATAACCGAGCCTTCCGGCCTGGACTGCACGGTCACGACGACGGTCGACGGGACTTCGGGCAGCTGGTGGTGGCTGAAGTGGGATGCGGTGACCGAAGCCTGGCCTGGCGTCTATGACAAGGACCTCCCGTTTTCTGCCGGAAAATGGAAGCTGGAATGCCAGTTCAGGCTGGAGAATATCGGCGAGACCAAGTACGTCATAGCGGACGACTTCACTTTCACGGTGAACGGAAAGAAATGGGAGATACCGGAAGCGCCGCAGAACTATGACACATACTGCATGGTCTTCGTGGACTCGCCTGTATACAGCCTAAGGATGGAAAACACCATGGACGTCACCGTCCAGAACAAGACCATAAAATATAAGAAGCTGAAGAAGAAGTCGCAGACAGTCGCCCCGTTCGGCCTCTGCGATAATGAGGGGCCAGTCACATTCAAGAAGGTCAGCGTCACCAAGAAGAAGTTCAGCAAGTACTTCACCGTCGGAAAGACGAGCGGTAAGATCAGGGTGAAGAAAGGCCTCAGGAAAGGTAAGTACGTGGTGAAGGTCAAAGTCACCGCGGCGGGCAACGACACGTACAAGGCAAAGTCCCTGACGAGGAAAGTTACGATAAGAGTCAAATAAAGATGAGAATTACAGAATAAACGGGGCGCCATGATCGGCGTCCTGTTTCAGGTATGGCTTTATCTTTTCTGCCAGCTTATCCGGTATCCTGCGGACGTTAAACTCATAGCCTTTATCACCCTCTAACCATCTTGTCCCTACGAGGTAGTATTTACCGTCTCTTTTTGCGATCGTTATGCTGGCGTCCAGATTTCTATCATTGCTCATAATATCTACGTGGTATTCCCTGACACCTTCTTCTTTCCAGTCTTTATCACTGTTCAGCCATTCTGGAGTGACTGACTTTTTATGTCCGGTCTTTTTGAGCTCGTGGAAGATCTTCTGCCCTTCATCATCGAGTTTCCTGTCGTTTCGCATGAAGTAATAGTGGTCCAGATCATCGTAGTATTCAATGATCGCATCGAAGTCTTTCTTCTGACAGTAGAAGTATTCATCAAAATTCATCAGTATCGGCATCCCTGTATCATTTTCAATGTAGAACATCTGGGACGAATAATCGGTGGCGGTGAGCCACTCGAGAGGAGTCAGGCGCTTTTTGATGGTGAACGCGACGTTATCGTCGTACCATTTGTCGCTTCTGTCGTTCATGAACGTGTCCGTGTCAAAATCCATCCAGTCATTTCTGGTCTTCATCCAGAGGGACGTCCATTTTTCCCCTTCGAACGTGAAAGCCTGATTGTATCGGTCCCAGTAAACGGTGACGTCGGTAGGGTGCACGGATTCAGCGTGCAGTTCGATGATCTCTTTATTATCGCTTCTTACGGCGACAAGAAATATTCCCATGAATACGAGAATGACAGCAATAGCTATTGCACGGGCTTTGTTCTTTCTGCTTATCTGGATCTTATCTTCGCTTTGTTTTCTGCCTGATCTGATCATCAGGAATACCAGCAGGCCGATCATGAGAAAAGCGATATGAGCAGCCACGTAAAAGAAAAATGTCATTATGGTCATCATATCAGTTCGCCTATATATAGTATAAATAATGATATAACATAATATTTAATATTACATTTAAAGAATAGTATTATATTTCTGATTTGTCAAGAGATAACCTACAGACGGTTGACATGTAGGTTATTGTAGGTTATGCTGATGTATAATAAAATGGAGGAGGACAGATGGCGGAAGACAGGATCAGCGAGCTGAAAAAGAGAATAGAAGAGCTCCCTAAAGGCTACATTTCCCGGAAGGTCATATCAGGGAAAGAGCATCTGTATCTCCAGTGGAGAGACGGAAGCAATATAAGGAGCAGGTATATAAAGGAGTCGGAAAAGGAATCGTTCATCGCCGCTATAGAGGAAAGGAAAGCTCTGCAGGAGGAGCTTTCTGTTGCCGAAGGCAGGGTTGAATACAAGGCGGCTCCGAGATACTATCTCAAATGGGGCGACGATGTCGTAGGGGAGATCAGGAATGATCTCTGTGTTCAGTTCGTTTCTCCTGACCTGAATCAGACTGTAAAGGAATACGTGTCTGAGACAGGCATATGGAGCAGAGATGATCTTGTCGATTTTCTCAAGGACAGGATAGTAAGTCCATACAGGAGGGATATCGAGCAGATCCTCGCGAGACTTGGCCTTTCCTCATATGATGTAATTGATGTTGCGCTGGCAACGCATGCTGTGTCGGCAAAAGACATGTTCTGGATCTCAGAGACCGCGGACGCACATTTCAGTGACGCAGTAACAGATGTTTTCGATTCGGTGTTCAGCCGCAGGGAGGATCTTACGGGAGACAGCGTTGATACTCCCGAGGGGGAGAATGTAAAGCGCTACGGAGTATACGATGGAAAGTACGGGATATATAAGAGGCGTCTCAGCCCGCTGACAACAGATATCGAGTCTGAGATCGCGGTCTATAGGCTTGCTGATCTTCTGGGCGTTCCGTGCTGCCCGTGTTTCAGAACAGATCAGGACACAGTTTTCTCTGAATTTGAATATGACTTTTCAAAGGAGTTCATAATACACTTCAGACATATCTTAAAAAAGCAGAGCTCCGGAGACTACCTTATGGATCTGATATCAGCGCGTCCGGGGTACCTTAAGGATCTTGCCCGGATGATCTGTCTTGATTTCATCACGAGGCAGGATGACCGGCACCTTTCCAACATAGCCGTAAAGATGTCAGAAGAACCCAGAGGATCAGAGGAGACGTTCTACCCGCTGTATGATAACGGGAGGAGCCTTTTCTATGAAGATACGGAAGAGACCGCGGCAAGCGCGGCGGATGACGTAGAAAAGTATGCAACTTCCTTTGGACCTTCCGGGTCATATCTTGACCATGTGCGGATTCTGTCTGACATGGGGATCAGTTTCGGCAGACTGATCGACCTTGACATCGATACGAAAAAGATAGAAGAAGTGCTTACGGACTCAGGCCTGACAGGATACAGACTGGAAGGCTCGATCAAATGGATAGCAGCGTGCCTGGATATCCTGAAGTCACTTGACAAAGATAAGCCCTGAGCGTACAATTTCAATAGTTGAAAGAAAGGCGGGAATCACTATGGAAAGAATCAAGACACTGGAAACAAGAGATCTTAAAGCCAGCATGGAGAACGGCGGATGCGGCGAGTGCCAGACGTCATGCCAGTCAGCATGCAAGACATCATGCGGCGTTGCCAACCAGAAGTGCGAGAAAGATCAGTAAATGATACATCAGTACAAACTGAACGGATATAATATCGTTCTTGACGTTAACAGCGGGTCTGTACATTATGTGGATGATGTCTGCTATGACATCATCCGTTCTTTTTGTGACGCTGAAGAAGAAGGTAAGGAGCCTGACCTCGCCGCGGTCAAAGCCGATGTCATCAGCAGATATCCGGGCGAGACGGACGAATCGGTCGAAGCCGCTTTCCGCGACATAGATGAGCTGAAGAAGCAGGGGAAGCTGTTCACGCCTGACATCTATAAGCCTAAGGCGACGTACCTCAAGAACAGGCACACGGAGATCAAAGCCCTCTGCCTTCACGTCGCTCATACGTGTAACCTGAACTGCGAGTACTGCTTCGCGAGCCAGGGCAAGTTCCACGGCGAGAGAGCTCTGATGAGCCTCGATACCGCAAAGCGCGCGATGGACTTCCTGATCGAGAACTCCGGGAATCACGTCAATCTCGAAGTCGACTTCTTCGGCGGCGAGCCTCTCATGAACTGGGACGTGGTAAAGGGGACGGTCGAATACGCCCGGTCCATAGAGAAGGAGCATCACAAGAATTTCCGCTTCACGCTCACGACCAACGGAGTCGGGATAAACGACGAGGTCATCGACTTTGTGAACAGAGAGTGCCACAACGTTGTGCTGAGCCTCGACGGCAGGAAAGAGGTGCACGACGCGCTCCGCAAGACGATAACGGGCGAGGGAAGCTACGACATGATAGTGCCGAAGTTCCAGAAGCTCGTCAAGGCGCGCGGCGGGAAGAACTACTACATGAGAGGGACCTTTACACACGCGAACGTGGATTTCACCAACGACATCTTCCACATGGCGGATCTCGGGTTCGACCAGCTCTCGATGGAGCCTGTCGTCTGCAGCCCGGACGAGCCGTATGCCCTTACTGAAGAGGACAAGGAGAAGATATACGAGCAGTATGAGATCCTTGCGAAGGACATGCTGCGCCGTGAGAAAGAGGGACGTCCTATCACCTTCTATCACTACATGATCGACCTTACCGCGGGGCCGTGTATCTACAAGAGGATATCCGGCTGCGGCTCCGGTACGGAATACTTCGCGGTGACGCCGTGGGGAGATCTTTATCCGTGCCACCAGTTCGTCGGGGAGACAAAGTTCAAAATGGGAGACATCTGGAACGGGATAGACAGGGAAGACATAAAAGAAGAGTTCAAGATGTGCAACGTGTACGCGCGTGAGGAGTGCAGGAAGTGCTGGGCGAGGCTATACTGCTCAGGAGGCTGCGCCGCGAACGCATATCACGGGACCGGTTCCGTAACGGGCGTGTACGAGTACGGATGCGATCTCTTCAGGAAGAGGATCGAGTGCGCGCTCATGATGAAAGTCGCGGAGGCTGAGCTATGAGGATAAACAAATATCTGGCTGACGCCGGCATCTGCAGCAGGAGAAAGGCCGACGAGCTCATAGAGAAGGGCATGGTCAGAGTCAACGGCGTCGTTCTAACAAAGCCGGGATACGACGTCCAGGACAGTGATACGGTCACGGTCGGGAAGGACGAGGTAAAGCCTTCGGGTCAGAAGTTCTACTACGTGATCAACAAGCCTATCGGATGCGTGACTTCCGTTTCCGACGACGCGGGACGCACGACGGTCATGGACTATTTCGACGATACTTCGGCGAGGCTGTTTCCTGTCGGAAGGCTCGACTACAATACGAGCGGAGTCCTGTTTGTGACGAACGACGGAGACTTTGCCTACCACATGACGCATCCGAAGCATAAGATAGACAAGCTGTACCGCGTGAGGATAGCCGGGCAGATCAGCAAGGAGGACATATCCAAGCTGAGGCACGGGGTCGACATCGGCGGATTCACGACTTCGAGGGCGAGGGTGGACCTTGTAAGCTGGTCGAATCACTCGACGCTTCTCGACGTAACGATACACGAGGGCAAGAACAGGCAGGTCCGCCGGATGTTCGAGGCGGTCGGAAAGCATGTGGAAGAGCTCACCAGGCTGGAGTTCGCAGGCATAGGGCTCGGGCATCTCAAGCCGGGGCAGTACAGGAAGCTCAACCCGAACGAAGTCGGAAGACTCATGAATCTGTAGAAGGCATGGCCCAGAGTCATGCTTTTTTATTGTTGAATAATATGTAAATATAAGGTAAAATCTTGTATAGTGAGTGAGTATATCCATTTTTGGAGGCACAAAAATGAGCGATAGACTGGAAAAACTGTTCACACTGACCGACATTGAGAACCTTGAAGGCGCGCCTGTAACTATCGAGGCTGGCGGACTTATCAAGGATACCAAGACCGGCCGTGTGTTGGCCAGAATGTATTTCAAGAACTGCGCGGACAAGCCTTTAAGCTCTGTCCTTGTCGGCTTCAGGCCGATGGGGGAGAACGGAAGGGCCATCTCCGGGATGCGCGACTATCTGTATGACGCGAAGGGCGTTCCTGTAGGGGAGATCTTCGGCGACCAGACGGGCATCCTGTTCGATAATAACGATACAAAGTCTTTCTCAGCCGATGTTGAGGAAGTCGATTTTGAGGACGGCGGATACTGGGATGCCGCCGAGGAAAAGAAAAAGGCGGAGGAGCTCAAGCTCATCGTTCCTGAGGAGAAGGAACAGCCTGAGCAGGTGCCTGAGATGTGGGAGAAGCCTGCTGAGAAGACGAGCGCGCCTGCCGTCTGGGATGAGGACACCCATGAGGACGAGCCTCATTCAGCTGAGATATACGGCGCCGCCGTGGTGGAGCAGACGTTCGAAGGGCCTGACAACGGCGATTTTGTTCCGGCAAGCATGGAGACGAGGCAGCTCGGGCATGAAGAAAGACCTGCACTTGAAGAGCAGACTGACGCGTTCAGAAAAGAAGAGCAGAAGGAGGTCATCGAGCTGGAGGGGCCGTCTGAGGAAGAACAGCCTGTGATAGAGCTCGGCGGTCCGACAGAAGAAGCGGCCGAAGAGGCTCCTGCCGAGGAAGAGCCGATCAGCGAGCTCGTTCCTGAAGAGCCTGCGGATATAGAAGCGTACTTTGAGAAGCCGGCTGAAGAGACTCCGGCTGAAGCGCCTGCTGAGACTCCAGTACAGGAACCTGCCGAGGAGCCGGAAGAGCCGGAAAGGCCTGTAAGGCTTGCCGACATGTATGGCGGAGCGGTCGTTGCGTCGGAGCTTGCATCATATGCGGCGGCATACGAAAAGAGAATAGAGACTCCTGAAGAGGAGCCTGAAGTGTCTGCTGAGACTCCGGCACAGGAACCTGTCGAGGAGCCGGCGCCGATCGAAGAACTCGTTCCTGAAGAGCCTGCAGATATAGAAGCGTATTTTGAGACGCCGGAAGAAGCGCCTGCTGAGGCACCTGCACAGGAGCCTGTCGAGGAGCCTGCGCCTGCTGAAGAAGTACAGCCAGCGCCTGTCGAGGAGCCGGCACCTGTCGAAGAAGCACAGCCTGAGCCTGTAAAAGAGCCAGCTCCTGAAGAAGATAATCAGTGGGCCGGATATGGGTTCGCACAGCCTGAGGAGGAAAAGCCTGAAGAAAAGCCGTTCACACTTACTCCTGCTGAGCCGGAGGAGACAAAGCCGGAGGAGGCGGAGCCTGTTCAGGAACAGGAATACATACCTAAGATAGAAGATACGATAGAGCTTCCTAAGGCAGTCGCGCCTGAAAAAGACGCGGAAGACGCGGAGGAGATCCTCGCCGCGATAGCGGCTAAGGAAGAGCCTGTGGAAAAGCCTGAAGAGGAAAAGAAGGAAGAGACAGAAGAAGCAGCCGCTCCTGCCGCTCAGAAAGCCGACGTGGTGTTTGCCCAGGAAGAGGAAGTCATTCCGTCGATCATACAGGATAAAGAAAAAGCGCTCACCGGTGAAGACCACAGCGGGCGCAATCTTATGAACATAGTAGTATTCGGAGGGATAGCCCTCATAATACTTCTGGTGCTTCTTCTCAAAATGTAGCTAGTCCTGCTTTGACAGCAGGTCCACAAATCCGAGAAGATCACCGGAAGAGCCGAACATGGCTCTTGCCATCTGAGACTTGCCGCCGCCCTTGCCCGAAAAGGCAGGGGCGTTTTCTTTTACGAGTTTTCCGCAGTCCATGGCGTCTGATACCAGGAGCGCGGTGTTCTCGCTCTTTCCCGCGAGTATCGTGAGCTCAGGCCGCTCATATTCTCTGCTGAGGCGGTCCATCTGCCTGACTATCTGGAGAAGGTCATCCGTAGTGAGATCGTCGTAGACGCGCGAGACAGTCTTATCTCCGCATGTCATTATGGAGAGCGCCTCGCTCCTTACTACGCGCTGCGACATCATGGTGAGGCGGTCGTGGAGCTTCGCGGTCTTCTCCTCGGATATGAGGAACTTCTTCTTCAGGTCCTCGAGCCCAGTCGAGAGCTCGCATGACACGTCGTACATGTCGTTGAGCCTCGTCTGGTAGTGGCGGAAAGCCCTCTCGCCGCATTCGAGATATATCCTCGACATGCCTTTGTTCGGCTCGATCTTGTATATCTTGATCATGCCGACCTGGCCCGCCGATGACGGGTGCGTGCCGCAGCATGCCACACAGTCGTACGGCGATCCCGGATCCCCTACGGTTATTACCGATATGTCCTCGTCGAACGCGAGAGCTTTCCTAAGAGGGAGCTTCTCCGCCTCCTCGCGCGTGTCGAAATGCGAGCGCGTCACGGGGGCGTCGAGCCATATGACACGGTTAGCCTCCAGCTCGGCTTTCTCCGCCATCTCCCACGTCACTCTGTCAAAGTGACCGAGCCCCATCTTTTCCTGGGCTTCTCTGTCAAACGCGAGATCGATCGTGATGTAGTCTTCGCCCATATGGAAGCCTTTGTTCACGGCGCCGAAGAGCCTGTAGAAGGCTCCGGACAGTATGTGTTCGCCGAGGTGCCTCTGCATGTTGTCGAATCTGTGGTCCCAGTCGATCTCAAGAGCCATTGCGTCGCCGGGCTTAGGAGGGATAATGCCGCCTCCGGCTTTGAGCACGTGGTACACCAGCCCGTCTTTCTCCTGTACGTCTGTCACGAGAAAAGCATGCTCGGGATCGCCTGGGTAATATACCCGGCCTGTATCCGCGCTCTGACCCCCTCCCTCCGGGAAGAACACAGTCCGGTCGAAGCAGACAGTGTACAGATGTTCGCAGCAGGAGTCGGACGGATGTTCGTCACTTACTGCGGCAGCGACTGCCTCGCAGGACCTCAGATATGCGTTATTTTCATACATTTTTACAGTTTTCATATCTTCCCTCCGGAGCCGGAAAAAATTTTTTAAAAAAGAACAGAAAATGTGGATAACTATATATTGACAAAAGGCGGGCATGCTTTCAGCCTTGTATTTTCAATGTGTGCAGCCATTATCGTTATCCACATGCAAAAGTCGATAAAATCGTATACAATCTGGAACTCACATGTGGAAAAGTCAAGAGCAGTTGAAAATACTAACATGCTCGTCATGTGAAAAACATATGTTCAAAAACGAACAGGAGTTTACATAATTCCTACTCGTCGTTATTCCTCGTTATCTCCTTCATGAACTCGTTGAAGTCGTCATAGCCGCTTGCGAGGAACTGCGCCATGACAGGCTCGTTGAACTCATAGTTCCCGATAAGCTCCATCGATTTATAGACGGGAGAGAACACGAGGTCAAGCTCGATAAGCGCTATGTCCTGCTGCGAGCTCGACGAACAGATGAACTGTCCGGTCGAGGTCAGGTGGTATATACCGAAGATATCGTCGTACAGCCTGTAGTCACGCGTATCAACGTGGTTGTTGTTAGGGCGGAACAGCATGTACGAGATTCCGTCGTTCTCTTCGATCAGGGTGGATCTTCTGGTGAACGGCGTGGAGTCCTGCGAAAGCCTGGCGTCTTTGTCGGTTATGTTATATACCATGACGAATTCAGGATGAGAAAGCATCATGAAAGCCTCTGTGTCAGATATGCGCATCCTCGACTTTCTTTTATATGAGGTCACGTATCCCCTGGAGAACGACATCTCCGAGATCCACATCTCGAATCCAGAATCGCTCTCGGCAAGGGACTCGCATGAGACGCTGTTCTTGTCATGCCATGATATCTTGTTCCTGTGCAGTGTGTATAGCGTTCCCCTGGCAGGCGAGTCCTTGCCGGATATCTTTCCTTCCGAAAGGAATTCAAGCCCCGCGCTGTCGCTGTCGCATATCCTCATCATGAAGTAATTGACGACCTCGTTCGGGGAGAGAGGGGATTTGCAGATCTTGCTGAAAAGAGTCTTCCCGGCTTCGCTGCTGACAGCAGGGATCTCCGCAAGCATCTTCTTCATGCGGATGCCGAGCCTCGGAAGCGGCTCGCCGGTCTTTTTGTTGACGCGGCTGAACTCTCTGATGAGGAAAAGCGCTTCGTCTTCGGATATGCCGACTTTGGATCCGCCCAGGCCGCCGGCAAAAGATGTCTCCGCGGCGCGGAGCTCTTTCTCGTCATTCCCGGTGATCTCCTGGAACCTTTCAAAGCCGGTATCCACCGCATCAAAATAGAAGAACTGGTGCACGTCGGTGTCCAGTCTGTCTTTCCATTTTACGTACATCGCGTTCACGCCCATGAGCCTCGTGTCGGTGACCCATGCTGAAACGAACGTGTACGGCTTCTGTTCCTCAGATGTGGCCGGCGGTCTGCCGTCCAGGCCGCCTCTGATGACTTTGAAAGGTGTGTCGGTCATCTGCGCTTCCTCCCGCCTCAAGTATACCGTGATTCCTCGCCGCGGGTCAACTGTGAAAGAGGCCGTTTGCTCTTGACATAGTATGGGTATCTAGTATAATAGTAGAGTCCTTATCAAGAGTGGCTGAGGGAATAGGCCCTTTGAAGCCCGGCAACCTGTGAAGGCCGTACGGCCAGTCAAGGTGCCAAGTCCTACAGAACGTGTCCGCTTGAGCGGATCACGGAATCTGAAAGATGAGGAATGATATATAAAAGATATGTCATGCCTTTTCTTTCACATGAGAAAAGGTTTTTTTATTTACATTTAAGGAGAGCGACATGAAAAAACTATTTACATCTGAATCAGTAACGGAAGGTCATCCTGACAAGATCTGCGACCAGATATCCGACGCGATCCTCGACGCGATCCTTGAGAAGGATCCGTACGGAAGAGTAGCATGCGAGACTACGACGATCACAGGGTACGCAATGGTCATGGGAGAGATCAGCACGGAGTGCTATATCGACATACCGTCTATCGTAAGAGACGTCATCTGCGGTATCGGGTACAACAGGGCGAAATACGGGTTCGACGGCAGCACATGCGCGGTGCTTACGGCCATAGACGAGCAGTCGGGCGATATCGCGATGGGAGTCGATGACGCGCTCGAGCATAAAGAGGGCCTGATGGACGACGAGAAAGAGGCGATAGGAGCCGGCGACCAGGGCATGATGTTCGGATATGCCTGCAACGAGACTCCTGAGCTGATGCCTATGCCTATATCGCTTGCGCATAAGCTTGCCAGAAGGCTCGCTGAAGTCAGGAAGGACAAGACGGTGAAATACCTGAGGCCTGACGGAAAGACGCAGGTCACGGTCGAGTATGACGATGATAAGGTAAAGAGAGTGGACACGATACTCGTATCCACACAGCACGATCCTTCCGCGACACAGGAACAGATCAGGGAGGACATGATCGAGTATGTCATCAAGCCGGTCATCCCTGCGGAGCTGATGGATAAGGACACAAAGATCCTCGTCAATCCGACCGGAAGGTTTGTCATCGGAGGGCCTCACGGAGACTCCGGACTTACCGGAAGGAAGATCATCGTTGATACATACGGCGGGTACGCCCGTCACGGCGGCGGATGTTTTTCAGGAAAAGACCCTACAAAGGTTGACAGATCGGCATCATATGCTGCAAGATATGTAGCAAAGAACCTTGTCGCGGCAGGACTCGCGGACAGGTGCGAGATACAGCTCGCATACGCGATAGGAGTGGCGAGGCCTGTATCGGTCATGGTGGACAGCTTCGGGACAGGAAAGGTCGACGACGAGAAGCTTGCGGACATAGTACAGAGACATTTCGACCTGCGTCCTGCGGCGATCATAGAGAAACTCGACCTGAGACGCCCTATCTACAGACAGACGGCGGCTTACGGCCACTTCGGAAGGACTGACATAGACCTTCCGTGGGAGCATCTGGATAAAGTTGAAGAGCTCAAGGCAGAGCTCGGACAGTAAGCCGGCTCATCCTGAGCCGGACAGGAAAGGAAGAACATTGGGGATAAAAGTAGCGAAATTCGGAGGATCGTCCGTAGCAGACGGCATACAGCTCGAGAAGATGAGAAAGATCATCTCGAGCGATCCTGAGAGAAGATATATCGTAGTGTCGGCGCCGGGAAAGCGCTTCGAGGGTGACAACAAGATCACGGACCTTCTTTTCCTCTGCCTCACGCAGATGGAGAACAACATCCCGTGCGACCAGATATTCCAGGTCGTATGCGACAGGTTCACGGCTGTCAAGCTGAATCTCGATATCGATATCGACCTCACGGAGGACTTCGACGAGATCAGAGAGAGGATGAGCAACGGCGCTCCGGCGGACTATGTGGTCAGCAGGGGCGAGTATCTCTCGGCGAAGATCGTCGCGGCCTATATTGGATATGACTTCGTCGACACGGAGAATCTGATCATGTTCGACAGGCGCGGACGCGTGATGATCGAAGAGACAGACGCCAGGCTCTCAGCGGAGCTGGCAAAGCATGAGCATGCCGTGCTTCCGGGATTCTACGGCACTAACATGGAGACGGGCGAGATCAAGACGTTCTCAAGAGGCGGATCTGACATAACAGGGTCTTTCGTTGCCCGGGCGGTCAAGGCGGACGTATATGAGAACTGGACTGACGTTTCCGGATTCCTCATGGCGGACCCGAGGATCGTCAAGGGCGCAAAGCCTATCGGCAACATCTCTTACATGGAGCTCCGCGAGCTTTCATACATGGGAGCATCCGTGCTTCATGAGGACGCGATATATCCTGTAAGGCTCGTGGGCATCCCTATCAACATCAGGAACACCAACAAGCCTGACGACATGGGGACTGTCATCACAGCAGAGCACGATCCTTCCGACAAGAGAGTAATTACAGGCATCGCGGGCAACAGGGACTTTACCGTAATCGCGATCTACAAGAATACTCTGAATAAGGAGATCGGATTTGTCAGAAGGCTCCTGTCCATCATCGAGGATCACAGGATCAACTTCGAGCACATCCCGACCGGCATCGACACAGTGTCGATCATCATCTCGAACAAAGAGATCGAGGGCAAGCTGGATGATGTGATCGAGGATATCCAGCTGCAGCTCAAGCCGGACAACATCGATGTGTATACCGACATATCGCTGATCGCTACCGTCGGATGCGGAATGAGCTTCCGTCCCGGCGTTTCCGCGACACTGTTCGACGCTCTCGCGAAGAGCGGCATCAATATCCGTATGATCGACCAGGGGTCGAGCGAGATGAACATAATCATCGGGGTCGCGAACAAAGACTTCGAGACCGCGATCAGGACGATCTACGAGGCGTTCAATAAGTAGAGCAGAAGACATATGCAATAGGCCGGGAGGAGCGTTGGCTCCTCCCGATTTTGTTTTACGAGAGCCTCATATTTTGATATAATCTTGGTAGTACAAAGCACTGAAAGGCGGGGCGGATGAAGAATCTGTTCGGTAATCTGAAAAAATACAAGCTGGAAACGTTTGTCATATTCCTGTTCCTCATGCTTCAGGCGTTCTGCGATCTCGCGCTTCCGAGATATACGCAGGACATCATTGACGTGGGGATAATCAGGAAAGGCTTTCCGGACGGCGTCCCTGAAGGGATCACACAGGCAGAGATAGACAGCGTGCAGAGCGAGTACCTCTGGACGGCAGGCGGCAAGATGCTCGTCATGGCGCTCGGCATGTTCTTCGCGTCTGCTGTAGTGGCGTATATAGCGTCAAAAGTAGGCGCCGAGATAGGGCGCGATCTGAGGAGCAGAGTCTTTGCGCGGGTCATCAGCTATTCGAGCGCTGAGATGGACAGGTTTTCCACGGCGTCGCTCATAACAAGATGCACTAACGACGTCCAGCAGGTGCAGCTCGTCATGACTATGATACTTAGGATGCTGCTTTACGCGCCGGTGATGGGAGTATGGGGCATATTCAACGTAGCCAGGACGGGGTCCGGGATGGAGTGGATCATAGCGCTCGCAGTACTCATGGTAGTGGGACTCGTATCGATCATGATGTCTGTCACCATACCGAGATTCAAGAAGATGCAGGAGCTGGTCGACGCCCTGAACAGGGTCTCAAGAGAGATCCTGACCGGCCTTTCCGTGATCAGGGCGTTCGGGTCCGAGAAGATGGAAGAGGAGCGGTTCGACAGGGCGAACAGAGACCTTACCGGTACGCAGCTCTTCACATCCAGGGTGATGACAATGATGCAGCCCGGTATGATGCTGATCATGAACGGTCTCGTCGTTGTGATAACGTGGACGGCCGCGCACAGGATAGACGACGGCGTGATGCAGGTCGGTCAGATGACGGCGTTCATCACATACTCCATGATGATAGTGATCTCGTTCCTGATGATGAGCATAATGTCGATCCTGCTTCCGAGAGCTGGAGTCGCGGCTGACAGGATACAGGAGATACTTGATACAGAGCCGTCCATAACAGAGAAGGATGAGCCGTCTCATATGGCGGAGAGAGGCGGCAGGGTCGTGTTCAGCCACGTCGGCTTCAGATATCCCGGCGCGGAGGAGAACGCGCTGTATGACATAGACTTTACGGCGGATGCCGGCAGAACGACGGCCGTCATAGGAAGTACGGGGTGCGGGAAGAGCACTCTCGTGCATCTCATCCCGAGATTCTACGATGTAACAGAGGGAAGCATAACGTTCAACGGAACAGACGTGAGAGACTTGAGGCTGAAAGAGCTGAGAAGCGCTATAGGCTTTGTGCCTCAGAAGGGAGTGCTTTTCTCGGGGACGATAGCGGACAACCTCAGGTTCGGGAAAGAGGACGCCTCTGACGAAGACATACGGGAGGCTGCGGACATAGCGCAGGCTTCGGGATTCATATCCGAGAATGAAGACGGAATGGAGAGGATGGTGTCCCAGGGCGGAAGCAACGTGTCGGGAGGGCAGAAGCAGCGCCTTGCGATAGCGAGGGCGATAGCGAAAAAGCCTGATCTCCTAGTGTTCGACGACAGCTTCTCGGCGCTCGACATGAAGACGGACGCCGCGCTCAGGAAAGCCCTTGAGGAAAAGCTCGCCGGTGTGACTAAGATAATAGTGGCGCAGAGGATAAGCACCATAGTCCACGCTGACAGGATAATAGTGCTTGAAGAAGGAAGGATAGCGGGACAGGGCACCCACCGGGAGCTCATGAAGTCCTGCGGGGTATACAGAGAGATCGCGGAATCACAGCTCTCCGGTAAAGAGCTCGCCGCCCTTGAGGAAGGGGGTGAGTCCTGATGGAAGATGAAAAGAACGGGATCAGGAAGCCGCCTCAGGTAGCTATGAGCAGAGGACCGGGAGCGGGGATCGCCCCGGGCGAGAAGCCTAAGGATCTCGGCACGGCCATATGGAAGCTCATAAGATACATGGGCAGCGCGAGATACGCCGTGCTCGTTTCGATGCTGTTCGCCGCGGGCGGAACGGTGTTCCAGGTGGCGGGGCCTAAGATCATGGGGACCGCCACGACAGAGCTCGCGAACGGGCTCATCGCCAAGATGCAGGGAGCAGGCGGCATCGACTTCGATAAGATCTGGAGCATCCTCATGCTCACGCTTGTGATATACGTCGCGGCCAGCGTGCTCAATATGATACAGGCGCAGATCATGGCGGTGGTCACGCAGAAGCTGGGATACAGGATGAGGCGCGAGATCTCAGAGAAGATCAACAGGATGCCGATGAAATACTTTGAGAGCAGGCCTTACGGAGACGTTCT
This sequence comes from Anaerovoracaceae bacterium, assembly GCA_045604065.1. Classification (GTDB taxonomy): domain Bacteria; phylum Bacillota; class Clostridia; order Peptostreptococcales; family Anaerovoracaceae; genus Aminicella. The sequence goes on from JAZUNH010000059.1 coordinate 95,355, forward strand.
TTCCAGGATAACGAACGACGTCGACACGTTCACGCAGAGCCTGTCGCAGAGCGTCGCGATGATAATAACTTCAGTCACGACCATCGCGGGCACGTTCATAATGATGCTGACGATATCACCGCTCATGACAGCTGTCGCGCTCGTCATACTGCCGGTGTCCGGGATCTTCGTCAGCCTGCTCGTCAGGCTCTCCCAGAAGCACTTCAGGACACAGCAGGAATATCTCGGCAGCCTTAACGGCAAGGTCGAGGAGGACTTTTCGGGTCAGCTCGTGATCAAAGCCTTCGGCATGGAAGACGGCATGATGAAAAGCTTCGATAAAGACAACGATGTGCTTTACAGCTCGGCATGGAAGGCTCAGTTCATATCGGGACTCATGCAGCCTGTCATGTTCTTTGTCGGGAACATGGGATACGCGGGAGTAGCTATCTCGGGCGGGTTCCTCGCGATCAGGGGTACCATCGGGATCGGTGACATCCAGGCGTTCATACAGTATGTGAAGAACTTCACCCAGCCGCTGCAGCAGATAGCGCAGGTGATGAACCAGATACAGTCCATGTCAGCTGCTGTCGAGAGAGTGTTCGAGTTCCTCGAAGAGGAAGAAGAGGACGGGAAGACGTCTCCTGCGGGAGGACGCGAGCTCACCGCTTCAGAGAAGCTTGCCGACGCGGTCACTAAGGTCAAGAGCCAGGTCATGAACACCGTGACGAAGGGCGCTGTCACGTTCGAGCACGTGAGGTTCGGATACGATCCCGGAAAGCCTGTCATACACGACTTCTCGGCGGAGGTGAAGCCGGGGCAGAAGGTCGCGATCGTAGGGCCGACGGGCGCTGGAAAGACCACAGTGGTCAAGCTTCTGATGCGCTTCTACGACGTAGACGCGGGAGCGATAAAGCTGGACGGAGTCGATATAAGAGATTACGACAGGCACGCTCTCCGCGAGAACTTCGGCATGGTCCTTCAGGACACATGGCTCTACGCGGCGTCGATAAAGGACAACATAAGATACGGAAGGCCTGACGCTTCGGACGAGGAAGTAGAGGAAGCGGCGAAAGCCGCGCATATCCATCACTTCATCCAGGCGCTGCCGGGAGGATACGACATGGAGCTGAATGAAGAGGGCTCTAACGTATCCGCGGGCCAGAAGCAGCTTATCACCATTGCGAGGGCGATCCTTGCGGACAACAGGGTGCTGATACTGGACGAGGCGACGTCATCTGTGGATACCCGTACAGAAGAGCTCATACAGAAAGCAATGGACAACCTTATGGAGGGAAGGACGAGCTTCGTCATAGCGCACAGGCTTTCCACAATAAGGAACGCGGACATGATACTCGTCATGGATCACGGCGACATAGTCGAGCAGGGGACGCACGAGGAGCTGCTGGCTAAGGGCGGCTTCTACGCCGGGCTCTACAATTCGCAGTTCGGCTGATGCCGGGGAGGAGTGTTTCATTCCTTGGCGATTTACAATTATTACCTTTATATGGTAAAATAAATAAGATATTTGCAGAATCAGTGAGGTGGCATGGAATGAAGAAACTGGTCACGATAAGCAGAGAGTACGGAAGCGGCGGAAGAGTCGTCGGAAAGCTTCTCGCGGAGAAGCTTGGCGTTCCTCTGTATCATAAGGAGATAATCGAGATGGCCGCTAATGAGAGCGGTCTTTCTCCAGAAGTCATCGAGAGCGCTGAGCTGGCCGCGAAAAGCAGCTTCTCATACACTCTCTCATCCGCGGTAAGCTTCGGCGAAGGCTTTGGAGGCGAGGCGATCTCCATGAACGAGAAGCTTTTCCTTGCGCAGTTCGACGTGATAACCGAGATCGGCGCGAAGGGTCAGGGCGTGATCGTCGGGAGATGCGCGGACTATGTCCTCAGGGACGATCCGGACGTGATCAATGTATTTATCTACGGCGAGAAAGAGGATAAAATCAGGCGCTGCATCGAGGAATACGGCGACAGCGAGGATGAAGTCGAGAAGAAGATGCAGACGTACGACAAGGCCCGCCGCAACTACTATAACTACCACACTTCAAGGAAATGGGGAGACTACAGGAACTATGATCTCGCCATAAACTCAAGCCTGGTCGGAGAACAGGGCGCGGCAGACGTCATTTACGCATATCTCGCCGCGAGGGATAATTCTCAGAGTCTTTAGACAAGGGGGAACAAAATGAGAACCAGAAGCAGAAAAGAGATCGCTGAAAAAACAGCAAAGATCATCCTTATCACACTCGGTATAGGAGCTGTCGCGGGAGCGGCGTTCGCTCTCAGCCTCCACGGCATCGTGAAGAAGGTATTCGTAAACGAGAAGTGGCCGGACGAGGAATGGTCCAGCGACGACTGGGCTGAGGAAGAGCTGGAGAACTAAGGGTCTTACAGGAGGAATAAATGGACGAAAACAAACTGGAAAACGAACAGGAAAAGCAGGAAAAGCAGGAAGAAAAAGAGCCTGAGCAGAACAACATACCGCAGTATCCAGAGCAGGGATACCAGTATCCGCCGAAGAAGAAAAGGTCAAGCTTGATACCCGTCATAGCGATAACGTTCGCTATACTGTTCCTCTTCGGATCGGTATTCTCGTTCATGATGAGGCTGTTCACATCACCGCTCATAAGCGGCGGGAAGCAGAAGAGCTCCGTCAGCTACAGCGCTCCTTACATCGGCGTGCTGACAGTCACCGGGACGATAGAAGGCGACAGCAGCAGCGAGTTTGCGACTCAGTCATATCATCATTCATGGACACTGGAGAAGATAAAAGAGCTGAAGAACGACAAGAACAACCGCGGCCTCATCATAAGAGTCAACACACCGGGCGGCGGCGTCTACGAGTCCGACGAGCTCTACTTCGCGATAAAGGACTATAAGGAATCGACCGGGAGGCCGGTATATTCGTATATGATGTCGCAGGCGACTTCGGGAGGATACTATATCTCCTGCCCATGCGACATGATCTACGCGAACAGGAACTGCTGGACGGGCTCGATCGGAGTCACGATCGGAACACTGTATGACATCTCGGGGCTTCTCAAGAAGTACGGCGTCAAGACAGTCACCATAACTTCCGGCGACAACAAAGCCATGGGAAGCTCTACGGAAGAGATGACCGACGAGCAGAAGGAGATCTTCCAGAGCCTGGTAGATGAAGCGTACGACCAGTTCGTGGGCATCGTTGCGGAAGGCCGCAAGATGGACGAGAAGAAAGTCAGGAAGCTCGCGGACGGACGCGTATATACGGCGAAGCAGGCCAAAGAGCACGGGCTCATCGATGAGATCGCGAGCTATCAGGACATGGTAAAAGACATGAGGAAGCGCTTCGAGCTTGAGAGCGTGAGCGTCAACAACATTGATTACGATGAGGACGACTCGCTTCTTTCCAGGCTCCTGAGATCACTGTCCGCAGCCGGAAGGAGCAGCGCGGAAAACGAGCTCAGCGGCCTGAAGGCGCTGATGGAGGAAAACGGCAAATTTAAAGTGACATACCTTGCGGAAGTGGAAAGATAGCATCAATGAGAATAGCGGTAATAATCGGCACATATACGGCGGCGGGACTGCTGGCAGTGTTCCTTCTGGATCACTGGCTCTGCTCTGCGTCGCTTAAATACAGAGGAAGCACAGCCTGGAGGGTCATAGTATGCTTCCTCTTCATTTCTGTACTCTCGATACCTGTGCTCGGCACATATGTGTCGTCTGAGTACTACAGATACATACTGAACAGAGCGAGCTACGTACTGATGGGATACCTTATGTATTTCGGAGGTATGCTCCTCATCGCGACGATAATAAAGGGTATCGTTTGGATATTCAGGCATAAGAAGGCGGACAGCGGGGAGAGCGGCGCGTGGAGAACGGCGTCCGCTCTGGTGCTCGCGGCCATCATTGCGGTTACGATAGCGCTGAACGTCTACGGCACGTTCCACGCGAAGGATACGGTGGTAACCAACTACGGCGTGACGATCGATAAAGAAGTCAAGAAGATGAAGAGGCTGAGAGTGGCGCATATCTCCGATCTTCACCTTTCGTACAATTCGGATGAAAAAATGATCCGGAGGATGGTCGAAAAAGTCAACGCACAGAAGCCGGACGTCGTCTTTGTGACGGGAGACATGTTCACGTCGTGCTACGGCTCGCTGAAGGACCCGAAGCACTACATCAGGATACTGAAGAAGATCAAAGCGAAAGAAGGCGTATTCTGGGTATACGGCAACCACGACGTCGAGGAGCCGCTCTTCTGCGGATTCGGTCTGGAGCCTCCTGAGAACGCCATCCGGACAAAGAAGATCGAAAGGTTCATAAAGAGGTCCGGCATGACGATCCTGGACGACGAATGCACCGCGATAGCGGGAGGAGAAGTCCAGATCGTAGGAAGAAAAGACCTTCTTAAGCCGGGCGGAGGCAATGACAGCGCGATGCCTGTTAACGAACTCATGGACGACCTGGACAGAGCCAAGCCTATTCTCGCTCTCGTGCACGAGCCCGTAGGATATAAGGAGCTGTCTGAGAACGGCGCGGACATAGCCTTCTCAGGACATACACATAACGGCCAGGTGTTCCCGGGCAACATCCTTACCAGGTTCTGGAACGACATGGTATACGGGATGGAGAAGAGATCCGGTATGTGGGCCGAGGTCACGTCGGGAGTGGGGTTTTACGGGCCGCCGCTCAGGATAGGGACCGACAGCGAGATAGCTGTAATAGATATAACATTCAATGGACAGAAGGAATAGGCGATGAAAGAGAAAAGGCAGAAGCATGATTGGGACAGAAAAGCGGCGAAGCGGAAATCGCATAATGTCGTAAGGTCGCATTATGTGTTTCTGCTGTTCATATGCCTTGTCCTGATGTTCGTGGGACTTGAGTACAATCAGTCGACCGCGATCTTTGATGAGTTCAGCAGCACCGAGCAGATCAATTCGATCGCCTCGGGAGCGATCGTAACGGAAAGAGCCACCGACGTGTTCGACGATATGCTTAACGGCAGATACAGTACCGCGGACAAAAGAGCCGAAAAGAAAGTAGAGAAGTACCGGAAGGACACAAAGAAAGGCGATGTCCTCGGAAGGTCGAGAGGCGCCTTCGCATCGCTCGTGAACAGCATCTCTTCAGGGCAGCTGTACGTCCAGCTGGCGCTCGCGCTGAAGAACCTGTCGCATTCCAAAGATGTGGCGACAGTGGTGCTCATCCTGCTCTTCTCCATGGTGTTCTTAAGCATAAGTATATTCATAAAGATCCCGATAACGGCGGTCGTGAGGAGGATCTTCCTCGAGGCAAGGACATATAAAAAGGTGCCGGTCCACGACGCGGTGTTCATCCAGTCGACACACAGGTGGTTCAGGGTATGCCGGGTCCTCATCCTTGATTACATAGTCGAGACCCTTCTCTGGTTCACGATCATAGGCGGCATATGGGCGTACTTCACTTATGCCATGGTTCCGTATATCGTGGCGGAGAACCCTGACATCAAGCCGCTCGAGGCAATGAGGCTGTCCAGAAGGATGATGAAGGGCCACAGATGGGAGTACTTCGTTCTCAACGTGACGTTCATACCATGGTATCTGCTCGCGGCATTCACGATCGGAGTGTCTGACATGCTGTACGCGGTGCCGTACAGGATCGCCGTATACACCGAGTACTACACACACCTCAGGGAATGCGCGAAGCTCGATAAAGTAGAGGGAGCGGACCGCCTTAACGACGCCTGCCTGTTCGAGCATGCCCCTGCGGAAGAAGTGCATGAGGCGTATAAGGACATCAAGTCCGTAAAGGAATACACCGACACGCACCACGTGGAGCTCAAGAGCTGGCAGAAATTCTTCATTAAAAACTTCGGCGTATGGCTCGGAAGCACCGCTGAGAAGAACGAGTACCAGAAGATAGAGAGCATGAGGTTCAGGGCCGAGAAGGAACAGGACGTGATAAGCGGCGATGCGTATCCGAGAAGGCTCAATCCTCTTTATGACGAGAAGAGCGTCGACCTCGAAGGAACAGTATCCGCTTTCAGGTGCTACACGGTATGGTCGCTGATACTGATGTTCTTCGCGTTCTCGTTCGTAGGATGGGCGTGGGAGGTCAGCCTGCACCTTATCACCGACGGAGTATTCGTCAACAGAGGAACGATGCACGGGCCGTGGCTTCCGATCTACGGCTTCGGCGCGATATACATACTGGTGTTCCTGAACAGGTTCAGAAAGAACGTGTTCGTTCAGTTCGCGGGAGCCGTGGTGCTGAGCGGATTCGTGGAATATATGACGTCTTGGTATCTTGAGGTCACGAAAGGCATGAGATGGTGGGACTACACCGGATACTTCCTCAACCTCAACGGAAGGATCTGCGGAGAAGGCCTGCTGATATTCGGACTCGGCGGGATAGCCGTCGTATACCTGATAGCGCCGCTCCTCGATGAGCAGATAAGCAAGATAAAGGGAAGGCCGCTCATCGCTGCGTGCCTCATCCTTCTTGCGGCTTACAATATCGACGGCATATATACGAAGTCACATCCTAACGTCGGGAAAGGGATAACCGACTATACGGCGTATGAGGAGACAGATACCAAGGGGACCCCGGACAAAGCTCCGGAGGGCTCGTCATACGATTTGAGGCTATATTAGCGAGAGGAAGGAGATCACATGGGCGGATTTTTTGCTGCTGCATCGAGAGAAAACTGCATCTTTGACGTGTTCTTCGGCACGGATTACCATTCACACCTGGGGACCAGGAGAGCCGGCATGATAATGTACGACCCTAAGGAAGGGTATCAGCGCGCGATACACAACATCGAGAACTCGCCGTTCCGGACCAAGTTCGAGGATGAGGTGAACGATATGCACGGGAACATGGGCATAGGATGCATATCCGACTATGATCCCCAGCCGCTTCTCGTGAGATCGCATCACGGGACGTTCGCGATCATGACGGTGGGTCGCATCAATAACCATCAGGAGCTCGTGAAAGAGCTCTTTGACGGAGGAAAGATGCACTTCCTGGAGATGAGCGGCGGCCTGATCAACAAGACGGAGCTGGTGGCGGCTCTGATAAACCAGAAAGACAATCTGGTGGATGGCATAAGGTTCGCCCAGGACCAGATAGAGGGGTCCATGACGATAGTGCTGCTTACCGATAAGGGCATAATATGCGCGAGGGACAAGCTGGGCAGGACGCCTGTCGCGATAGGGATGAAGCAGGACGGATTCTGCGCCTCGTTCGAGGCGTTCGCGTTCAAGAAGCTCGGATACAGAGAGTATAAGGAGCTCGGCCCGGGGGAGATCGACGTGATAACGCCCGAGCAGGTTACGATACTCGTGAAGCCGGGCAATAAGATGAGGATCTGCACGTTCCTTTGGGTATACTACGGATATCCGTCGTCAAGCTATGAGGGCGTGTCCGTGGAGGACATGAGATATAAATGCGGATCAAACTTCGCGAAAAGAGACGGCATGACGAAGGACGACATAGACATCGTCGCGGGTGTGCCTGACTCCGGGATAGCGCACGCGATAGGTTACGCGAATGAATCGCACGTGCCGTATTCGCGCCCGTTCATTAAATACACTCCGACGTGGCCGAGGTCGTTCATGCCAACGATCCAGTCGAGGAGAGACATGATAGCAAGGATGAAGCTCATCCCTGTGCATGAGCTCATAAACGGAAAGAGGATCCTCCTGATAGACGATTCGATCGTAAGGGGGACTCAGCTCAGGGAGACCTGTGATTTCCTCTACAGCGACGGAGCCAGGGAAGTGCACGCAAGGCCGGCATGTCCTCCGATAATGTTCGGATGCAAGTACATAAGCTTCTCCAGATCGACTTCAGATATGGAGCTCATAGCGAGAAGGATAATCAGCCGTGAAGAGGGAGAAGATGTGTCCAGGGAGATAATCGACGAGTACGCCGATCCGGATTCCGACCGCTACAAGAACATGGTCGCGGGGATCTGTAAGCAGATGAACTTCACGACGCTCAATTACAACAGGCTGGACGACATGCTGGATTCGATCGGCATCGACAGGGACAAGCTCTGCACGTACTGCTGGAACGGAAAGGAATAGAAGATGACTGAGTTCAGGAAGATGAGGAGAGCAAGGCAGGAGCTCGGACACGACGCCTGCGTGGAGATGATAGAGAGGGCGACGTCAGGCGTGCTTTCGGTACTGGGTGACGGAGGATATCCTTACGGCGTTCCTTTGAGCTATGTTTTCCATGAGGATGAAGAGGGCGCCAGGTTCTTCTTCCACTCCGCGAAGACGGGTCATAAGATAGATGCTTTACGGAGCTGTGACAAAGCCTGCTTTACGGTAGTCGACATGGACGATGTGGTGGCCGACGAATTCACCACATACTTCAGAAGCGTCGTCTGCTTCGGCAGGGTTAAGATACTCGAGACCCCGGAGGAGATAGTTCCGGCGATGAGGATACTTGCCGACAGATATTCGCCGGACGAAGCCGATGAAAAGAAAGAAAACGAGATAACAAAGCAGCTTCCTGCGCTTGCGGTTATCGAGCTCGACGTGGAGCACATGACCGGGAAGGAAGCCATAGAGCTCGTAAGGAAGCGCGCGAAGTACGAATAGAGCATATAAAGACAAGAAAAAACGGTATGGCCTTGAGCCATACCGCTTTTTTGTTTGTCTGCCGGATCTGCCTTACGCTTACGCTCCGGTATCCCGGCCGCCGGGTTTACTGAATGTTATGAATGAAACCCCTGATGTTGCTTACGTTTCCGTACAGGTCGGCTTTTCCTTCATGCTGTACGATCAGTGTAGGAGCTGATGAGATGTTGTACTCGCTTGCGAGCGCAGCGCCTTCAGGCTCCTCTGCGTATACTACATCGTATTCGATGCCTGCCTCGTTCAGAAGTGTCTTCGCTGTGTTGCAGTTCGGGCATGTTCTGGTAGTGAGCAGTACCATCTTGGCCTGTGCGTCGTCCATAGCCTGGGCTTCCTTGGATGCCGCGTTGCACGCTTCATCCTGGAGCTCTGCGCCAATGAGGGAATCTTCTTTTGCGGCCTGGGCAATGTCGTCCCCCGTAGGGATGCGTACTCCGTCAGTGAATTCCGCGTCTCCAGGGGCATAGGTCTTTCTGTTCTTGAATTCAGACGCTTTGCCGTCGTTCCAGTTCCTGACCGGCCTGTAGTATCCCGTGATCCTGGAGTAAACTTCAGCGTCCTTTCCGCAGATCGGGCATGTGAAATGCTCGCCCTGGATGTAGCCGTGTTCTCTGCAGACAGAGTATGTCGGCGACATCGTGTAGTACGGAAGCTTGAAGTTGTAAGCGATCTTACGTACCAGGTTGGATGCTGACTTCCAGTCAGGAAGCCTCTGTCCGAGGAATCCGTGGAATACTGTTCCTGATGTGTAGAGCGTCTGGAGCTCGTCTTCCATTTCCAGAGCATCAAAGATATCGTCTGTGTAGCCTACTGGAAGATGTGAGCTGTTGGTGTAGTATGGAGCCTCACCCGGCTTTGCGGCTGTGATGATGTCGCCGAACTCCTCTACGTCGTGCTTCGCGAATCTGTATGTAGTCGATTCTGCCGGAGTCGCCTCGAGGTTGTAGAGATCTCCGTAAGCTTCCTGATAATCAGAAAGGCGTGATCTCATGTGGTTCAGGACTTCCACCGCGAAGGCCTTGCCGGCCTTGTCGGTGATGTCGCCGCTCATCCACTTGGCGTTCCTGATGGCTTCATTCATGCCCACGAGTCCGATAGTGGAGAAGTGGTTGTCGAAAGTGCCGAGGTAGCGCCTTGTGTATGGATAGAGGCCTTCGTTCATAAGTCTTGTGATGACCTTACGCTTGATGTCGAGCGAACGGGCAGCGATGTCCATATAGTGGTCGAGCATCTCGTAGAAGTCCTCTTTGCTGCTTGAGAGATATGACAGTCTCGGAAGGTTGAGCGTAACGACTCCGACGGAGCCTGTGCTTTCCCCGGAACCGAAGAAGCCGCCGCCTTTTCTCCTGAGCTCTCTTAAGTCGAGTCTCAGTCTGCAGCACATGGACCTTACGTCTGAAGGCTTCATGTCTGAGTTGATGTAGTTCGAGAAATATGGTGTTCCGTATTTTGCGGTCATCTCGAATAGAAGCTTATTGTTCTCTGTCTCACTCCAGTCGAAGTCTTTCGTGATGGAGTAAGTAGGGATAGGATACTGGAATCCGCGGCCGTTGGCGTCTCCCTCGATCATTGTCTCGATGAACGCCTTGTTGACCATGTCCATTTCCTTCTTGCAGTCGCCGTATGTGAAGTCGAGTTCTTCGCCGCCGACGATCGCAGGGTTGTTTACCATGTCTTCAGGTACTGTCCAGTCAAGGGTAACATTGGTGAACGGAGCCTGTGTTCCCCATCTTGACGGTGTGTTCACGCCGTAGATGAATGACTGTACGCACTGCTTGACTTCTTTATATGAGAGGTTGTCTACCTTTACGAACGGGGCAAGGTAAGTATCGAATGACGAGAATGCCTGAGCTCCGGCCCACTCGTTCTGCATGATACCGAGGAAGTTGACCATCTGGTTGCAGAGAGTAGAGAGGTGCTTCGCAGGAGCGGATGTGATCCTGTCAGGTACTCCGCCGAGGCCTTCTTTGATCAGCTGCTTCAGGCTCCAGCCTGCGCAGTATCCTGTCAGCATTGAAAGGTCGTGGATGTGCATGAAGCACTTTCTGTGAGCGTCCGCGATCTCGTCGTCATATACCTCTGTCAGCCAGTAGTTCGCCGTGATGGCGCCGGAGTTCGAAAGGATGAGTCCGCCTACTGACATCGTGCCTGTGGAGTTCTCCTTCACGCGCCAGTCCTTTTCTGTTCCGATGTAGCCGTCTACCAGCTTCTTGTAGTCAAGGAGCGTGTCCTTGGTGTTACGTAATTTCTGGTGCTGGCTTCTGTACAGGATATATGCCTTGGCTGTCTTAGGGAAGCCGCATGTCATGAGGGCGTTCTCGACCTCATCCTGCACCTGTTCTACTGTAGGAGTCTCTATGCCCTGCTCGCGGATAGCAGATCCCGCCATCAGAGCTACTGTTCTTGCTACTGATGATACGTCGCGTGTATCAAGCTCGCCTGTGGCGACGAAAGCCTGAGCGACAGCGTTTTCGATCTTGGTCTGGTCGAACAGAACGACCTGGCCTGTTCTCTTGATGATACTTTTCATGATTCCCCCCCCTGGGATCCCGTTCACGATCCCGTTCTATTCTTCGTATTCCACAGCGTGCCCCGTCTTGAGGCTTGTCTGCACGTCTATAAGCCGCTGGTTCGTGCTCCCTCTCCACATGCATTCCTGACGCTTGTCGCCATCGACATGGAGAGCGTCGACATACCTTCCGTCTACTAGTACGTCGATGTATCTGAGCACATCCTTCGCCTGCCCCGGCGGATCTATCGCTCCGCCTGCTCCGTCCATTATCTGCTCAAAAGTCCATCCTGTATAGGCCCACACTGACAGTCCTGCTTCCTTCGCAGCCCTGGCTATCGCCATCGATGCTTCAGGCTGGAAGAGCGGATCACCGCCGGAAAGAGTGATCCCGTCAAGGAATCTTGTCGAGAGGATCTCCTCTATGACCTCGTCGACATCTCTCTCCGTCCCCGCTAAAGGGTCGTGAGTCTCGGGGTTCTGGCAGGCTTTGCAGCCATGCGGGCAGCCCTGCAGGAAGATCGTGTATCTCACACCCGGCCCGTCTACTGCCGAATGCTTTACCTGTCCTGCGATCCTGACCGTTGTTTTCACCCCTTGCGTGCTCCCTTCAAAATGCTCTTTTTGACGCTGTGCAAGACACATTATATGCGCAATATTTGGTGATGTCAATAGGTAAATACACTATATCTTGTGTCTTAAGGAAAATTATTTTTTGGCCCGTATTTTGAGCCTGAAAGCCGCTTTGTGATGCCCTTGAGAGCAAAAAAACAGGGGCCTTCTTTTCTAACCCCTGCAGGAGGTATTATACAACAAAAATCTGTGTGCTCTGCTGGCAATATTTGACTTTTTTAAGAATTTCGCTTTGTGATATAATTACATATCATTGGATGGCAACGAGGAGAGGAGCGATATGGATATCAGAAAACTGGTTTCAATGATTTTGATCGCCGCGGCGGTTTTTTCGGCGCCGCAGGCTTTGTCCAGGGGAGATGCCTTTGCGGACGACGGGGCTTTGGACGAAGTACATTACCTCGCGTTCGCTTCGGACAGGCACGATAACGCTGGCGCAATAGAAGCCGCGTTTTCAGGAATGCCTGCCGCGGAGGACGCTTCCGTGGAATATGTATGCGTCATGGGAGACATGGTAGGAAGCGGCAACGACAGCGTCGGTGAAAGTGAAGAAGAAAGTGAGCCGGATGAGGGCGAGCTGGGTGAGAAAGCTCCGGCATATGACACGTCCATGATATATGACGAGGTCAGGGAGGTCGGCTTCCGCGGCGTGGATTCGCCTGAGGACATGTCGATACTTTGGGGAGATCACGACGCGAACGCGACCGACGACGCGGGGATCATGTTCGCGGACAAAGGAGAAGGCTCCGGCCTGATGAAGGAAGGCCTGAACAGCGACGGAAGCACTGCCTATTATATATACGGCATCGCCTTCTATGATATGAAGGAAAAGGCCAGAGCCGAAGCCGCGGCGGAGGAGTTCATGGACTGGATCGACACGCTGGAGGATAATACCGTTCCGGTCATCGTGCTCTGCCACATCCCGCTTCATTACGCGAGAAAGGACAACCTGGGAGCCGCGGTATGGAGCGACGCGCTGAACTACGCCGCTACAGGCGAGGCTGCAGGCAGATCAGGAGCGACCGTAATCAGAGACGTCGTATATCTTCACGGCCACAACCACACGAACGAATACAGCAGCAGGGATCCTGAGAATCCGTACAGCGGAGAGTTCTACATACCGCGCGGCGCCGCGATGGCCGTGGGCGATGATGAGAGCCTGTATAAGCGTATCTACTATACATATACGACGGCAGGATACCTGAAGGATGATCCTAAGGCCACGCTGATAATTGTAGACGGGTCAGGAGTCGGGATAAAGAAGTATCATGACGGCGAGGTGCAGGACGGGCTGTACGACAGCGAAAGCAAGAGCAGCGGCGACTTCGCGACGAAGTTCATGCTGGAAGGGAGTCACGAGATAGCGCGGGTCCTTACGGCTAGCGACATATCGGCTGCGAGAATGGAGAATCCGGGAGAGGAATACGTATATACAGGAGAGGAGATACGGCCTGAGCCTGTCATTATGCTCGGAGACGAGGTGCTGAGCAGAGACAGCTACTGGATAAGATATAAGGACAATATCAACGCCGGCACCGCGAAGATGATCATTTCCGGCAAGGCGTCAAAGAAGGCCAGGTACTCCGGGGCGCTGACGATAGAATTCACGATATCGAAAGCAAAGAACCCTGCGAAGATCTCTGCCGGGACGAAGACGGTAAGATATTCAGCGCTGAAGAAGGCGAAGAAGCTTACGGCGCCGCTCACGGTCAGGAACGCCGCGGGCACCGTCAGGTACAGCAGGGTGTCCGGATCAAAGAAGCTCGCGGTAAGCAGTAAGAGCGGTAAGATCACGGTGAAGAAAGGCACGAAGAAGGGAACCTATACGATAAAGGTGAAAATCGCCGTAAAGGGCGACGCCAATCACCTTCCTCTCACGAAAAAGAAAACTGTGAAGATCAGGGTGAAGTAGCTGCTGAATCGGCAATACAAAAGCGGGACGCGAAATAGCGTCCCGCTTTTAAAGTCGTGCTGTTTATTATTTCTCTATCACTTCCACTACAGCGTTGTAGTAGATGTATCTCTTGCCCTTGAGCTGGAACTTGACGACCGTGTCGCTCCTCTCGGCGATGTCGATCTTTCCTTCGTATGTGGCGATCTTGTCACCGTCATGGGAATACACGTTCACTATCCTGTTCAGGCCGCCTGTGTACTCGCTCTGGAAATCCTTGATGGATCTCTGCGTGCTCGAGCGCGAGAAATAGATGAATCCAGCCAGGATCAGGATAACCAGCAGCACCGCTCCGATTATAACGGCGATCTTTCCTGCTTTATTCATCTTTTTCCTCCTTCGCTTCCTCAGCATCTTCAGCTTCTGCGTCCTCTTCAGGAGCGTCGAACTTTTCGAGCGCTATCGCTACCCCGAGCTGGAACACGGCGAAGCATGACTGGATGACCGCTTCAGACTGCTTTCCGGTCGCGCTCACAGGCTCCGCGCCGCTCTCGCTCTCGCCGGATCCTATGTAAGGCTGCATCTGGCTGCTCCACACTCTGTGGAGTCCAATCAGGAACTGCTTCCATGCGGCCGGCGAAGGGCAGATATTCTCTGTTATATCCGTCGAGCGTCTTCCTACATTATTCTTATACAGGATCTCGTCATATCCCTCTTCATCAAAGCCCTCTGGCTTTACCTGCCACTGCGCGCCGTATTCTATGCCGGCGGTCAGGCAGTAGCGTATTACATTATAATAGTATATCGTCGGATCGTTCTGGCAGGCGTCTGAAAGGTTCTTGTCGCCGAGAAGTGTCGCGACGAAGATCTCGCGCCTCGGCTTGAGGTCCGGCACTTCCTCTATCCCCTGAGTCGCGTATCCGACCGCGCTTGCGTAGCTTCCGAAAAGCTCTCTGCATTCCGCGTAGAAATTCGATGCGTTGAAATCACTCATATCTTCCTCCTAGAATTCTGCCGTTTTCGGCGTCCTCGGGAACGGGAGCACGTCTCTTATGTTGCTCATGCCCGTAGCGTACATGATCATGCGCTCAAATCCGAGGCCGTAGCCCGCGTGCTTTACGCCTCCGTATTTACGGAGCTCTCTGTACCACCAGTAGCCGTCTTTGTTCATCCCGAGCTCGTCCATGCGCTTCTCGAGATAATCGAGGCGCTCTTCCCTCTGGCTTCCTCCGATGATCTCGCCGATCCCCGGCACGAGAAGGTCGCTCGCCGCGACTGTCTTCCCGTCGTCGTTCAGGCGCATGTAGAACGCCTTGATGTCCTTAGGATAGTCTGTCACGAATACCGGCTTCCTGAACACCTCTTCTGTGAGGTAGCGCTCATGCTCCGTCTGGAGGTCGATCCCCCAGGAAACGTCATAATCGAACTTCCTGTCAGCCTTCTCCAGGATCTCCACGGCGTCCGTGTATGGGAGCCTTTCAAATTCTGAGTCGATCACGTTCTGGAGCCTCGGGAGGAGGCCCTTGTCTATCCTCGTGTTGAAGAACTCCATCTCTTCAGGAGCGTTCTCGATGACATACTTCAGGATATATTTGACCATCGCCTCGGCAAGATCCATCGCGTCCTCAAGATCGGCAAAAGCGATCTCAGGCTCGATCATCCAGAACTCGGCGGCGTGTCTCTGCGTGTTGGAGTTCTCTGCCCTGAACGTAGGCCCGAAAGTGTACACGTCCCTGAACGCGAGAGCAAAGATCTCTGCCTCAAGCTGTCCGCTCACTGTCAGGTTGGTAGGCTTGCCGAAGAAGTCCTTCGACCAGTCGATTTTCCCGTCTTCCGTCCTCGGTGGATCCTCCGGATCGAGAGCCGTCACCCTGAACATCTCTCCGGCGCCCTCGGCGTCGCTTTCCGTGATGATAGGGGTGTGGACGTAAACAAAGCCCTGCTCCTGGAAGAACTTATGTATCGCGTAGGCGATCAGGGAACGCACTCTGAACACCGCCGCGAAAGTATTGCTCCTCGGGCGGAGGTGCGCTATCTCTCTTAAGAACTCCATGGAGTGGCGCTTGTTCTGGAGCGGATACTCAGAAGAGGATCCTGCGAGTACCTCGATCTTTTCAGCGTGGATCTCGAACGGCTGCCTGGCGTCAGGCGTGAGGACGAACTTTCCGGTCACTTTGACGCCTGAGGAAAGCGCGAGCCCCGCGATCTCCTGGAAGTTATCGATGCTGTCCTTCTCGTACACAACCTGTACCGGAGTGAAGAACGACCCGTCGTTCAGCTGTATGAAGCCGAACTGGTTGGAAGCTCTGTTCTGTCTGGCCCATCCGCTTATTACTATCTCTCTGTCCGCGAACTTCTCAGGCTCGCGGAAAAGAGCCTTTACTGTGATATCGTTTCTTTCTGACATTATTCCTAAAGCCTTTCCCGCCGTTTTCATAAACGGCATAGTACATATAATATAACACAAAACAAACATAATATTCCATTGTACGCATGGCTTTTTTGTTATATAATTATTATACGTGTAAAAATCAAGGAGGTATGGTTAATGAAAAGCTATACAAGTGAGAACATCAGAAACGTCGCACTGCTCGGACACGGCGGCTGCGGGAAGACTACATTCGTGGAGGCGGCCCTCCTTACTTCGAAGGCGATCACAAAGGCCGGAAAAGTAGAGAGCGGAAACACTGTGTCTGACTACGATAAAATGGAGATAGAGAGAGGATCGTCGATAAATACTTCGATCGTTCCGGTAGAATGGAAAGGCAAGAAGATCAACTTCATAGATACGCCGGGAGACTTTGACTTTGTTGGAGAAGTCACAGCGGCGCTGAAGGCTGCCGAGGCGGCGGTGATAATCGTCGACGCCGGAGCCGGCGTACAGGTAGGTACGGAGATGGCATGGAAGGCATGCGAGAAGAACGGAGTGCCTCGCATGTTCGTGATCAATAAGAGAGATAAGGACGAGCTCGATTTCGACGCTACAGTAGAAGCGCTCAGGGATAAGTTCGGCGTAGCGGTAGCTCCGCTTTCACTTCCTATCTCGGCCGATATCGACGACGAGCTTATGGAAGCCATCGCGGGAACAGACGAGGAACTCATGGAGAAGTACTTCGATGAGGGAGAGCTTTCAGAGGACGAGATCAAGCAGGGTCTTGCCAACGGTATAGCCCAGGGCGATATCGTTCCTGTGCTGCAGTCTGTATTCCAGATCGGGCAGGGAGTCGACGACATACTGGACGCCATAGAGTCATGCGTCGCGGATCCTCTGAAGCACGCGCCATACGCTGCTGAGGACGGAGACGTGGAGCCTGCAAAGGACGCTCCGCTTTCATCGTTCGTATTCAAGACGATCATCGACCCGTTCGTGGGCAAGATCTCGATCATAAAGGTAGTCACAGGAAAGCTCGAGGCTGCGTCTGAGGTATACAACCCGAATTCAGAGAAGCCTGAGAAGATCGGAAAGATCTTCTTCCTGAGAGGAAAAGAGCAGATCGATACGCCGGCCGCTGAGACAGGAGATATCGTGGCAGTAGCCAAGCTCCAGTTCACACAGTCCGGAGATACGCTCTGCGACAAGGCGAAGACAGTCAAGTTCGCGCCTATCGCATATCCTCAGGCGACATACTTCATCGCTGTAGAGGCTGCGGACAAGAACGATGAGGATAAGATGGGCACAGGCCTGAACAGGCTGCGTGAAGAAGATCCGTCGTTCGTGGTCGAGAGAAACGTTGAGACACACCAGACGCTCCTCGGAGGACAGGGCGACAAGCAGCTCGGCATCATCCAGGCCAAGCTCAAGGACAGGTTCGGCGTAACGGTCAACACGATCCCTCAGAAGATCGCCTACAGAGAGACGATCAAGGGGACGTCGGATGTGGAAGGAAAGCACAAGAAGCAGTCAGGCGGAGCCGGACAGTTCGGAGACGTATTCATCAAGTTCAGCCCGTCCGATCAGGACTTCGAGTTCGCAGAGGAGATCTTCGGAGGATCTGTTCCTAAGAACTACATTCCTGCGGTAGAGAAGGGACTCCAGGAATGCATGGAGAAGGGACCTCTCGCGGGATGCAAGGTACAGGGCGTCAAGGCTGTCCTGTATGATGGTAAGTACCATCCTGTAGACTCCAACGAAGTATCATTCAAGATCGCTGCTTCACTCGCGTTCAAGAAAGGTATCGTGGAGGCGAACCCTTGCCTGCTCGAGCCTATCATGAAGCTTGAGATCCTCGTTCCTGACGACTTCATGGGAGACGTCATGGGCGACATGAACAAGCGCCGCGGAAGCATCCTCGGCATGGAGCCGCAGGCTGACGGCCAGAAGCTGATGGCAGAAGCGCCTCAGGCTGAGCTCTTCGACTATGCGCTCGGGCTCCGCGCCATGACACAGGGCAGAGGCTCGTTCACAATGGAGTTCTCAAGATATGAGGAAGTTCCTAGGAACCTCGCAGAAGAGATCATCGCGAAGCACGCGGCTGAGGAAGAGAACAAATAACGATTTGCTGGTAGGGAGGCAGGCACGTATCATGTGCCTGCCTTTTTTCTATGATATAAGGAAGAAGCGCACAGACCTTAATGCAGCAAAAACGGATAATTTAAAGAAAACTGCTGCAGATATGCAGCGAAAAAGATCAATTTTGCAAAAACTGCTGCAAAAGCATAGATTTTCGGGCCTTTCAGGGCACGGCTCTGACTGGGAAACAGCAAAACCCGGCACTATCATCAGATCTGCTGCATAATTGCAGCAAAAAAGCGCAGTTTTTTAAAATCTGCTGCATTAAGGTGTCGGGGCACAATGGCCGCACCGCAAATGTGGCGCGCACATCAGGAGAAAGAAATGGCGAAGAAGACGAAAACCGTATTTGTCTGTCAGGAGTGTGGATACGAGAGCCCTAAGTGGATGGGACAGTGCATCTGCGGAGCCTGGAATTCAATGATCGAGGAGAAGGTGGATCTCGCGCCCGAGGATGACTCGAGGTCGAGGACAGGTCTTGGCAGAGCCGCGGCCGGACGCGCGTCAAAGCCTTCGGCTCTGAAGAGGGTCGGATCTGCCGATTACGAGCGGATAAGCACTGGTATCGGAGAGCTGGACAGAGTGCTCGGCGGCGGACTCGTAAAAGGTTCCCTTGTACTCATTTCAGGAGAGCCGGGGATAGGCAAATCCACGCTTATAGTACAGGCGGCGTCGCACATAGCGGGGTCGTCGGGGAAGGTCCTGTATGTGTCCGGAGAGGAATCAGAGGAACAGATCAAGATGAGGGCGGACAGAGTCTGCCCGGATCTCGGAGACGACCTGTTCGTGATGTCCGAGACGAATATGGAGAATGTGGAGTCGGCGGTGGATGATATGAAGCCGGCGTTCCTGATAATAGATTCCATACAGACTATGTACACGGCTGAGCTCGATTCGGCTCCGGGAAGCGTGTCGCAGGTGAGAGCGTGCGGGAACATCCTCATGAAGTACGGGAAGACGAGGAACATACCTGTGTTCATCGTCGCGCACGTTACCAAGAGCGGAGATCTCGCCGGTCCTAAGATCGTCGAGCACCTCGTTGACTGTGTATTAAACTTCACGGGAGAGCGGGATCACGACATAAGGATACTGAGAGCGTTCAAGAACAGGTTCGGGACGACTTCAGAGATAGGAGCGTTCGAGATGGGTGAGGACGGCCTTACAGAGATCACGGACATCTCCGCGAGCTTCCTTGAGAATACGGACGAGCAGGCTGAGGGATCGGTAATAACGGCGGTCTACGAAGGGAGCAGGCCGGTGCTGCTCGAGGTGCAGGCCCTTACCTCGTCGTCGGGCGTGGGATTCGCGAGAAGGACTTCTGTAGGCATAGACAGCCAGAGGCTTTCCATGATACTCGCCGTGCTGGAAAAGAAGCTCGGGATGAGGCTGATCGACCAGGACGTTTATGTGAACGTCGTCGGAGGCCTCAGGCCTGACAGCACGTCGGTCGATCTCGGCGTCGCGCTCGCGGTATACTCCACGATGAGAGGGATAGTGCCGGGAAGGCGCCTTCTTGCCGTCGGCGAGGTCGGGCTCACGGGAGACCTGAGATCCTGCCAGAACGCTGACCGGATAGCGGTGGAAGCTGCAAAGCTCGGTTATGAAGAGATAATAATGCCGAGAAGGAACGCTGAGAAGATCTCCGCGAAAGATCTGGGCATACGTGTGATCGGAGTAAAAAACATTTATGAAGCAGTAAGCGCATATAAGGAAAGCATATAACGGGCAATATGTTTTCTATAAGGCTCAAACCGTTGGAAACGCTTGACCGCATGCTTTTTTGATGCTATATTGTAATAGCATTCTATATGAAGGAGGAGTGAAAGAATGAAAAGATTACTGACTGTTTTGCTTATCGCTGTACTTTGTGTTTCATCAGTGATGATGACATCATGCGGAAAGAAGAGCGGCGATGAGGGTGAAAAGGCGGCTGAGAAGATCACGATCGCCATCCCTAATGATACTACAAACGAGGCAAGAGCCCTGCTGCTTCTTGAAGCCAACGGATACGTCACGCTGAAAGAGGGCATCGATATCACGGCTACGCCGAGAGACGTCGAGGCGCCGGACAATATCGAGTTCAAAGAAGTAGAAGCCGCGCAGCTTCCTAATACGCTGCAGGACGTTGACTTTGCGATAATTAATTCGAACTTCGCCATCGACGCGGGCCTGAATCCTGTGGAGGATTCGCTGATCATCGAGGGCAGCGCTTCCAAGTACTCCAACATCCTTTCAGTAAAGGAAGGAAACGAGAACGAGCCTAAGATCAAGGCGCTGGTCGCAGCCGTAACGAGCCAGAAGGTGAAGGACTTCATCGACGAGAAATATAAGGGATCAGTAGTCAGCACAGTAGACGAGCCGACAGACGGCTTCGATCCTGACGTTGACTATGACGCGCTGAAGGGAGAGAAGATCTCAGTAGCGGCGTCGCCTACGCCTCACGCTGAGATCCTGAAGATCGCCCAGGAGATCCTTGCGGAGAAGGACATAACTCTGGACATCAAGGAGTTCACTGACTATGTGCAGCCTAACAACGTAGTTGAGAGCGGAGAGCTGGACGCGAACTACTTCCAGCACGTTCCGTACATGGATGACTTCAATAAGGAAAACGGGACACACATCGTTTCCGTTGCCGCGGTACACTGCGAGCCTCTCGGACTCTATCCGGGAAAGAAAGACAGCCTGGACGTGCTCCAGCAGGTCAAGTAAACAGCTGAGATAAAAGCGATAAAGCCGTCATGTTTGGATAAAGCATGACGGCTTTTTGTCTGAAAGTATGGTACAATGTACCTGTACATATATCTGCATTTGTGATGCAAGGCGGTAATGTGTCATGAGTATCAGTTTGAAGAAGATGGTGCAGGCGGCGATCGTCATAAGCCTGCTTGCGGCGGCTTTGATCCTGCCGGACGCGAGCTTCGCGGACTGCCTTGACCCGGAAGCGGACTACAGCCCGGAAGAGAGGGCGTGTATCTCGGGCGTGGCAGACCCGGTCATCCCGGAAGTCATGGAAAAGCAGAAGAGCGGCGGCAACTCGGGGCTTTCCCTGAACGACAGCAAGATAACCATACCTATGATGGTGATCGTGGTCGGCCTGAACAACATAGACTATGAAGACTATTACGACTGGTCTGAGCCCATGTTCGGAGATGATGACAGCGTCCGTGATTTCTATATGGACATGTCATATGAGAAGCTGGAATTTGTTCCCGTCTCGGAAAACAGCAGGTACGGGGGCACGAACTCCAACCTCAAGGATAAGACGAACGACGGGATCATACACGTAAGAGTGAACAGGAACCACCGCGACTGGGGACGTGACGATACGGCAAACAAAGCGGAGCTCACAAGAGTCCTTTGCGACGCCCTTGAAAGCGCCTGTGAATATGTGGACCTTGAAGACTATGACGATAACGGCGACGGCACGCTCACGAACGACGAGCTTGCGGTAGCATACATAATCGCGGGATATGATTACGGAGTGCCGAGCAAGGTCAAGCAGTATTCGGACTCGCTTTACCTCAGATCGTTCATGTACTGGTACAGAGCCGCGATCAGGAAATATAAAGTCACGGATTATTCGGTACCGAAGATCGAGCAGCGAGGGAAAACCTTCATGTTCGACTCATTCGTCTGCGTTCCGGAAAAGATGGAAAAGGAAAATTCCGGCACCATCGTGGAGGAAGTGGGAAGGTATGGCGGCATATCACACGAGCTCGGGCATAACATCGGATTCCCTGACCTTTACGATACTTCGTCAGGTAATTCAGGGACGCGGTACTGGGATGATTACAGAGTCGGCTATGTAAGCCTGATGGGTCATGGATCGTGGTCCCGGGACAGCAGCGGGAATTACAGGCCTGCTCCTCTCGACCCGTGGTGCAGGATGATGTACGGGTGGCTGACGCCTCAGAAGATAACGAGTCAGGGAGAATATACGGTAACGGCTCAGAACTACGCGAAGTCGAGCCGGATGAACATGAACAAAGTCTACCGGATAGACACCGGGTACACCGGGGAATACTTTATTATCGAATCCAGGTATCCGGACAAATGGGACAGCGGCATGTTCTCATACAATTACGTCAACAACAATACATATAATAAAAACGGCGGCATCGTCATCTGGCACATAGACGAAAAGGTGATCCAGAGCGGCCTGGACAGCAACTGGCACGCATACTACGATATCAACAACCCGGAGCACAGGCCGGCGATAATGCCTCTGTACCCGGAGAAAGATACGTCCGGGGGCTATACGATGAACGGGACAAGCCCGGAATCAGGCAAGCCGTTCTACGATAAGTATCTGTGGGACAATACATACAAATCGTCCTCGAACCCTAACATAAACCTTCCGGTATTCATGGACACGAGTGATGATTATACGACCAGGCCTGATGAGAGAGTGGATTCGGGGAACCACATAGAATTCCTCTCGAACGCCGGGAGGAGCATGGACATAAGCTTCATTCCTGCCGGCCATACGCACAGGTGGATCCGCACATATGAGGGCCTTACATCTTCCATCTGCAGTAACGGCGGATGGTATTACCTGGTACGTACCTGCAGCCTCTGCGGAGAGTCCAGGAGAAGCGAGCTATGGCATGACGCGGGGACGCACATACGCGTGCGGCATATATCCGCCAGGGAGGCGACCTGTACGGCAGACGGCCGGAAGGAATACTGGTGGTGCACCACCTGCGGGAAGAAGTTCCTCGATCCGGAACTGACACAGGAAACCACGGACGCGGATATCGTCATCCCGGGCGGGCACGAGTATAAGGCTGTCTTCACCCAGCCGCCGACATATAACGATGAGGGCATCATCGAATATGAATGCAGGATCTGCCATACCGGATACTGGGACTCCATTCCTAAGCTCGACCATAAGGACAAGCCGGGGGACGACGGAACGTCCTGCGGGCACGGCGCCGCGATCGAAAAGGCAGATAAAGCCATACGTAAGAGCAAGTCAGAGAAAGACATGCCGGGATCGCAGTTCAGCATGGTCAGGCTGACATCGTCCAAGCAGGGTAAGCGGTCGATAAAGCTTTCATGGAAGCGGACTATAGACTATATGGAACAGGAGGCGTCCCGCTATATAGTCTACGGCGCCAAGTGCGGGAAGAATAAGTTCAAGAAGCTGACGACCGTGGACAATCTGTCGGAAAAGCCGTCTGTCACGATCAGGAAGATCGGCGGGAAGAAGCTCAGCCCGAAGACGTATTACAAGTTCATCGTGGTCGCTGTCCAGTGGACGGGGTCAGGCGACGAGGTGATGAGCACGTCGAAGACGATACATGTGGCTACAAAGGGCAGCAGGGCGAAAGCAAACCACACCGGCGTATCGGTGAGCAGCAAAGCGGTGAGGAAAGCCGCTCAGATGAAGGAGGGGCAGACGATCTCTCTTAAGGCAGGAGCCAGGAAGAAGAGCGGGACTAAAGTCGTTCCTCACGGGAAGCTGAGATACGAGTCGACGGACAGGAGCGTTGCCATAGTCACGAGCAAAGGCGTCATCAAAGCAAAGTCATTCGGCGGATGCCGGATATACGTTTTCACCCAGAACGGGAAGTACAAAGCCATAGATGTTGAAGTAATGAATGATTAGGAGCAATCGAAATGGAAAGACTGGCAAGAAGGGCAATTATACTGGTACTCACTCTGACAGCGGCGCTCATCATAGCGGCGCCCGCGTTCGCGGAGACTGAGCCGCTGGAGGACTATCTGCTGAGAAATCTTAAGAACAGGGAAACTGAGATCAATGTGAGCGAGTATCATATCCCAACAGAAGAACGGCAGACGCTTTTTAACACGTACAATAAAATACTGGAAACACATCCCGAATGTACGGCCGATTATCTTATAAGCTTCAGGGATGTTGGCGAAGTCAGGGAGGTATATAAAGTTATCCTCAGGACCGCTGAGAAATACCCTGACAGCTATAAATATCCTGATGGGTACAAGTATTCCGAACAGGACATGCAGGAGTTCTATGGCAAGGTAAACGGGATACTGGATCAGGTGGAGCCGGGCTGGACCGACTTCCAGAAGATCCTGTTCATACACGACTATCTTGTGGTGAACATAGAGTATGACTTTGACTATCTATTCGGCGGCGCCGTTGAAGCCATTTGGAAGGGCTATGCTGTTTGCGACGGGTATTCAAAGGCGTTCAAGTATCTGATGTGGCGCCTTGATATCCCTTGTGAGTTCATATCGTCTCAAGACGAGGATCACGCGTGGAACGCGGTGCAGATGGACGGGAAATACTACTATCTGGACGTTACGTGGGATGACGCAGACTGGGGAGATTTCTGGCCTGACTTTGCCGAGCACGAGAATTTCCTGCTCACGACAAAAGAGATGTATGGAGTACATCATACGGATGACTGGGTGCTCACCGACGGAAGAAACGCAAAAGAAGTGATAACGGCGGATACGAAGCTGGAATCAGGACTCTCGTTCATACAGAGCGTGAGATGCATGTCACAGCAGGAGGGCAATAAGGTATATTACTATAAACAGCCTGAAAACTATGTTGAGCGCGCCGCCGCGTGGGAGTTCGACGCGGTGACCAAAGAAAACAGGCTGCTGTTCTCGTACATTGATAGTGTCAGCGTGAGCTACAGCAGTAACGGAGTCACGGTGCCGAATCTCAAAGTCAAGCTCAAAGACGGTACGGTCCTGGCAAAAGACAGCTATACGACCACGTTCACCGAAGAATTTAACGGCGTGGACTCTTACGGCATGACTCTTAAAGTCAATGGGTACGAACATCCGCAATGCTACCTGATAATGTACGTAGAGCCGCCGAAGACGTCTATCGTCAAGGTCGTCCCGAGGAAGAAGGGCTTCACGGTCAAGTGGAAGAAGATGAGCGATGAGGTCACGGGATACAGGATCAGGTACAGCACGCACAGCGATTTTTCCGGCGGCAAGACAATCAAGATAACAAATAAGGACAAGACGTCATACACCGTGAAAAAGCTGAAAAGGAAGAAGAGATATTACGTTACGGTCTACACATATCTGAAGAAAAACGGCGACACATTCACTTCCGGATATTGCAAGAAGAAAAAGGTAGTGACTAAATAACAGAAGAGGCAGTAAATGATAGAGATACAGCATCTGTATAAGACATTTGAGACAAAGGACGGGAATGTCGAAGCCCTGAAGGACATCAACATAACCGTTGAAGACGGAGATATATACGGGATCATCGGAATGAGCGGGGCCGGAAAGAGCACGCTCGTCCGCTGCATCAACATGATAGAGCGCCCGACGTCAGGCAGGGTCCTGATCGACGGGACAGATATGGGAGGGCTTTCAGAGGCGGAGCTCAGGAAGGTCAGGAGGTCTGTGACCATGATATTCCAGAGCTTCAATCTTCTCATGCAGAGGACGTGCCTGAAGAACGTGTGCTTCCCGCTCGAGCTGGAGGGGATGAAGCCTTCCGAGGCGAAGAAGCGTGCGCTCGAGCTCCTCGAGACGGTAGGGCTCCCGGATAAAGCCAACGCGTATCCTGCCCAGCTTTCCGGAGGACAGCAGCAGAGGGTGGCGATAGCGAGGGCACTCGCGACAGATCCTAAGATCCTGCTCTGCGACGAGGCGACTTCCGCGCTCGACCCTAAGACGACGAACCAGATACTGGACCTCATCCGCGAGATCAACAGGAAGATGGGGATCACCGTCATAGTGATCACGCATCAGATGTCCGTGGTCGAGAACATCTGCAACAAAGTCTCGATCATCGATTTCGGGGAAGTTCAGGAAACGGGGCTCGTGACCGAGATATTCGCGAACCCTAAGTCGGAAGCGGGCCGCAGGCTCGTGTTCCCTGACGAGAAGAGCGGAGATCTTGAAGTCCCTGAAGGCGAGGTATGCATATCAGTCTCGTTCAACAGCGCCGAGTCCACGGGAGCCCCTCTGATCGCGTCGCTCGCGATGGAAAAGGGGATCGCGGCGAACATCATGACCGCGCAGACGAAGACGGTAGGCGGCAAAGCATATGGAAAGATGCTCCTTTCTATACCTGATGAAGGAGACAACGTGAAGACGGTGCTTGACTATCTTGCGGAAAACGACAGAATAACGGCAGAGGTGGTGGACCTGAAATGATAGAGAAGATATTTGACCCGGAAGCGACTGCTGAAGCGCTGGAAATATTCAGAGAAGAGATACCTCTCGCGACATGGGAGACGGTATACGTAACGATACTCGCGACGCTGTTCGCGGTCATAATAGGGCTTCCTCTTGGAGTCCTTCTGGTAGCCGGGGAGAAGGACGGCGTAAGGCCTATGCCCGCCGCTTTCATGCAGGCTCTCAATCTGGTGATAAACCTGCTGAGGTCCGTACCGTTCCTGATCCTCATGATCCTGGTGTTTCCTCTTACGAGGCTCATCGTGGGGACGGTCGTTGGTACGGTGGCATCGATAGTGCCGCTTGTCATCGCGGCGTTCCCGTTCGTAGCGAGACTCGTTGAGGCGAGCCTGCGCGAAGTGGACCAGAACATTATAGAAGCCGCTGTCAGCATGGGCGCGTCGCCGTGGCAGATCATTTCCAAGGTGATGATACCGGAAAGCGTGCCTTCGCTGATATCGAGCCTTACTACAGCGATAATCACCATCCTCGGATATTCCGCGATGAGCGGCATCATAGGAGGAGGCGGCCTCGGAAAGATCGCGATCAATTACGGATACTACAGATACAAGTATCTCGTCATGGTGATCGCGGTAGTCCTCCTGATCGCTATAGTCCAGATCTTCCAGAGCATTGGCACACACGCCGCGATAAAGTCAGACAAGAGACTGAAGCGATAAAACAGCATATGAAAACGCGGTGCCCGCGCACCGCGTTTTTTTATATCTTTCTTTATTTGACTGCCGGAAGCGCGAACCAGAAAGTGCTTCCCTTCCCAACTTCGCTTTCGACTCCGTACTTCGCGTCGTGGAGCTTCAGTATCTCTTTCACGATCGAGAGGCCGAGGCCTGTTCCCTTCGTCTCGCGCACGTGGTGTGTGCTGGACTGATAATATCTGTCCCAGATATGCGGGAGCTCGTCCGGAGCTATGCCCTGTCCGTGGTCAGATACCTCGAAGCAGGCGTCCTTTCCGTTCTTCTTCAGGCGCACCTCTATCTTCTTGTCTTCTCCGCAGTACTTTACCGCGTTCGTCATGAGGTTGTTCATGACCTGGCGTATCTTGCTCTCGTCGGCCTCCACATACACAGGCCCTCCGTCGGTGAATTCTATGTCGTAGCCTTCCTGTTCCTTCAGGATCTCGTATGAGGAGAGGACTTCTTTCGCTGCCTCCGAGAGGTCGAACCTCGTCGTCTCGAGCTTCAGCTTATGCGACTGGAGCCTCGAGAGGCTGAGCATGTCGTTGACCAGCACGTTCAGCCTGTCCGCCTCCTCGATTATTATGTCGAGATGCTTCTCTCTCTTTTCCGGGTCGTCTCCCGAAAGGTCGCGTATCATCTCGGCATATGACTTTATCATCGTGAGAGGAGTCTTTATGTCGTGCGAGACGTTTGCGATCAGGTCCTTGTGATACATCTCTGTCTTCTTCATCTCGCCCTCGGCGATGGTCAGCGTGTCGGCGAGCTCGTTCAGCTCCGAGTAGTGGCCGCCCTTGAAC
Organism: Anaerovoracaceae bacterium; assembly: GCA_045604065.1. Classification (GTDB taxonomy): domain Bacteria; phylum Bacillota; class Clostridia; order Peptostreptococcales; family Anaerovoracaceae; genus Aminicella. The sequence continues at coordinate 123,137 of JAZUNH010000059.1, forward strand.
TCGACGTCAAAGTCGCCCTGGCCAAGCTTCTCGGCGGATCTTGTGATGTCCTTTATCGGTTTTGATATACGCTGCGAAAGATACAGAGCCATCAGCAGCACGAGCACCACCACGAAGAAGATGATGGTCACCAGTATGTTGGACAGGATCCTGACGGTAGACGACGTAGGGTAGAGAGGGTTCAGGATGTACAGCACGAGACCGCTCCCGGAGAATGCCGAGAACTGCTGGCTGCCGTAGGTCCCCTTACTGATGCCGTCACCGCCGGTTTTGCTCGGAAGGTCTGATGTGCCGTCTCCCGGCCTCTTCAGATAGCACGCGTACGCGAGGATCTTCCCGCTTCCCGTGTTTGCCCCGAGCATGGTCTCGGCGGAGCGGACCGTTATGTTCATCTCGCCGCTGCCTTCGTTTTTGGAGATCGAGCTGTACAGGTTCCAGAGCTTCTGGTTGTATTCCTTGGTTATTATGCTGTAGGAATCGCTCCCGAGGTTGGACGCGACCAGGTCCAGCTGGTCTCCGTTCGGCTTCATGATGAGTATGTATATGTCGTTCATGCTGCCGAATCTCTGCACGAAAAAGCCGAGATCGAACCCGTCTTCCACGCTCTCCCTGGCGTAGGCGTTACGTATTGCCTGGGCGAGGTTCCCCGTGTCTCTTGCCTTCATGGTGCCGTAGAAATTGTTGAACAGAAAGATCTCCATACCGCCGATCAGCGCTATGATCACGATGGCGAATATGGTGAAGTATACGAGCAGCTTGAAATGTATGCTTTTGAAATCGAAGAGCTTTCTGTTATTCATTTACTTCAAATTTATATCCGACTCCTCTGATCGTTTCGATGAAATCGCGGTAAGGCCCGAGTGAGTTCCTGAGGTTCTTCACATGCGTGTCGATTGTGCGGTCGTCTCCGAAGAAATCGTATCCCCATATGTCGGACAGGAGCCTGCTTCTTGAGAGAGCGATGCCCTTGTTCTGGATGAGGTAGAACAGAAGGTCGTATTCCTTCGGCGTGAGCTCTATCTTCTCTCCGTCTACCGAGACGGTCCTCGCCGGGATGTTGATCTCCAGTCCCTTGAACTTGAGGATGTCTTCTGTCTTAGGCTGCGCGGCACTCTTTCTGGAAAGAACGGCGTACACTCTCGCCATGTGCTCCTTCGGGCTGAAAGGCTTTACGACGTAGTCGTAGATG
>JAZUNH010000060.1:0-38305 GCA_045604065.1 Anaerovoracaceae bacterium
TATCATGCTTATCTCCAGCGCGACCCCGAGCCCTCCGTGAAGACGCGCGAAGTTGCTTCCCTTAAGCAGGACCTCAAGACCCAAATTCGGCATAGCGATGCCTCCTTTCGATCAGAGTCCCAAGTATTGAAACAGGGAGCAGTATTATCAGATAGAAGAACACGAGAAGCGCCAGGCTCTCGATGGTATCGTAGTAGAGGCCGATCAGGTCCTTTGATACGAACATCAGGTCCATCAGGCTTATCGCGCTGAATACGCTGGTCTCCTTAAGCAGGAATATGATGTTCGCCACGAACGCCGGCACGCTTACTGATACCGCCTGCGGAAGGATGACGTACCTGAACGTCTGGGCTTCCGAAAGCCCGAGCGTGAACGCGCTCTCTTTCTGAACTGGGGCGACGGCGTCCAGCCCGCTCCTGAATGCTTCTGCCATGTAGCTTCCGCCGAGGAACGTAAGGCCGACTATACCGCAGGTCTCCGCAGACATCGAGATTCCTACCTTAGGCAGGCCGTAGTATATGAAGAACAGCTGTATCAGAAGGGGAGTGTTCCTGCTTATCTCTATGTACACTCTCGCTATCTGACGGAGCACCGGCACTTTGTAGTACCGGACGGCAGCGCAGATGACGCCGACTATTATCGAGAATATTATCCCGATCAAGCCGATCCTTACCGTAAGGACGGCAGCGTCACTGAACAACGGCAGATATTTTTGTATGACTTCCAAATCAAGCATGAATATTTAAAACCTATCAAAGTAATATGTTTATATCAATCATATCGATGACCGTCAATAAAGTCAACGAATTTGTGTAAAATCATGCGAAAAAACCGCATAATATAACATTCTTATATTACAGCATAATCGCTGTTCACGCAAGAAAAAACGATCATTTTTATATGCATAAGCTCACGTACGGCGGGAATGGAATGGTAAAGAAGAGCGGAAAGAACAAATAGGGTTTGAATAGGCATTCCGTTTCGTGTATAATGAAATTACCAAACGAGGAAAGAGAGGCACACTAAATATGGTCAAATTACTGATAGGGCATAAAGGTTCCGGCAAGACCAAGCAGATGATCGATCTTGCGAACTCACAGGCTGAGGATGCTCAGGGCAGCGTCATCTACATCAATAAGAACTCGCGTCTGATGCTTGATCTTTCATATAAGATCAGGGTCATCTGCATGGAGGACTTTGATGAGATCACGAACTCCGACGAGTACATCGGCTTCCTGTACGGGATCATAAGCCTTGACAGTGATATCGAAACCATCTACATAGACAGCATACTGAAGCACGCGAACTTCCAGCTGGGAGACCTTCCTGTCTTCCTGAAGAGGCTCGGCGACATTTCTGAGCGCTACGACATCGACTTCATCGTGAGCATCTCAGCTGAGAAGGAAGAGATGATCGGAGTCGATTTCAGTGAGTATGAGGTGCTGAACTAGCACTGCTGTATATGGATATTGAAGATATCAGAAGCATTTACGGCACGAGGACGCCGGAAGTGATCGGGGAACACCGGTCATATTCTGTCCTTGTGCCTTTTGTTATGTCCGGCGGCAGTCTGTCGCTTATCTATGAGGTCAGGTCGGCCGGCGTCAGGCAGCCGGGGGAAGTGTGCTTTCCGGGCGGTCACATGGAGGATGGCGAGGGTCCCGAAGAGTGTGCCGTTCGGGAGACGTGCGAAGAGCTCGGGATCAAAGCCGACGGCGTCGAGGTCATCTCACAGGGCGGCATGCTGTACGGAAGCGGGTTCACGCTTTATACATTCATCGGAAGCATCAGGCAGGAAGCGCTTGATTCCATAGAGCCGGATCCCGCTGAGGTAAGCGAGGTCTTTACGGTACCTCTAGATGTCTTAATGGATGCCGAGCCTGAGCATTACGGAGAGAAGATGAAGCCTGACATAGATGAGGACTTCCCGTATGAGAAGGTCGGGATAGGCAGGGATTATCCTTGGAGGACGGCGAGCTACGACATCCCCGTATACGACATCGAGGGAAGGGTGATTTGGGGCCTTACGGCGAGGATAACGGAGAATGTGATACAGACACTGAAAAAAGGCGAAAAACGCTGAGAACGCTTGAGAGTGGAACTGAAGCATAAGAAAAGCAGGCCGGATAAGATTTCCGGTCTGCTTTTTTGATGTCATGATACTGTTATGCTTCGATATTACTTTATGATCTTCTTCGGGACTCCCAGGCCGAACGTGTCGTATACGCGCTTCATGGTGCGCTCCGCGATCGCGTTCGCTTTTTCGGCGCCCTCATGGAGCGTCTTCAGGAGTTCCTCGGAATATCTGATCTCATTGTATCTTTCCTGGATAGGAGCGAGAGATTCCTGGACCACTCCGGCAAGATCCTTCTTAAAGTCGCCGTATCCCTTTCCTGCGTACATTTCCTCGATGCTGCCGAGAGACTCGCCGGACAGCACGCTGTAGATGGTCATGAGATTGCTGACGCCCGGCTTGTTCTCAGGATCGAACCTGACGATACCGTCCGAGTCAGTGACCGACTTCATGATCGACTTCTTGATCTTGTTAGCGTCGTCAAGAAGGGTGATAGTGCTGTGTATGTTCTTGGACGACTTGCTCATCTTCTGCGAAGGATCGTCGAGCGCCATTATCCTGGCGCCTTCCTTCATGAACCTTCCCTCAGGAACGACGAACGTTTTCTTTATCGTATTGTTTACTCTGATGGCTATGTCTCTGCAGAGCTCGATATGCTGCTTCTGGTCATCCCCGACAGGAACGATGTCGGTATCGTAAAGAAGGATGTCGGCGGCCATCAGGACAGGATATACGAGAAGGCCGGTGCCGACGGATTCTTTCCCGCCGCTCTTTGCCTTGAACTGGGTCATTCTGAACAGCTCGCCGGTATATGAGCTGCACGCGAGGACCCATCCCAGCTGTGCGTGTCCCGGCACTTCTGACTGCACGAAAATGATGGACTTCTCAGGATCTACTCCTACTGCCATATAGAGCGCGGCCAGGTCGAGTATGTGCTTCTTCAGCTCTTTCGGATCCTGCGGGACCGTGATGGCGTGCTCGTCCACTATGCAGTAGATGCAGTCATTATCGTTCTGCAGGTCTACGAACTGCTTGATAGCGCCGAGATAATTGCCGAGATGTAGCCCGCCTGAAGGCTGTACGCCCGAGAATACTCTCTTTCTTCTTTCTGCTTCGTTTTCAGCCATTGATGTGATTCCTTTCGTAATTCAAGTAGTGTCAGAATTATACCATTATATGGTGTGTCCGGTCAAGGCACAGCCGCCGGATTGACGCGGGGCGGCAGCCATACCTTAATGCAGCAGATATACAAAATCTGCTGCATTAAGGTCCGCAGACTAGCGCCGGAGGCTTTGCCAGAGAGGGTAATAATGCATAATCTAAAATAAACTTGCATTTTTATGCATTATATGATACCATACAATATAAATTGGAGAGGTATTTCAGTCACGGAGGCAGAGCTTTGAAATACAGTGTTTTCATCGACGGAGGACATGGAACGACAGGCCTTGAGATACGCGGGAGGCTCTCTTCGCGCGGAGACATAAGGCTGGTGGAGATAGACGACAGCCTCAGGAAAGATCTCGGAGCCAGGATCGAGGCGGCGAGGGAGTCCGACGTTACGATAATGTGCCTTCCTGACGATGCCTCGAGAGAGCTTGCGGGAGCGCTCCCGCCTGACGTGAGAGTCATAGACACGTCGACGGCGCACAGGACGGATCCGGCGTGGGTCTACGGCATGCCTGAGCTGTATGAGGGCAAAAGGGACGAGATAAGGAACGCGTCCAGGGTAGCGAACCCCGGATGCCACGCCACCGGATTCATACTTCTCACAAGGCCGCTTGTGGACGCGGGAGTGATACCGCCTGACGCCCAGCTTACATGCTTCTGCATCACCGGGTATTCCGGAGGCGGAAGAAAAATGATAGAAGACTATGACAGGATGCACAGAGAACTCATGGAGAACTTAGGAGCTGACGGCCGAGGAATGGCTGTAAGCCCCGCGCAGTACGCGCTTTCCCAGGAGCACAAGCATCTTCCTGAGATGAAGCTCATGGCGGGACTTGAGAAGGAGCCTGTGTTCTGCCCGGTCGTCGGCGACTTCTACAGAGGCATGGTCATGACGGTCGAGCTTACTGAAGACATGCTGGCGAAGAAGATCTCCCCGGATGATATACGCGGGATATACAGCAAAAGATACGGAAACGAGCCTCTCATCGGGATCAGCGGGGCGCCGGAAAGCGGCTTCCTGTACAGCGATACGATGGGGATGAGCGACAGATTTGAGATAATGGCAATGGGCGGAAGCGGCAGGATCATACTTGTATCGAGGTTCGATAACCTCGGCAAGGGAGCTTCCGGGGCCGCGGTCCAGAACCTTAATATAATGCTGGGCGCGGAAGAGACAGAAGGCTTGAGGATATAGACAGAAAGGAAAGGCTATGCTTATAGAGAAGGGCACTGTGACGTCGCCGAAGGGATTCAGGGCGTCCGCGGCGTATGCCGGCATCGGAGACGATAAGGAAAAGGGCGACATCGCAATGATAGCGAGCACTGTGGTCGGGAACGCGGCCGCGGTATACACGACGAACAAAGTCAAGGGCGCGCACATAGGCGTTATGAGGAACCATCTGGAAGGCGGTATGGCGCAGGCTATCGTAGTGAACAGCGGCAACGCCAACACCTGCACGTCAAACGGGACGGAGATCGCCCAGCGAGCCTGCGACATAGCGGGAAGAGAGCTCGGCATAGATCCGGCTCTTGTGCTCCCGGCGTCGACAGGGATAATCGGTGTCGAGATGAGGCCCGCGCCTTTTGAGGAGGCCATCCCTGAGCTTGTGAAGAACCTCTCCAAGGAGGGCGGACCCGCGGCGGCAAGGGCGATGATGACGACTGACACAAAGCCGAAAGAAGCCGCCGTCTCCTTCACATGCGGCGGGAGAGAATGCGTGCTCGGAGCCGTCGCAAAGGGAAGCGGCATGATCCATATCAACATGGGCACGATGCTCTCGTTCCTCACGACAGACGCGGCGATAAGCCCGGAGCTCCTGAAAAAGGCGCTGACTGAAGAGGTAGCAGACAGCTACAATCAGGTGAGCATCGACGGGGACACGTCTACGAACGACACCCTCGCGATAATAGCTAACGGCGAAGCCGGGAACGTCATAATAGACAGAGCTGGAGCCGACTACGACAGCTTCAGGTCGGCGCTCCACGAGATATGCGTCGAGATGGCAAAGAAGATAGCGGGCGACGGCGAGGGCTGCACCAGGCTGATCCAGGCGCACGTCAAGAACGCCCCGGGAAAGGATGAGGCGAGGACCATATCGAAAAGCATCATCTGTTCAGACCTCGTCAAGACGGCCATATTCGGAAAAGACGCGAACTGGGGGAGAGTGCTCTGCGCTATAGGATACGCGCCATGCGATTTCTCGGCGGTCAACATCGACGTCGACCTGTCGTCCAGGAAGGGCGTGCTCCCAGTATGCAGAGGATCGTTCGCGGTAAGCTTCGATGAAGACAGGGCGAAAGAGATACTCAGCGAAGAAGAAGTTGACATTGAGGTCGATCTCCACGACGGCGGAGAGGAAGCCTATGCATGGGGGTGCGACCTGACATACGATTATGTGAAGATAAACGGCGAATACCGGACATGATAAGGATGCGCAGGAACCCGTATTCATTTATTTGGAGGAGATATGATCAAGCAGGAATGGATAGATAAGGCGAACGTCCTTATCGAGGCGCTGCCGTACATACAGCGCTTCAACAGGCAGATAATCGTCGTAAAGTACGGCGGGAGCGCCATGGAGGACGAAACGCTGAGGCAGAGCGTTATACAGGACGTCGTGCTTCTGAAGCTGGTAGGCTTCAAGCCGGTGATAGTCCACGGCGGCGGCAAAGAGATCAGCAAGTGGCTGACAAGGAGCGGCGTGGAGACTAAATTCTACGATGGTCTAAGGATCACTGACGCCGACACTCTCGACGTCGCTGAGATGGTGCTCGGGAAAGTCAACAACGAGCTCGTGTCGCGCGCAGAATCCCTCGGCATCAAAGCCGTCGGCATCAGCGGCAAGGACGGGAACCTGATGACGTGTGAGAAGAACGAGCCCGGCGGGAAAGATATCGGATATGTCGGTGAAGTGACCGAAGTAGATCCGAAGATAATATATGACCTTCTGGACAATGACTTCCTGCCGGTGATCTACCCGATAGGGAAGGATAAAGACGGCCAGGGGTACAATATCAACGGAGACCACGCGGCGACCGCGATAGCCAAGGCGCTCAAGGCGAACAAACTGGCATACCTCACTGATATCGCCGGAGTATGCACGGATCCTAAGGATCCGGGCACTCTCATCTCGGAGCTTTACTCGGATGACGCGAAGAAGCTGATAGAGGACGGGACTGTGAAAGGCGGCATGATACCGAAGCTGACTAACTGCATAGAGGCGATAGAGGCGGGCGTCAACAGGGTCCACGTACTTGACGGAAGGATCCCGCACTGCCTTCTGCTTGAGATATTCACTGACAGAGGTATCGGTACCGCGATACTCAGCAGGACCGAGGGGAAATATTATAAAGGCGAGTGATCATGAACGCTGAAGAGATCAAGAAAAACGATAAAAAATATATAGTAAACATGTACGGGCGCTTCGACATGGTGGCCGACCATGCTGCCGGCGCGACTGTTTTTGATGCCGGGGGAAAGGAATATATCGACTTCACGGCAGGGATAGGCGTAGTTTCGCTCGGATACGCGGACCCGGGATGGAAAGACGCTGTGGAAGCGCAGCTCGGCAGATATCAGCACATATCGAACCTGTACTACTCAGAGCCGGGGGCGGTACTCGCTGAAAAGCTCGTGAAGAGGACGGGAATGGCGAAGGCTCTGTTCGTGAATTCAGGAGCCGAGGCGAACGAAGCGGCTTTCAAGATAGCCAGGAAGTATGGGAATACTATGGCTAAAGGCACCGGAAAGCCGGGCAAGATGGAGTTCAGCTACGGCGTGTTCAAGGGCAAGGCGCCGGAGAGCTTCGATAATGGCAGGAACGCTATAATCTCACTCAGGGATTCGTTCCACGGACGCACGATAGCCGCCATAACAGCTACCGGACAGGACAGGTACCATAAAGACTTTGATCCGTTCGCGCCGGGATTCTATTACGCTGAGCCGGATGACTTCGATGGCCTCAAAGAGCTCGCTGATGAGGTGTGTCCTTGCGCCGTGATCATGGAGCTGGTACAGGGCGAGGGCGGAGTGAACGTGCTTGATAAAGGCTTTGTCAGCGATGTGGCTGAGCTCTGCAGGGAGCGCGACATCGCCCTGATCATAGACGAGGTGCAGACGGGGACCGGGAGGACCGGCACGCTGTTCGCGTACGAGCAGTACGGGATCGAGCCTGACATGGTGACGTTCGCTAAAGGGATCGGCAACGGGCTCCCTATAGGAGGCGTCCTCTGCAGCGGAAAGTACGCTGACGTCCTTAGCCCGGGGGATCACGGTTGCACATTCGGCATGAACCCGGTTTGCTGCGCCGGCGCGAACTATGTGCTGGACAGGATGGACGACGAGTTCCTGGCGGGCGTAAGAGAAAAGGGAGAATACATCAGAAAGAAGCTTGAGGAGCTTGACGGAGTCGAGAAGACGACAGGCCTCGGGCTCATGATCGGCATAGTGCTGAAGTCAATGGATCCGTCAGCCGCCTGCGCAGAGCTTCTGGAAAACGGAGTGATGGCTCTTACTGCGGCGAATAAACTGAGACTCCTGCCTCCACTTGTGATATCATATGAGGAGATAGACAAAGCCATGGAAGGCTTTGCGAAAGTGCTTGGATAGGAGGAGCTCATGAACGGCTACAGGAAAGACTACGGGCTGGAGAAAAAGTTCTTTCAGTTCACGGACATGCGTGAGCTGATGGAGCATTCGGCGAAAAGATATAAGGACAAGACAGCTTTCATTACGAAGACGAAGAGAGGGCCGGAGCCTGAATATAAGTACACGTCATATAAAGAGATGTTCCTTGAGATGGAATATCTCGGGACAGCTCTTCTGGAGCGCGGGCTGAGGGGCGAAGCGGTCGCGATAGTAGGGGAGAACAGCTATCAGTGGGTGCTCGCCGATATGGCGGTCGCCTGCGGAGTCGGCGTGACAGTGCCGCTGGACAAAGCCCTGCAGAAGGACGAGCTCCTGAGCTGCCTCAACAGGAGCCACGCGAAGGCGGTCTTCTACGATAAGAAGCATGAGAAGATGATAAGGGAGATCTTCGAAGAGGGATCGAGCGAGCTCGCGCAGGCATATGCCATCGACGGCGCGGAGCTCATCGAAGGGTCTCCTATGAGCTTCGGGTCTGCGGACGGCCCGTTCAGCAATATGGACGCGCTGCGCGCGGAGGGCGCGGACGCAGTGTATTCAGGGAACAGAGAATACCTTGAGACCCCGCTTGATCCTGACAGGATGTCATACCTTCTGTTCACTTCAGGGACGACAGAGAGGTCCAAGGCTGTCATGCTTTCCCACAGGAACCTCATGAGCTGCAACTACGGGATGAACTGCGAAGAGCTGTTCTTCCCGGACGATGTGGACATGATGATCCTTCCTCTGCACCACATATACGGGTTCATGGGACTCGTTACGTTCCTTTCGCAGGGACTCACGACATGCTTCACTGACGGGCTGAAATACATCGCGAAGAATATGCAGGAATACCACGTTTCCGTTATGATGAGCGTCCCGCTTCTCCTGGAAAACATGTACAGGAAGATATGCAAGGGCATAGAGAAGCAGGGCAAGACGAAACAGGTGGCGGCGGCGAAGAAGATATGCAATGCCGCGGATAAAGTGGGCATAAACCTGAGGAAGATCGTTTTCAGGAAGATCATAGACGAGATGGGAGGGCGCATGCGCTTCTTCATCAACGGAGCCGCTGCTCTCGACCCAGTCGTGCAGGAAGGCCTGAACAGCCTCGGGATCCTTACGGTCCAGGGCTACGGCCTTACCGAAACGTCGCCTACGATCGCGAGCGAGACTTACCGGTACATAAGGAAGGGCTCATGCGGGCATGTGATGCCTAACGTCGAGGCGAGGATAGACGATCCTGACGATGAGGGGATCGGCGAGCTGGTCGTCAGAGGAGATAACGTCATGCTCGGCTACTACGACGATCCGGCGGCGACTGAAGAGGTCATGGAAGACGGCTGGTTCCATACCGGAGACCTGGCATATTTCGACAAAGACGATTATCTGTTCATCACCGGGCGCAAAAAGAATGTCATCGTAATGAAGAACGGCAAGAATGTGTTCCCTGAGGAGATAGAGAACCTGATCAACTTCCTGCCGTATGTTTCGGAAAGCATGGTGTTCACGCAGAACAGGCAGAACGACTACGTCCTCTGGGTGAAGGTGGTCTGTGATAAGGAATATCTCAAAGAGCATGATCTTGATGACGAAGCAGTCAACGCGATGTTCGAGAAAGATCTGGCGGAGATAAACGACAGCATGCCTGCGTACAAGATGGTGAAGAGGTTCTTCATCTCCGACCGTCCTACGATAAAGACTACGACGATGAAGACGAAGCGCCGCGAGGAGATAAAGCAGATCGAAGAGGAGCTCGTGGAGCGCGGACTGAAATAAGATAATACGGAATGAAAAAGAAAAGGGTGGAACTCAGGTTCCACCCCTTTCTATTTAGTGGGTAAATACGGGCGTCGCGGGACACTTCCCGCTGAGCCGGACTATTTCCCGATCTCCCTGAGTACGTTTATCATCTCGATGGCGCCGAGAGCACAGTCATATCCCTTGTTCCCGCCCTTTGATCCGGCGCGGAGCAGCGCCTGCTCCACGTTCTCTGTCGTGAGGACGCCGAACATCACAGGCATCCCGAACTTGAGAGAGAGCTGAGCAACTCCCTTTGATACCTCGGCGCATACATAGTCGAAGTGCGGTGTGTCGCCGCGGATGACTGTTCCGAGGCAGATGACGGCGTCATACTTGCCTGATTCACACATCTTCTGTGCTACGAGAGGGATCTCAAAAGCGCCCGGGCACCACGCCACATCGATGTTCTCCTGCTTAACCTCGTGCCTCTTGAGTCCGTCAAGGGCTCCTCCGAGGAGCTTGTTGACCACGAGCTCGTTGAATCTGCTGCATACGATGCCGACCTTGACGTCGTCTGATACAAGTTTACCTTCAAAAACGTTCATTTCTTTTCCTCCTGAAAATAATATATAAACTGTTCTGATTATTATCGTATATCCTGATCGGCGCTATCTTGCGCCGTCATCATCTTTTCCTGAGTCTTCTGAGCCGCCGTCGTCGTCATAGTTCAGAAGATGACCCATCTTCTTCTGCTTTGTCTTCAGATAGAAGAGGTCCTGCGTGGTAGCCGGCATCTGGATAGGGACGCGCTCGACTATCTCGAGCCCGAACTCGGAGAGCTGGTATACCTTCTGCGGGTTGTTGGTAAGTAGCCTCATGGTATGCACTCCGAGGTCTCTTAAGATCTGTGCCCCGATGTAGTATTCTCTTGCGTCTCCCGGAAAGCCGAGAGCGAGATTCGCCTCAAGCGTATCCATGCCCTGATCCTGCAGCTCGTACGCGCGGAGCTTGTTTATGAGCCCTATGCCGCGTCCTTCCTGGCGCATGTAGAGGAGAACTCCGCGTCCTTCTTTTTCTATCTGCTGAAGAGCTGACTGCAGCTGCTGGCCGCAGTCGCATCTTATCGATCCGAACGCGTCGCCTGTAAGGCATTCTGAGTGGACCCTGACCAGGATGTTCTCCCCGTCGCTGATGTCGCCTTTGATAAGGGCTACGTGGTGCTCTCCGTTCAGCTTGTTCACGAAGGCCTTTGCCCTGAAGCTGCCGTACTTCGTAGGAAGGCTGGTATCCGCGACCTGCTCTACGAGATCGTCATGCTTCTTTCTGTAGTCCTGCAGGTCTTTGATCGTTATGAACTTGAGCCCGTACTTTTTCGCCATTTCTATAAGGCCGGGCGTCCTCAGCATTTTGCCGTTATCTGCCATCACCTCGCAGCATATACCGCACGGCTCGAGCCCCGCGATCTTCATGAGGTCTATAGTGGCTTCCGTATGGCCGTTCCTCTCAAGCACGCCGCCACGCCTTGCCAGAAGAGGGAACATATGTCCCGGACGCCTGAACTCAGTCGGCTTGCTTTCCGGGTCCGCGCACATCCTCGCTGTGATGCCTCTCTCTTCAGCTGAGATGCCCGTGGTCGTCGTGTAGTGGTCGATCGAGACTGTGAACGCCGTCTCGTGATTGTCGGTGTTCTCGGTCACCATCTGAGAGAGGTTGAGGCGCTTGGCTATGCTCTCTCCTATAGGGGTGCAGATCAGGCCTCTTCCGTGGACTGCCATGAAGTTGATGTTGTCTGTAGTCGCGAACTGTCCCGCGCATATGAGGTCTCCCTCGTTCTCGCGGTCCGGATCGTCAGAGCACAGTATGATCTTCCCGGCTTTAAGGTCTTCTACCGCCTCATCGATCGTGTTGTATCTGAATTTTTCTTCCATGTGCCACCTCCATGATGTCTACAGGAGCTCGAGGAGGCCCTTGTCGGAGACCGGCTTCCTGATGTCGTCCGTCTCGCCGGAGCCCATGAGCTTCTTTACATATTTTCCAATGATGTCTGTCTCCAGGTTGACAGTCATCCCAGCTTTTTTAGTTGGGAGTATGGTCGCCTCTATCGTGTGCGGTATGACCGATACCGAGAACATGTTTCCCGAGACACCGGCGACCGTCAGGCTGATGCCGTCTACTGCTATCGAGCCTTTCTCGACGATGAGACCTGCTATGTCTTCAGTGGTCTGTATGTCATACCAGACAGCGTTCCCGTCTTTTCTGATATCAGTTATCCTGCCTGTGCCGTCTATGTGGCCTGAGACGATATGTCCGCCGAACCTTCCGTACGCCGGCATCGCTCTCTCGAGGTTGACCGGGCTTCCCGCTTTTGCGCCGGCAAGGGAAGTCCGCGATATCGTTTCCGGCATGACGTCCGCGGTGAACGTGTCGCCTGTAATCCCGGTCACAGTAAGGCAAATGCCGTTTACGGCGATGCTGTCGCCTATCTGCGTCGGGACTTCAAGGCCTTCGCTCCTGCCGAGCACCTTGCTGCAGCATACCTTCAGCTTGTATTTTCCTCCGCCCTTAGTGACGGATCCAATCTTTCCGATCTCTTCAATTATCCCGGTAAACATCTGTTACTTCACCTCTCCGATATCACCTTCGACGAAAATGTCGCTTCCGGCTCTTCTTACTGTCCCGTGCCTGAGAACAAAGGCGTCGTCCGGCGAGTCGCATCCTTCACCGGCGACCGGTGACTTTGCTCCTTCGCCTCCCAGTATCATAGGGGCGATGAAGCAGCAGGCGTGCTGGACGAGCCCTGACTTCAGCGCCGACCAGTTGAGCGTGGCTCCGCCTTCGACAAGCACTGAGTCTATGCCTATCCCGCCGATCTTCTTAAATAGCTCTGTTATGTCTATACGCCCGTCTTCTCCCTTATCCACGCCGAGGATCATGACGCCTCTGTCTTCGTATCTCTTAATCTTTTCAGTATCCGTGACAGCGGTCGCGATGATCGTCCTCGGAAGATCAGGCCTGTAGCTGCCGCCGGCCGCCGCAGTCATGACTACGTTCGCGTCAATGGGAGTCCTGAGATCTGTGTCGCAAATGATCCTCACAGGGTCAGGCCCTTCGGCGTCTCTTACGTTCAGCATTGGATCGTCCGCGAGCACGGTGCCGATACCGGCCATTATCGCCATATTGTGAGCGCGCATCTCATGTACGATCCTTCTGGATTCCACGCAGCTTATCCATTTGGACTTGCCTGAAGCAGAAGCGATCTTTCCATCGAGAGTCATGGCGTATTTTATGGTGACGTACGGCATGCCGGTCGTGATATAGCGGAAGAATACGCTGTTCATGGCGTCGCATTCATCCTTGAGCACACCGGTGGTAACTTTGATCCCCGCGTCCCTCAGGATGCCGACGCCTCTGCCGGACGCGAGAGGGTTCGGGTCGGAAGAACCGACTATGACCTCGGATACGCCGGCCTCTATCAGAGCGTCGGTGCACGGAGGCTGCTTCCCCTGATGACAGCATGGCTCAAGCGTGACATATACCGCCGCTCCCGCAGGATCCTCTGTACAGTTCCTGAGAGCGTTCCGTTCTGCGTGAAGGCAGCCGTATCTCTCGTGATATCCCTCGCCGATGATCCTGCCGTCCTTTACGATGACGGCGCCTACGACAGGGTTGGGATCGGTATATCCTCGTCCTTTAAGCGCGAGCTCTATCGCGCGTCTCATGTATTTCTCTTCGATCTTGCTCATACAGAAGCGCCTCCCGCTCCGCCTGATACAGAAATAAAAAAACTCCGGGTCATCCCCAGAGCACGTGAAAAAGCGATATCATCTCTTCTTCCATCCAGACTTTACTGTCGGTACCGGAATCACACCGGTTCATGCCTTAAGGCTCGCGGACTGTACCGCCGGTCGGGGATCTCACCCTGCCCTGAAGATTTTCTAATGACAGTATATGACAGCATTTTACGGTTGTCAAATATATAGAGCGTTTTTTGGATGTGACTGGCCGCAAAAGTATGATATAATCAAAAAAAGATGTTTTTGCTATAGGTGAGAAAGATGTTTGACAGGTTTGACAGAGAATGGAGCTTCGTCGCCGCGGTGTGGCTGGACGAGGATGACTACGACGAATTCCACTGCAAGTGCGTATGCACGTCCAAAGAACTTAAATATCTCAAGCGGCTCTCGATGGCGGCCGACACGATCGTCGCGGACGAATACGGAAAGTATACCGTTGACAGGGCGGCAAAGCTGATGGACGAGATGGTGGCTGAGTTCGGGAAGCTCGCCGACTTCAGGCAGAGGGCTCATATGGCGGCGCTCCAGGGAGCGAAGGACTACATAAAGACGATGGGGAAGAGGGCCGAGAAGAGGCCTGAGAAAAAGGACATGATGGAGGCGCCGGACACTTACTCGCTTCGCGTCACATGCCACTACTATAACCGCGACATCTTATAGATCGTAAGGGGAAGACCGCATAAGGAACGATAAAAAGCAGACAACGGAGGATGGCTCAGGCCATCCTCTTTTATATTGTCAGGGGATTGTCTGAATATGGATGAAAATGGAAAAAATGGTTGACATTGTATGGGGAAGTTGATAGTGTGTTTTTCACAGAGAAACAGTCTGACAGAGCCATGGAGGGCTTGAGACAGCAGGGGGGGACGGATATGGAAACGGTGAAGATCGGCGTGTCGCTTTCCGACAGTGAGTACAGGAGCGCGCTCCTTAGAGGGCTTTCGCATGAAAGCAGGGACTTCCAGTTCACAGCGCTGGATGATGAAGAGGACGGCGGCGTGCAGATACTGATAACAGATAAGGATGACGTCAAGGGCAGCGGGGCCATGGTGATCCGCCTTACGTATCACGAGCTGTATGACATGAGCTCTGTGAACGGCAGGATGGAGATATTCAGATATGAGGACGCGAGAGTGTTCATAGGGAAGATAATATACTACTACGCGAGAGAAAAGGGGATCGACCTGTATTTCCACGGAAAGCGGAAATGCAGGAGAGTCGTTTTCTCATCTCTGAGAGGAGGATGCGGCACGACGTCTGCCGCCATGACAGCGGCCAGGTTCCTGAAGTACAGGTTCGGTAAGAAGACGCTGTTCATCAGCCTGTGTCCTCTCGACGGTTCCAGGAGATATACGGGCGCGGCGGATGGAGGAAACATGCTTGCGCTTCTGTATCATCTTTCCGCCGGGGACGACGTGCCGCTCTGCAAGTTCATATCGTCGTCTGAGGGCGTGGATCATATACGCGGCCAGAGCAATAACAGGGCTGCTTCAGAGATGAGCAGCTCGGCGATGAAGCGGCTTCTCAGGATGATAGACGACATGGGTGAGTACGACTATGTGATATTCGATGTAGGCGACCACATAGGCTCTCTTGCGGGATTCCTCATGGAAAGAGCCGACGTCAGGGTGGTCGTGAGGCATAAGGACGATCCGGATGAAGAGGCTCTGTGCGAGTATCCTGAGCCGGAAAAACGAGGAACAGGAAGAGTGATAAGTGTAACGGATTTCGGCGACAGCAGCGGCGCGGGCGGGGAGATCTCGCTCACATATGAGCCGGAAGCGTTCATAAGAAGGGCGGAGCGCACATATATAGACATACGGGGAAGATACGGGAAAGACGTCAGCCTGCTGGCCGAGAGGATCGTAGGGGCGGCCGAATAGAATGGAAGAAAGAGTAAAGAAGATATACAGGAAAGACCTGGAGAAGATAAGGAGGATATTCTCAGGGCTCTCAGACTTTGAAAGAGAGACGTTCACCGAGGATTCATACAGGAAGATCATAGAGGACGAGGTGATATCAGAGGGAGGACTGACTATCCCGGAGATACGGGAAACAGTAAGGCTCATATACGCGAGGACGAGGAGCAGGCTGGGGATACTCAAGTATCTCGTGGACGACGACAGCATAAACGAGATAATGGTGAACGGGCCGGAAAGCATATTCGTGGAAGATGAGAAAGGGCTCAGGCGCGCTGACATGGAGTTCGAGTCTGTGGAAGAGCTCGAGGAGATAATACGGAACATAGCGGCCTACTGCAGGAGAGAGATAAACGAGATGAACCCGATCCTTGACGCGAGGCTTGCGAACGGCTCCAGAGTGAACGCGGTATACAGGAATATAGTTAACGGAGGGCCGTCTCTTACCATACGTAAGTTCTCCAGAGAGAGGATAACGATGGAGAGGATGGTTGAAGAGGGAACGGTCTCGGCGGAGTGCAGGGACGTCCTGAGGGTCCTCGTGGAGTCGGGATACAACATACTCATATCAGGAGGGACATCTTCAGGGAAGACGACGTTCCTGAACGCGCTTACGGATTTCATCCCGGACGGGGAGAGAGTCATCGTGATCGAGGATTCCAGAGAGCTCATGTTCGGGAGCATCGACGACATCGTGCAGATGGAATGCCATACGGCGAACTCGCAGGGAAACGGCGAGGTCAACATGGAGATGCTGATACGGACGAGCCTGAGGATGAGGCCTGACAGGATCATCGTCGGAGAAGTCAGGGGGAAAGAAGTCGCGATGATGTTGCAGGCGATGAACACGGGGCATGACGGTAGCATAACCACCGGGCACGGCAATTCAGTCAGAGGGATGCTGAGAAGGCTCGAGGCGATGTATCTCATGTCGGAGGAGATCCCGCTTGAAGCCATAAGGGCGCAGATACTGGAAGGAGTGGACATATGCATACACCTGACAAGGACGAGGGACGGCATGAGGAGAGTAACTGAAGTGAGCGAGCTCACGGGCTACAGAGACGGAGAATACGTGCTGAACAGGCTTTTTGAGGCAGGCGAAGGCATGGAGCTTGTCAGTACCGGGGAAAGGCTGAAAAACCGCTCCAAGCTCAAGCTGAGGAGCCTTACGGATAATATGGAGAAGAAGGCATGACTGATTACAGGACGTACAGGCCTGACAGAGCGGAGAAAGCGATGATACTCATGCTGTCAGCGCTTGCGCTTCTTTTTACGGGGATACTGTTCTATGACACTCCGTGGACCATAGTACTGTTCCCGGCGGCGTATCTGCCAGCAATGCGGGTCTATTCAGCCTTTATGGCAGAGAGGAGAAAAGGAAGGCTCAGGCGGCAGTTCAGAGATCTCCTGGACTCGCTTTCAGCCTCATTCGCGGGTGGAAGGCATATGAAAGAAGCACTCTCTGAGGCGGAGAAGGAGCTGTCCGGGATATATGAAGAGGACGATGAGATATCAGAGGAGATACGGATGATGCTCAGGAGGATGGAAGACGGCGAGACGGATGAGGAAGTTCTTAGAAGCTTCGCCGTAAGGACTGGAATAGAGGACATAGAAGTATTCAGCCAGGTCTACTCGACATGCAGGGAAACGGGAGGCGACATCATCACGGCTATGATGGACGCATCGAGCATGCTCGGGGAAAAGATAAAGATAGAGAACGAGATAAGGGCCCTGACGGCGCAGAAGAAGACAGAGGGAATGGTGATAAGCGTCATGCCTGTGATCATCATCGTATTCCTCAGGATAATTGCGCCGGACTACATAGCCGTGCTTTACGGGAGCCCCGCGGGGATAGTGATAATGACAGGAGCCCTGGCGGCGACGGGCGCGTCATACTATATGATACACAGGATAACGGCGGTGGAGATATGAAGAAGCTGATAAGGGAGCTTAAGTCTTTCAGGGAGTTCCTTGCAAATAAAGAGAACAGGAAGACAATAGCCGCGATAACGCTAGCCGTGCTTCTCCTGACTGTGATAAGCGCGGCCAGGGATAAGTTTTCCGGAGCGAAGTACATAACCTCCGGAAGCGAGGTGAAAGGTGTCCTCAGGGAGGACAAAAAGAAGCCGGTATCGTTTCCACTTCGCATAGAAGCCGGGAAGGACGGCGGCAGGAGGACGAGAGACGTAACGCTCACGATCATGCCGGAAGAAGGGAAAAAGGAAGATGAGGAAGAGGGATACAGTGAAGAATCTCTTTTTGAATCGGAGATACAGGATCTTCTTTCAAGGCTTTCTGCTTCGAAAGGCAGAAAGATAATGCTGCCCTCGAAGCTCGCGGACGGTACGAGACTCGTCTGGAGGAAAGGCGGGAGCGGGGCGCAGCTTTTCATGATCCTCATGGCGCCTGTCCTTATCTGGCTGATCTACGCCGATGGTGAGAAAAAGAAACATGATCTCAGAAGGAACAGGGAGATGAGCGTGGAAAGGGAGCTTCCGGCGTTCACGGGACATCTGCTTCTCCTTCTCGGCTCAGGGCTCATATTCCGTGATGCCTTCGCAAAGATAGCGGAGGGATACAGAGAGAAGGGCAGGAACACATACTTTGAGAACGAGATACTGGCGATAGAGGATGAGACCGGGAGCGGAGTGTCCGACATAGTAACTGTGCTGACCAGGAAGGCGGAAGAGATGGGATCGAGCCGGTTCTCGAGGCTTTCCGGAGTCATACGGGACAACCAGCTGAAAGGTGTAGACGTCAGCGCCAAGCTTAAGACTGAGAGCGAGATCCTGTGGGATCTCAGAAAGAAGAACGCGGAGGAGCGCGGAAGGCTCGCCGAGACAAAGCTGACGGCGCCGCTTGCTGTGCTTCTGATGGTGCTGGTGCTGGTCACGGCAGCGCCGGCGATGATACAGGTGAAAGGGGGATGAAGGAATGAAGAGGTTTTTCAACAGAAAGGGAATGGAGATGGTGCAGGTCGCGATACTTATCGCTCTCGCCGTAGCGCTTGGGATCATCTTCAGGACAGAGATCACCAGGTTCGTAAACAATACGTTCAATACTCTGAACGGCTAGGAGGAGCCATGATGAACAGGCGGGGAGAGGAGTTCGCTGAGGCAGCCATAGTTCTTCCTCTCCTCATTCTTACCATTCTGAGTATGATAATGGCTGCCGTATTTCTTTTCGGATATCACGAGAAGCAGAGCGAAGCCCACATAGCCCTTATGAAGGAAGTGTCTTCGTCACAGGCTGTGTTCGGCATAAGGAGGCGGCAGGTCTCGGCGTCTGATCATATACGCGGGACGGCTGAAAGGGTAATGAGCAGGAGCGGGAGCTTCAGGGCTTATGAGATCAGCCAGGCTGACGCTTTTCTTCTGGGGGAGCTGGTAAATGGGTAACAGAAAGGGATCTGTCACAGTATTTGTCATGATGACGATGATGAGCCTCATAATGCTGTTCATGGTCATAATACGGGCTTCCAAGGATTCAGCGGTAAGAGGGGCGTTCAGCTCTCTCGGTACCTTATGGTGCGATTCTATCCTGGCGGAGTTCGATCAGAATCTGCAGGGCAGATATGACATATTCGCTTTCTACGGCCTTGCGCCGGAGATAGGATCCAAGCTCAGGTTCTACGCGGGAGAATCTGTGCTGGATAAGAAATATGTGAGCATGTCCGGGATATCCTGTTCTACCGCAGGTCATTCTCTCATGGATACCGATAATTTCAGGGAGCAGATAACGAGAGCGGCGAAGCTCAGGATAGCGGGCGAGATCGCCGGTAAGCCCAACGATTCGGAAAGCCACGGTCCTGCGCAGCCTACTACGGGATCCGCAGAGGCTCTGCTGTCCGATCTGCCGTCGAAAGGATCCGCAAGGACGGTCAGCGCTGCTGGGTTCAAAAACGCGGTCGAAAGAGAGGGATCTGTAAAAGGCATACTTGCCGAGACAGGTAACAGATATCTGGAGAACAGATACGCGTTCATGTATTTCAAGGACAGATCGGCAGACAGAGGGATAGGAAAGACATTCCTGAATAACGAGATAGAGTACATGATATGCGGAAAGAAGAGCGACCGCGGGAACGAGGAAAGCATGAAGCTGAAGATAATCGCGGTAAGGTCGATATTCAACACGATCTACGCGTTTGAGGATCCTGAGATAAATGCGGAAACTCTTGCCGCTGCAGAGATCATAACGCCGGGGCCCGCTGCCGCGGCTACACAGAAGATACTCCAGACAGGCTGGGCCGCGTGTGAGAGCGTGAACGACTACAACCTGCTGATCAGCGGTAAAAAGGTGCCTTTGTATAAGGACAGAGAGTCATGGGCTGTCAGCCTGGAATCTGTCGTGAAGGGCGGGATAAGAGAGTTGTCAGAAGGCAGCCCTGAGGTAAAAGACGAAGTGCCGTGTATAGATCAGGGAAATGAGCACGGCGAGGAATACGGAGATTATCTGAAAGCTATGCTCTATCTTATGGATGAGGACGTGAAGCTCCTCAGGATGATGGATCTGATACAGATGAACATGAGGTACTGTCATTATTCGGATTTCAGGATTAGAGAATACAGCGTTGGACTCAGGGCTGTGTTCGAGGTGAACGGCGGGAGGATAAGCGTGGAAAGGACATACTGATGAACAAAAGGGGAATGTACATAGTCGAAGCCTCGGTGATCTTCCCGCTGTTTATCGCCGCGATGGTGATGGTGATAAGCATAATACCCGTTATATCAGCATGTGAGAATGTGGTGTTCTCCGCGGCAGACGAGCTGAGGCTTGATTCGGCAAAGGCGGGGCTGGACGGCGGCGCTACGGTCATGCCGGCGCTGGTAACAGCCAGAGTGGTATCTGAAAACCACAGTATTTCAACGTTTCTGGTGACAGGCTACAGGCGTGGCATAAAGAAAGAGGGAATAGATGATCTGATAAAGTTCTCATTCACATGCGGGTTTGGAAACAGGATCTCTCTCATACCTGTTAACGGTATAAAGTTTAATGGAAACCTTACTTCCAGAGCTTTCACGGGGTCGTATCACAGAGTAGGGAGCAGCTTTGACGACACGATCGTATATGTTTTCCCCGAACAGGGCAGGAGATATCACCATAAAGGATGCAGATATCTCGAAGCCCACTGTCACTTGACCGTACTGTCGCAGGAACTGATGGAGAGATATCACGCATGTCCGCTCTGCGGGGCGAAGAGCGCGCATATAGGATCGACAGTGATCTATTTTGAGCGCTCGGGAGAAGCGTACCATACTCCGTCATGCAGGCAGGTGGAAAAAGAAAAATACTATACGGAAACGACAAGATCGAGCGCCGAAAGAGCAGGCTACTCGGCTTGTTCGGTCTGCGGAGGCTGAATGGACGATAAGATAGAAATCATATACAGGGAAACTGAGCTTGAGAAATTCAGGAGAGACATACTGGCAGGGAACCTCTGTGATATATTCCTTCCGGTCACATTCATACAGTCGGACGGATTGATCGGGGCGGTATACGACATGCACGGGTATGAAAGATACATGGATATACGAAGCTTCAGGGCGAGCACGCTGATAGGCACCGTCACTTCGATCATGGAGAAGAGCAGGCAGGCCGACAGAAGGTATATGTTCATGGGCGAATACAGCCTTGATCCGCGCCTTGTATTCGTAGACACGAAGATCCCTGACGCGGCCCTTATCTACAGAAAAACCGCCCCCAGGCCTAAAGAAGCTGTGTTCAGCGATCTCAGAAGGCTCCTGCAGCCGGAAAGCGCTGAAGTATCAGGCATGGATTACATACGGAAAGCGCTTTTCATACTCAGCGACTATCATAAAAGCTGTGAGATAATAAGGCACGACCTTCTTGGCGTGGGAACAGAAGCGTTCAGGGCAGAATGCTGAATCACAAGGGCTAAAGAAGGCTGAAGTCTATCTGCTTTTCGACAGGATAGGCGCCGGTCACTACGACAGTAACGAGGTCTCCGAGCGTGTATGTCCTGTGAGTCTCGCTTCCCACGAGGCAGTAATTCTCAGCGTCGTATGTATAGTAGTCGTCGTAGAGCTCGTCCATTCTCACAAGCCCCTCGATGGTGTTCGGGAGCTCCACGAACAGTCCGAATTCCGTGACACCGCTTATCACTCCGTCGAATATCTCGCCGATGTGCTGCTGCATGTATTCGGCTTTCTTCACCTTTTCAACGTCGCGCTCGAGGTCGAGCGCCATCCTTTCTGTCTCGGACGAATGTTCGGCGGCAGCGGCAGCGATCCTGCTGAGTCCTCTGCGGCGGCTGATATCTTCACCTCTTAATACCATCTTTATGATCCTGTGGATCATGAGGTCCGGATATCTTCTGATAGGGGAAGTGAAGTGAGTGTAATACGGGAACGCGAGGCCGAAGTGCCCGAGCTCCTCGGTGTCGTAATATGCCTTGGTCATCGAACGCAGGATGACCTGACTCACGACGTCCTCATACGGCTCGTCTTTGATAAGGCTGAGAACGCGGCTGATCTCGGAAGGGGAGACGGATCCGTTCTCACGCTTCAGCTGTATGCCGAATCCGTGAAGGAACGCCGACAGCTCTCCGACCCTGGTCTCTTCCGGCTTTTCATGAACTCTGTAGATAAA
Source organism: Anaerovoracaceae bacterium (assembly GCA_045604065.1). Classification (GTDB taxonomy): domain Bacteria; phylum Bacillota; class Clostridia; order Peptostreptococcales; family Anaerovoracaceae; genus Aminicella. The sequence continues at coordinate 21,934 of JAZUNH010000060.1, forward strand.
AGGCACGGCTATTTTATAGAAGTGCTCGGCGACCGTTCTGTTTGCCGCGAGCATGAATTCCTCTATCATCCGGTTGGCAGTCCTTCTTTCAGCAGCGAATACGTCGACCGGCATCTCGTCTTCATCCAGCACTATCTCGGATTCATCAAAATCAAAGTCGATGCTCCCGAGAGACGTTCTTTTTCTGTGCAGGATCTCAGCAAGCTCTGCCATTTTGTCCAGAGTGCCGTAGACATCGTATCCGTTGTAATCGCTGTACTGGATTATCAGGTCGCTGTCTCCGTTCTCTATCATGTCAGATACATCGCTGTATACCATTCTTGCCTTACTGTTTATGACGCTCTCATATATGTCATGATCTATGATCTCTCCGTTCCTGTCGATCGTCATCTCGCAGGTCAGGGTGAGCCTGTCGGCTCCTTCGAAAAGACTGCAGATCCCGTTGGAGATGGATCTAGGAAGCATAGGTATGACGCGGTTTATCAGGTATACGCTGTTCCCTCTGGCAAAAGCTTCTTTATCCAGAGAAGAATCCTGAGTAATATAGTTGCTTACGTCGGCGATGTGAACGCCCAGCCTGAAATTGCCGTCGTCAAGCTTTTCGACCGATACGGCGTCATCAAGATCCTTGGCGTCGGCCCCGTCTATCGTTATGATGAGTTCGTCACGCAGGTCGCGCCTTCTGGATATTTCTTCATCGGAAATGAGAGCGGACGCTATCTCCGCGGCGTCGTGCTCGCATTCGGAAGGGAACTGCTCGGTAAGTCCGGATGAGCGTATCAGAGCCTTGACTATGCCGCCCTTGGAGCCGGCGCGGGCGACTATCTCCTTGACGATCCCTTCCGCGTCGTGTCTCCCGCTGGGATATCTGATTATATCGCACATGACGAAGTCGCCGTCTTTCGCGCCTCCGGTGTTTCCGCTTTTGATAAATACAGGGTCGGATCTTTTCCTGTCGATTGGCTCGGCGATAGTGTCCTTCGCCAGCTTTTTGATAACAAAAACAGAAGGCCTGCTTCCGCGGCTTATGATCCTGTCGACGATGCCTTCCGGATTCTTCTCCCAGAACATCTCGGGGATAAGGTCGACGCTGACGGTGTCTCCGGTCATGGCGCCGTTCAGGTTGTGGCGGCTTATGAATATGTCATCGCCGTCTTCATTCCTGATAAAGGCGTTCCCGGACTTAGTCCTGCTGACTACTCCGGACATAGTTCCGACAGAGTAGGAGTGGTCGCCGGTTTCTGCATGTATATTTTTTCTGCTTCTGTTCTTCTTCTTCATGTTTATGAAATTATCTGCTTTAATGATGATCGATATCCTATATTCATTATACTACGAAACACGCTGCTTTTGGCGCTGATCATTGTTTACGCGCGTATGAAAAAACCGGCAGGCTCATGGCCCGCCGGCATGTTTCCGCTGTTTTGCGGATGCTTTCCGCAGAACTACTCCTCAGCAGAAGCTTCTTCAGCAGCTGCAGGAGCTTCTTCCTCAGCAGGAGCCTCAGCTTCAGCAGGGGCTTCTGCTACAGGAGCTTCCTCGACAGGAGCCTCAGCTTCTACAGGGGCTTCTTCAGCAGGAGCTTCCTCAGCATCAGCGTTTTCTGATCCGGCAGCGTCCTTGAGTGAAAGGCTGATCCTCTTTCTCTCAGCATCGATGTCCAGGATCTTCGCGCTTACAATCTGTCCAACTGTCAGCTCGTCGCTGATATTGTTGACTCTCTTGTTGGCGACTTCAGAGATATGAACGAGTCCGTCAAGACCCGGGTCAAGCTCTACGAAAGCACCATATTCCTTGAGCTGTACGACTTTACCGGTAACGATGTCGTCAACGTGGAATTTCTCGTTGATGACTGACCATGGCTCCGGCGTCGTCTGCTTGAGTCCAAGAGAGATCTTTCCCTTTTGCTTGTTCATGGAAAGGATCTTAACATTGACTTTCTGTCCGATCTCCAGGACTTCGCTCGGATGTCTGAGCTTGCCCCATGAGATCTCTGAAATGTGAAGAAGACCATCGATTCCGCCGAGGTCGATGAATGCGCCGTATTCTGTGAAGCGCATAACAGTACCTTCAACGATGTCTCCCTCGTTCAGTGTATCCCAGATCTCGTCGAGCTTCTGCTGCTTCTCTTCAGACAGGACAGCTCTGTGTGAGAATACAGCTCTGTTGCCTCTTCTCTCATCTACTCTGGTAACCTTTACAGGAAGTACCTGGCCTACAAACTCGTCAGCGCTTTCAACGAATCTGTTTGAAAGCTGTGAAAGAGGAATGAATCCTGAAGCTTCCTTATAGAAAGCAACAACTCCGCCTTTGACGACTCTGGAGACCTTGACATCTATAGTTGTCTTATTTTCAAGAGCCTCTTTGATTTCGTTCCAATGCTCGCTGATTTCAAGTTTCTTCTTCGACAGCAGAAGTCCGCCGTCATTGTCATCAGTCTTGATGACCTTTGCTTCGATCTCATCGCCTACTTTGAACAGGTCCTTAAGGGTCTGTCCTTCTTCAAGAGATACCTCGTTAGGATAGAGTATACCGTCTTTCTTGCAGCCGAGGTTCACGATCACTTCGGTGTCGTTCACCTGATCGACTTTTCCCTTTACGATGTCGCCGCTTCTCGGTAATCTCAGAGATGCCTCAACATCTTCCATAACGTCTTCCATACTTGTAACTTCTTTTGTGTCACTCATTGCAGTAACTACCTCCTTAATTTCGCGTTCAGGCGTCGATGCACCTGCCGCAACCCCTATTTTACAATATTTTCTGACTTCTTTCAACGGTAATTCCGTATAATTTTCAATAAAATACGTAGCAGGGCATACCTTGCCGCAGATATCGGCAAGTTTTTTCGAATTGGAGGAATTGCTGCCTCCGATCACTATCATGCAGTCAGATTCAGACGCGAGCTTTGCCGCGGCCTCCTGGCGGACTCTTGTGGCGTTGCAGATGGTGTTGTTTATCTCCAGCCTTACGCCTTTCTCCCCGAGCTTTGCAGTTATGCTGTCGAGAGTCTCTTTCTTGCTCGTGGTCTGGCATACGATGAAGGCCGACTCTTTATCAAAGCCTTCGGCGTCCTGAGCGGTCTCGCATATGAACGCGCTTCCGCCGCACCAGCCGTTTATTCCCTGGACTTCGGGATGAGCCCTGTCTCCGACTATGAGGATGTTTTTGCCGTTCTTATATGCTTCGGAAACGAGCCTGTGGATCTTGGCGACGAAAGGGCAGGTGGCGTCGACTATCCTGAAGCCGCGCCGCTCAGCCTCCCGGTAGAAAGATTCAGGCTCTCCGTGTGATCTTACGATCACCGTCGAGCCTTCCGGAGGAACGTCAAGGTCGTCCGTGATGACGAGGCCTTTAGCCATGAGGTCCTCGTTCACGGATCTGTTGTGGATGAGAGGGCCGAAGGAATATATCTTCCCGCCCTTTGGGTCCGCTATTGTTTTTTCAGCTGTTTCCAGCGCCTGCCTTACTCCGAAGCAGAATCCGGAATGCTCAGCTCTCCTTATAAGCATCGTTCCTCCTCAGCCGGTATTATCTAGCTTGTTACTCTGTTGGTATCCCAGAAAGATCTCGAGAACAGCACGAACACTCCGAACAGCTCCAGCCTTCCCGCGATCATCTCAAGTGTCGCGAAAAATCTGAGCGGAGCTGAGAAGATGCTGAAGTCGCCGTAACGCATCATGCCGAAGCCGGTCCCGCTGTTGGTGAGACAGGCGATCGAAGCGGAGAACGACGATTCGATACCGAGATCCTGAAGCGAGAAGACCACAGCCGCGATTATCAGCACGGCGAAGTAAAGCAGCGTCAGCACTGTGATCGACGCCGCGCGGTCCGCCGGTATAGCCTTGCCGTTTACTATGACGGCTCTCATCGATTTCGGGTGGATCCTCTTATAGAATCCTCTCATTATTATTTTGAACAGTATCGCCGCCCTGTGGATCCTGAGTCCGCTGGATGTCGAGAAGCCGCATCCTCCGATAACAGGGAGGAACACGAGTATGACCTTCGCGAAAGTAGGCCAGCTGTTTATGTCTGACAGCGTGAAGCCCGATGTGGACGCATATGATACGGTCTGCACGAAGGCGTTCCCGACACAGGATACCGGGAGGTATCTTCCCGCGAGGAACAGAGACGCCGCGATGGCCAGCGTTGCTATCGTTATTATTGCGAGATACATCCTTACCTCATAGTTGCTTACCGCGAGCTTCCATCTTCTCTGGTATATGAGAAAATATATGACGAAATTGAGCGACGCTAAGATCGTGAACATCGTCATGATGAACTTCATCAGGGCGGTAAGATCGAATCCGGAAGTCGCCGATAGGTCTATTATCCCGGACGTGCTCATGGTCGAAAGAGAATTCACGAGCGCATAGTAAGGCGACATGCCTGACGCCATGAGAAGCGCGAATTCAGCCAGAGCCAGAGCCACATATACTGTGATAAGTATGCGGGCTGTCTGCGAGACTTTGGTGCCCAGGCTCTCGAACTTTGCTCCCGGAAGATCCTGCGCAACGCTCTTCTGGCTTCCTATGCCGAGCTTCTGGAAGACGGACACGGTGAGGAATATCATGACGAATCCGCCCATATAGTTCAGCTCTGACTTCCAGAGTATGAGCGAGAACGGCAGGGTTCTCTTGTTCAGCACATAGGCTCCCGTTGTGGTCCATCCTGACGCCGACTCGAACCATGAGTCAACGAACGAATAGCCGCATCCCGCAAACATGAACGGCAGGGCGCCTATGAATATCGCAAGGAGCATGCTCACGATCACGTACAGGAATCCGTCTCTTGCCTTGAGCTTCGTTTCTATGCTTGACACGAAGTGCCTTATCAGGAGTCCTGATATGACGAGTATGCCTCCTGTGATGGAAAAGGCGTACATGCAGTTCATCTCGACGTACAGCGCGGCGCACGCGACAGGAAGGATCATGACCGCGCCCTCGATGATGAAGATGATCGCAATGAGCCTTGCGAACTGATGCTTGTTTATTAAGTTGAGGTTGGATGAAAATCTCATTTTGCCTCCGTTATATCACGCTTTGTCCGGATTCCAGTAATACGGCGAGAACAGCATGAAGAACGTGAACAGCTCGAGCCTTCCCGCTATCATGAGCAGCGCCAGGATGATCTTTGAGAAATCAGAGAACATCGCGAAGTTGCTCGCCGGGCCTATGGTGCTGAACCCAGGCCCCACGTTTCCTATGCATGTCAGGACCGACGAGACCGTAGTCACGAGGTCGAACCCGTTCAGCGATATGAGGAGCGTGCTTATCAGCACGACCATTATGTAGAAGAATATGAAGTTTGCTATGTTTGTGACGACTTCCTGCTGAACGGGTTTTCCGTTCACTTTGATCGTGTAGACCCTGTTCGGATGTATCTTGAGCATTATCCCGCGCCTTATCAGCTTGAGACAGATCATGATCCTGAGGACCTTGATGCCGCCTCCTGTGGATGAGGTCGATGCACCGACGAAAAACAGGAAGAACAGTATCATCTGGGTGAACGTAGGCCACAGCGTGAAGTCGTCCGTCCCGTATCCTGTCGTCGTTATCATCCCGACTACATTGAACGCCGCTGACGTGATGCCTTTGAAGATGTCTGTGAATGTTCCCGTAGCCATGAGTGAAATGAATACGAGGAAGGTAGGGACGGCGATGAAGCCGAGGTAGTATCTCAGCTCCTCGTCCCTGAGCATCGCGCGGATGCCCTGGCGGAACATGACGAAATACAGGTTGAAGTTGACTCCGCACATCATCATGAACACTATTATGACCCAGCGTATGTAAGGGCTGGTGAAGTGGCCTATGTTGTCTCCGTAGCTGGAGAATCCTCCTGTTCCGACCGTTCCGAACGAGTGTACAAGGCTGTCATATATACCAAGCCCGCCGAGCATAAGGAGGATCACTTCAGCGACCGTTATCCCTATGTACAGCATGTACAGGTTCCTCGCGGTATCGGAATATTTAGGCGTAAGCTTGTCCATTGTAGGGCCCGGGGTCTCGGCGCTCGCTATGAGCTGGCCTTCGATCCCGATGCTCGGAAGGACCGCGGTAACGAACACAATGATCCCCATTCCGCCCAGCCAGTGGGAGAATGATCTCCAGAAAAGCATCGACTTAGGAAGCGACTCGATGTCGGTAAGGATCGATGACCCTGTTGTCGAGAATCCGGAACACATCTCGAAAAACGCGTCAACGTAGCTCGGGATGGCTCCCGAGATGGTGAGCGGAAGGGCGCCTCCTAAAGAGAACAGGAGCCACGCCAGAGTAACAATAAGAAAGCCGTATCTCATCTTGATACGGATCTCGGTCTGTGAAGTCATCTTCACGACAGCGTATCCCGCGGTAACGCACGGCAGGATGACGGTCGCGAAGCTCCACATTGAATCTATTTCATTGTACCAGACGGCCGCCAGGAATGACGGGATCATGCTGACTCCGAGGAGCAGCAGGAGAAGTCCTGTCAGCCTGGCCGCTATCATCTTCTTATCGCTCATATCTATCAGCCGCGCTTCGGCTTCATCAGCTTTTCTATATCTCCGATGCCTGAGAGAAGGTTGAGGAGAATGACTCTGTCGTTAAGCTTTATCTCTGTGTCATCGTCAGGGATGATGACTTTGTTGCCTCTGTGTATGGCGGCGATCAGCACGTCGTCAGGAAGATCGAGGTCTTTTATAGGGACTCCGACAATCTTCATCTTAGAGTTTACGATTATCTCCATGATCTCAGCCTGTCCCTGGATGAGTACGGACGAGATGATCTTATTGGATCCCTGGATGTACCTCAGGATGTTGCTGGTCGTAATGTCCAGAGGATTCAGCACCATATCGACTCCCATCTGGGAGATAAGATCCTGATAGTTCTCGTGGCTGACCTTTGAGATGACGTCAGAGATGCCGTGCTTCTTTGCGGTAAGCGCGAGGAGAAGGTTCTCTTCATCGTATCCCGTTGCGGTGATGAACGCATCCATGCTGTCCATGTTCTCCTCTTCGAGAAGATCGATGTCCGTTCCTTCGCCGTGAAGCACCATAACGTTGCTCAGGTTGGTCGACAGGTATCTGCAGCGGTCCAGATCATGCTCAATGATCTTGACAGAAGACCCGTATTCCTCGAGCTTCTGCGCGAGGTAGAAGCCTGTCTTTCCTCCGCCGATTATCATGACGTTCTTCAGGCGTATCTGTTCCTCTTCCGCGTGGATCTTCCTGTGCAGCTGTGAGATGACCTTCTTGTCGCCCAGAGCGTACAGGATGTCGTTGTCTTTGATCTCATCGCCCTTATGCGGCAGTATGACCTTGCCCATGCGTGAGATGGCCGCGATGACTATGTCAGGCATGACCTCTCTGATATCGGCCATGTTCAGGCCTACGAGAGACTGGTACTTCTCGGCAGGGAACTCAGTCAGTGCTATCTGGCCGCTCGTGAACATTCCGTTGCTCAGGGCGTATTTCTCAACGAGGTATTTATATATCTCGACCGTGATCGACATGTCAGGGTTCACGATGGAGTCTATGCCCATCGCCTCTCTGATGAAATCGAACTGGTTCATGTGCTCAGGGTCTCTCACCCTGGCGATGACGTGCTTGCACCCCAGCTTCTTGGCGAACGACGCGATCACTATGTTCCTCTCATCGTTTCCTGTCGCGGCAAGAAGGAACTCGAAGTTCTCGATCCCGAGCTCTTCGAACACAGAGATCTTCCTCGCGTCCTCGTTCACCGTCATGACGTCGAGCTGCTGTGCCATGCGCTCCAGCGCGATGTCGTCCTTATCTATCAGGGTCACGGCGTAATCGCCGTCTGACAAAGCCTCTGCGACTTTGCTTCCGAGCTTTCCGCACCCAACGATCGCTACATCCAGCATTGTGAATATATCCTCTTTTCTTATAAATACTAAAAACATATTGTAGTGCAGTTCAATGTGTTTTGCAAGCGATAAACGTGATATGATGTATATAAATGAAAGGAAACTGAAATGGCGGCAAATGAGGGAAACAAAAAGGTGAGAATGATCGCGCTGGACCTGGACAGGACGGCGCTTTACGACGACAGGACTCTCTCGGACGCGACAGCTGACGCGCTCAGGGAAGCGGGAAGAAGGGGCGTCATGACGGTCATAGCTACAGGGAGGACTTTCAGCGCTCTTCCCGCCTGCGTGTTCGGCCTTGATTGCGTATCATATTTCATATGCTCAAACGGCGCCCTCATATACGACGCAGGGACGAAGGAGCTTCTTAAGGAGTCATGTCTTGCTCCCGCGGCGGTTGAAGCGATGACCGGCCTGGTGAAGGATAAGGGATACATGTTCGAGTCCTTCACGGAGGGACATGCATATATAGGAAGAAAACATTTTGAAATGGTCAGGGAGGGGCAGCTACTATACAGGAACAGGAACTACGTGCTCACGACCAGGACTCCTGTGGACGACATATACGCGTTCACGCTCTCGCATAAGGAGAGGATAGAGAACCTGAACGTGTTCTTCCCTACTCCTGAAGAAAAGGAAGAGATGAGGCCGCTTCTTGAGGCGATACCGGACTCGGTGCTGACATCGTCTGTCCCGTCGAACTACGAGCTCGGCCCGGAAGGCGTGAGCAAAGGCGCCGCGCTGATGTTCGTAATGGAGCGGGAAGGGATATCAAAAGAGTCGCTTCTCGCGGCAGGAGACAGCCCGAACGATATCTCCATGCTTGAGCTCGCGGGGATACCCGTAGCTGTCGGGAACGCCGAGGAAAGCGTGAAAAAAGCCGCATGCTTCATCGCTCCTCCGAATGACGAGGACGGAGTCGCCTGTGCCGTGAGGAAGTTCGTGCTTGGATAGATCTGAAAAGCTGCGTATAGAGGGGCTTTCCGTCGGGGCGTTTGCCCCGGCTTTTTGTATGCCTGAACATCGGAAAATGTCGCTTTTTGTCGGCCGCTTTCTCATATACACAGAATGGGAATTCTGCTAATACTGGTATAAGGATGATACAGGAAGAGGTGGGCTGATATGGAGGACAGAAAGCTTCTCGGGAGGCTTGGCGAAGATCTGGCCGCCGCGATGCTGTACGCGGAAGGCTTCAGCATACTGGACAGGAACTTCAGGTCGAGGTACGGGGAGATAGACATAGTATGCCTGAAAAGCGGCGTGATCTGGTTCACGGAAGTTAAGACCAGGACGTGCGAAGCGTTCGGCGAGCCTGAAGAGGCGGTAAACGGGCTGAAGCAGTACAGAATGAGGAAGACGGCAGAGTATTATCTCCTTAAGAACAGGAGCAGGCTGAGCCACATTCAGGGATGCGAAGAAGATCCCATGGTATCGTTCAAGGTCGTGGAGATCATGATACGCGAGACTGACGACAGCTTTCTCACCATACGGTAGACAGGAGGGTATGATGATATCGAAGGTTACTTCAGCTGTGATCAAGGGGATAGAGGCTGTTCCCGTGACAATTGAGACAGACATAGTGAGAGGCATGCCGAGCCTTACGATCACCGGGCTTGCCGACGCTACGGTAAAGGAAGCCGCGGTAAGGGTCAGGGCGGCGATAGTGAATTCAGGCTTCAGCTTTCCAATGGGAAGGATAAGCATCAACATAGCTCCCGCGGGAATAAGGAAGAAGGGAAGCGTGCTTGACCTGGGCCTTGCGGTCGGGATACTGGCCGCGTCCGGGCAGATACCGGAAGACAGCCTGGGAAAGTATATGCTAGCCGGGGAGATATCGCTGGACGGGTCAGTCTGCAAGACGCCGGGAGTGCTGAACATAACGGAGAAGGCGGGAGAGGCAGGGCTCTTTGCCGCCGTGCCGGAGGCTAATATAAAGGAAGCTTCTGTCATAAGAAGGGCGGTCATATATCCTGTCGGCAGCCTTAGGGAGCTTGCAGATCAACTCAATGGCGTCAGCTGTATAGAAAAGATAGAGACTGGAGAGAACGGGATGTGGCCAGAGAACCATGGAAGCGGCGCTTTACACATCCCTGATTTCGCAGACGTGAAAGGGCAGGAGCCTGCAAAGCGCGCGCTTATGATAGCGGCGGCGGGCGGACACTATGTCCTCATGACAGGGAGCCCGTCAGCGGGGAAGACGATGCTGGCGGAGCGCATGCCGGGGATAATGCCCGAGCTTACATATGAAGAGATGATACGCACCACCAAGGTGTACTCGGCGGCCGGTCTTCTTTCGGAAGGTATGCCGTACGTCACAGAGAGGCCTTTCAGAAGGCCGCATCATTCGATCACTGAAGCCGCGCTGATAGGAGGCGGCGCGTATCCAAAGCCCGGGGAGATGACCCTTGCCTCCTGTGGCATACTGTTTCTCGACGAGCTGGCCGAGATGGATCCTAAGGTGATAGACGCCTTAAGAGAGCCGCTGGAGAGTAAAAGGATCGTCCTTCTCCGTAACGGGGAGACATACGTGTTCCCGGCGGACGTCCTCCTCATAGCGGCTTCAAATCCGTGCAGATGCGGATACTATGGGGACCCGGATCATGAGTGCACCTGCACTCCGGGCGAGATAGCGAGATACAGGCAGAGGATCTCAGGACCTGTATTAGACAGGATAGACATGCATCTCCAGCTCTCCGGGACGGCGTACGAGGATCTTTCGGGAAGCCCGGGCCTGTCTACGGATGAGATGAGAGAGAAGGTGGCGGCAGCGAGGAAGATACAGAGAAAAAGATATGAGGGTAGCGGCATAGAGCTTAACTCCTCTGTCCCTGACAGCATGGCAAGAGATGTGGCGGGGATAGGAGAGAAGGAGGACGCGTTCCTGAGAGAGGCTTACATAAATCTCGGAATGAACCCGAGGTCGCTCATAAGGACGATAAAGATCGCGAGGACTATCGCGGACGTGGACGGAATGGAGAGAGCGGGGATACAGGAGCTTTGCGAGGCGGTACAGTACAGCAGGTGGAGCAGATGAAAGAGACCGGTATCATATATTATGAAGATGACGGATATCCCGAGAATCTGAGGGAGACGGCGGGAGCGCCTAAGAAGCTCTACTTCAGGGGAAGGGCTGAGCTTCTTCGTACGAGATGCGTATCCGTGGCGGGAAGCAGGAGGGCGTCTCCGGAAGGCCTGCGCGCGGCGGAGATGATCGGGAAAAGACTCGCAGAATGCGGGATAACGGTAGTCAGCGGGCTTGCTGAAGGGATCGACACGGCGGCGCACAGAGGCGCTCTGTCCGCGGGAGGGAATACGATAGCGGTGCTCGCGAACGGACTGGACAGATCATATCCCGTATCAAACAGCGCTCTTCAGCGGGAGATAGAGCGTAAAGGGCTTCTCATAAGCGAGTATCCGGACGGGACGACGGCAAGGAAGCATTTCTTCCCCATGAGGAACAGGATCATATCAGGTCTGTCCGACGTTACGGTGATCGCGGAAGCGGCATTGAGATCGGGGTCGCTCATCACTGCTGAGGCAGCGGCGGACCAGGGAAGGGCCGTATTCGCAGTTCCCGGCAATTTCACCAGGGAGTGCTGCGCCGGCACCAACCATCTCCTTTCCGACGGGGCAGATCCCATATTTGACATAAACCAGTTTCTCCTCGACATAGGAGCGGACGTTAAGGACAGCGGCATGCCTCCCGCGGACCTTTCAGACGAGGAAATGCTGGTATACGACACGGTGCGCAGGATGGGAGAAGTATCGAACGGCGAGATAGCGTCAAGCACACTTCTTCCCACCAGACTGGTGAACGGCCTTATCACGGTTCTGGAGATGAAAGGGCTCGTCCAGACGGAAATGGGAAAAGTGTTCCTTTCTGTAAAGGGTATGTGAAGAGTTTGTGAGAGTTGATAAAATTGTTTGACTATTTTATTTTCTGTGTGTATAATCACGTACCGAAATACAAATTCATTCAGGAGGGATCATGGCAAGCGCAAAAACAAAGAAAGCGGCGAAGACTAAAAAGACCGAGCCGAAAAAGAAACTGGTCATCGTGGAGTCTCCGTCAAAAGCAAAGACCATAGGGAAATACCTTGGCTCTACATATAAGGTCATCGCGTCCGTTGGGCACGTAAGAGACCTGCCGTCGAGCAAGCTTGGAATAGACATCGAAAATGAGTTTGAGCCTCAGTACATCTCGATAAGAGGAAAGGGAGACATAATCAAGGAACTCAAGGCGGAAGCGAAGAAAGCCTCGAAAGTGTTCCTCGCAACCGACCCGGACCGTGAGGGAGAAGCGATATCGTGGCACCTCGCGTATCTTCTCGGGATCGATCCGGGGAGCGAGTGCCGCATAGCGTTCAACGAGATAACCAAGGATACTATCAAAGACGCGATCAAGCATCCGAGGGCGATAGACATCCGCCTCGTAGACGCGCAGCAGGCTAGAAGGGTCCTGGACAGGCTGGTGGGATACCAGATCAGTCCTCTGCTCTGGAAGAAAGTGAGGAGAGGCCTTTCGGCGGGACGCGTCCAGTCGGCGGCTCTCAAGATCATATGCGACAGAGAGAATGAGATAAAAGCATTCGATCCTCAGGAATACTGGACGATCGACTGTGAGTTCAAGAAAGGAAGAAAGTTCACGGCACGTCTCGCAAGACGCGACGGGAAAGACTTCAGGCCTTCGGACGCGGAAGAAAAGGATGAGGTGCTCGCCGGGCTGGAAGCCGGTAAATACATAGTAGGCGGAGTCACGGAGAAAGAGCTCCATCCGAGAGCGTATGCTCCTTTCACTACGAGCAGCATGCAGCAGGAGGCGTCCAACAGGCTGAATTTCACAACGAGCAAGACGATGAAAGTCGCCCAGCAGCTTTACGAGGGAGTTGATATAAGAGGAAGAGGTACACTCGGACTCATCACCTACCTGAGGACAGACTCAGTCAGGATCTCCGACGTCGCCAAGAAAGCCGCGGCAGATTTCATCAAAGAGAAATACGGCAGGGAGTACGTAGGCAGGAACGTCTATTCTAATAAGAAGAAAGAGATCCAGGACGCGCACGAGGCGATCCGTCCGACAAATGTCGACATCGTGCCAGACGACGTCAAGAACATGCTTACCGGCGACCAGTATAAGCTGTACAAGCTGGTATGGAACAGATTCGTCGCGAGCCAGATGAGCCCGGCTACTGTCAAGAGCGTGACTGCCGAGATAAACAACGGAAGGTACGGATTCGACGCGAAGGGCTCTCAGGTCCTCTTCGACGGATATCAGAAGGTCTATAAATATAAGAAGGATGACGAGAAGGACTGCCTGATCCCGGAGCTTGCCAAATGCGAGGAGCTCGTTCCGCTTTCAGTTGATGCCGAGCAGAACTTCACCAAGCCGCCTTCGCGCTATACCGAGGCGAGCCTCGTAAAGGAGCTGGAGGAGAAGAACATTGGACGTCCAAGCACGTACGCCCCTATCGTGTCGACTCTCTCAGATAGGAGATACGTGAAGAAGGAGAAGAAGTCTCTTGTTCCGACGGAGCTCGGCTTCACAGTGAACGACATCATGAACGAGTACTTCACGGACATCGTGAACGTCAGGTTCACTGCGAAGATGGAAGACCAGCTGGATGACGTGGAGTCAAAGGATATCAGATGGAAGGATATCATAAAGGACTTCTACGGTCCTTTCGAGAAGGAGCTCAAAGCGGCCGACGAAGCCATAGAGAAGATCCAGGTCGAGGACAGGCCTACAGGCGAGATCTGCGAGAAATGCGGACGCCCGATGGTCTACAAGATGGGCCCGTACGGGGAATTCATGGCGTGCAGCGGATATCCTGAGTGCAAGAACACCAAGCCGATCGTAAAGCAGATCGGGGTCAAGTGCCCTGAGTGCGGATGTGATATCGTGGAAAGACGTTCCAGGAGGGGCAAGGTGTTCTACGGATGCAGCGGGTTCCCGAAGTGCAAGGTGTCGTTCTGGTACAGGCCTGTAGAGGAAAAATGCCCGAAGTGCGGAAGCCTTCTCGTGGAGAGAAAGGGAAGAGGAACAACGCTTGCATGCTCGAATGAGGAATGCGATTTCAGAAAATAGAAAAGGGGAGATAAAGGAAAATGGTTGAATTTCATGCTACTACCATCTGCTGCGTAAGGCGCGGCCCCGGCGACGTCGCTATTGGAGGCGACGGCCAGGTAACGATGGGAGAATCGGCAATAATGAAGAACGGAGCCGTGAAGGTCAAGAAGATCTTCCACGATTCGGTACTCACGGGATTTGCGGGATCGGTCGCGGACGCGTTTTCTCTCACGGAGAAGTTCGAGAAGAAGCTTGAGGAACACGGAGGGAACCTGAAGAGGGCCGCTGTGGACCTTGCTGAGATATGGAGATCGGATAAAGGGATGAGGAGCCTGGACGCGCTGATGATAGTCGCGGACAGGGACGAGCTTCTGGTGCTTTCGGGAAACGGCGAGATCATAGCGCCGGACCAGAGCTTCGTTGCGATAGGATCAGGCGGGAACTACGCGTATTCCGCCGCGAACGCGCTCTTCAACCATACCGATATGACGGCTGAGGAGATCGTAAGGGAATCTCTTAAGATCGCCTCTTCCATTTGCGTGTATACTAACGACCACATAACAGTCGAGAAACTGGAAGGAGATGCTGACAATGAGTGAAGAAAGAAAGCAGCTCGCTTCTAAGAAGATCCAGTCCCTCACTCCTAAGGAGATAGTAGCGGAGCTGGATAAATACATCATCGGGCAGGACTCTGCGAAGAAATCAGTCGCCGTGGCTCTACGCAACAGATACAGGAGAAGCCTGGTGCCTGAAGAGATGAGAGAAGAGATAACGCCTAAGAACATCCTGATGATGGGTCCTACCGGATGTGGAAAGACAGAGATCGCAAGAAGGCTGGCAAAGCTGATGAAGGCGCCGTTCGTAAAGGTCGAAGCCACCAAGTTCACGGAAGTCGGCTACGTCGGAAGAGATGTGGATTCAATGATAAGGGACCTCATGGAGACGTCTCTCAGGATAACTAAAAACGCCCACATGCAGGAGAAATACGACATCGCCGACATGCTCGCTGAGCAGAAGATCCTGGAAGCCATAATCCCAGGAGCGAGAAAGAATGACCAGAAGGTCCAGAAAACTCCTATCGAGATGCTCATGAACGGCTACATGGGGCAGAGCCAGAGCCAGCCGAGCCAGGAGGAAGTAAAGCAGACTCAGGAAACAGAGCTCGCGAGGGAACAGGTCAGGCAGCAGCTCAGAGACGGTCTTCTCGAGGACCAGCTCATCGAGATACAGATAGATGAGAAGCCTGTCGGCAATCAGCTCGACGTAGGCAACGAAGGCATGAGCATCGCCATCGGGAACATTTTCGACGGCATGATGCCAAAGAAGCAGAAGACCAAGAAGGTCAAGGTCAGAGACGCGAGAAGGATACTCAGGGAGCAGGAGGCGCAGAACCTCCTCGATATGGACCAGATCACGGAGGAGGCTCTTCATAACTGCGAGCAGAACGGTATCGTGTTCATAGACGAGATAGACAAGATAGCGAACGCCAACAGCTATAACGGAGCCGACGTATCAAGAGAGGGAGTACAGAGAGACATCCTTCCTATAGTCGAAGGCAGCGTAGTAAATACAAAGTACGGTCCGGTAAAGACAGATCACATGCTCTTTATCGGCGCAGGAGCTTTCCACGTTTCCAAACCGGGTGATCTTATTCCTGAGCTCCAGGGAAGATTCCCTATAAATGTAGAGCTCAGCAATCTCGAAAAGGAAGACTTCAAGAAGATCCTCACAGTGCCTGAGAACGCTGTCACAAAGCAGCAGAAAGCACTGCTCGAGACTGAAGGCGTCAACGTCGAGTTTACAGATGATGCCATCGACGAGATCGCCAACCTGGCATACCTCATGAACGAAGAGACAGAGAACATCGGTGCCAGAAGACTCCACACCATCCTCGAGATCCTGCTTGAGGACATATCGTACAATCTGCCTGATCCTGAGATCACAGAGGTACACATCGACAGAGAGTATGTTCTCGACAGACTCGGAGAAAAGATCAAAGAAGTTGATGTAGACAAGTACATCCTGTAAAAGAGGCTGAATGTTTTTATACAGATCCGTTCATGAATACGGCGAGGCCGAATACATAATTGAGAAATCGCGCTTCATAGCACACGTCTCCCCGGCGGAAACGCCGGAGGAGGCGAGGCTTTTCATTTCCGGCATAAAGGAGAAATACAAGGACGCGACTCATAATGTGCCAGCCTTCGTATGCGGAGCCGGGAGCGAGCATCAGTGGGCGAGCGATGACGGGGAGCCTCAGGGCACATCGGGAATGCCGGTCCTGAAGCTTATAACGGCCAGAGAGCTCACAAATACCGTTGTGGTGGTTACCAGATACTTCGGAGGGATAAAACTCGGCACAGGCGGTCTGGCGAGGGCATACACGCATGCTGCCGGTTTGGGTATTGATAAAGCCGGTATATGCGAGGTCAAGGAAAGCAT
>JAZUNH010000061.1:0-3568 GCA_045604065.1 Anaerovoracaceae bacterium
ATAAGAAAGAGATACGCCATAAGGGCGTGATCGATACTGATGAGATAAAAGAGACAGTCCTCGGGCTGTTTGAGTGACATACAGGCATCAGGGAAAGGGGCCGTATATGAATTTCATATTTATTTCACCTAATTTTCCGCACACATACTGGCAGTTCTGCGACCGCCTGAAGAAGAGCGGCGCGAACGTGCTTGGGATCGGCGACTGTCCGTACGACGGGCTGGAGCCTGAGCTCAAGGCATCGCTCACCGAATATTACAAGGTGGACAGCATGGAGAGCTACGACAGCATGTACAAGGCTGTCGCTTTCTTCGCGTTCAAATACGGAAGGATCGACTGGCTCGAGTCAAACAACGAGTACTGGCTCGAGCAGGACGCAAGGCTGAGGAAGGATTTCAACATATCGACGGGAGTGCAGCCTGAAGAGCTCGCTCTCTGGAAGAGCAAATCAGCCATGAAGCCGGTATATAAAGAGGCGGGCATCCCGACGGCGCGGAACCATAAGGTGACCGATATAGACGCCGCCAGGGAGTTCCTTAAGGAGATAGGCGGATATCCTGTCATAGTGAAGCCGGACGTCGGCGTCGGCGCCGAGGATACGTGGAAGCTTGAGAATGACGCCGACCTGGAAAATTTCTACAGCAATAAGCCGGACGTTCCTTACGTAATGGAGGAGTTCGTCTACGGCAACATATATTCATACGACGCGATCTGCGATTCGAAAGGCGAGCCGCTGTTCGAGAACTCGTGCTGGTTCCCGCCGTCGGTCGCGGACCTTGTGAACAAAGGCCTCGAGCTTACGTACTATGCTCTGCTCGACGTGCCTCCTCAGCTCCGCGAGTACGGAAGGCGGGCGCTGAAAGCGTTCAAAGTCAGGAGCAGGTTCGTGCACTTTGAGTTCTTCAGGCTCACAAAGGCGAGAAAGAATCTCGGAAAGGTCGGAGACTTTGTCGGTCTGGAGGTAAACATGAGGCCTGCCGGAGGGTATACGCCTGACATGATGGACTTTGCTCATTCGACGGACGTGTATCAGATCTACGCGGACATGGTGACCGGCGACAGAAGGATGCTTCCGGATCAGGGAAACGACAGGTTCTGCGTCTACGCGGCAAGGAAGGACATACACAGCTACGCGCATACTCATCAGGAGATCATGGACAGGTACGCCGGTCACATAGTAATGGCTGAGCGTATGCCGGACGTGCTCTCGGGCGCGATGGGTAATGAGATGTATACTGCGTTAGTGGACAGCGAGGAAGAGGTGAACGAGTTCGCCGGATTCGTACAGGAGAGAGCGTAACAGGATGGACGAGAGATACGAAGTAAGATACAGTGAGAGACTCGGGCGCGACATGGGGCACGCGGTTTTCGGATACGCCGGGAAGCTCTGCCTCGCGTTCCCGCCTCAGAACGGACATACATGGGATTTCAGAAACTTCGGCATGATAGAGTCGGTCCGGCCGTGGATAGACGCTGGGAAGCTCAAAGTCGTCTGCGTGGACAGCATAGACGAGGAATCATGGTCTGACGAGTACGGCGACGGAAGATACAGAGCCGAGATGCAGGAGAAGTGGTACAGCTATGTGATCGAAGAGCTCGTCCCTGAGTACCTTGAGTGGGGCGATAAAGCCATGGTCACGGGATGCAGCATGGGAGGGCTCCACGCCGCGAACTTCTTTTTCAGAAGGCCTGATATCTTCGACACGCTGATATCGCTCTCCGGCCTTTTCGACGCGAGCTGGTTCTTCGGAGACTACATGGACGACATCGTGTATAACAACTCGCCGATACATTTCATACCCAACATGCCGGACGACCATCCGTGGCTCGACCTTTACAGGCAGGGGAACATAATCTTCTGCTGCGGACAGGGCGCCTGGGAGGACAAGATGAGGATCGACTCGGGGAAGCTCGATCAGATCCTGAATGACAAGAATGTGCCTCACTGGGCGGACTTCTGGGGATATGACGTTAACCACGACTGGCCGTGGTGGAGGAAGCAGCTCCCGTATTTCATGGAGCATGTGCTCGGCCAGGCATAGAGAAGAGATGACGCCGCGCCTCATGGCGCGGTTTTTATATGTCCTGGAAAGAGAGATAGGCAAGCCCGCAGGATTTGATATATAATATCAGTAAGATGAAATACAGAAAAGACAAAAACGGGGATGGGCTTTCCATACTCGGATTCGGCTGCATGCGCTTTACCAGGAAGGGCGGGAAGATAGACATAGACAAGGCCGAGAAAGAGATCATGGAAGCATATAACGCGGGGGTGAACTATTTCGACACCGCGTACATTTACGGTGGAAGTGAAGCCGCGATAGGGGAGATATTTGAAAGAAACGGAATCAGAGACAGAATAAGGATCGCGACAAAGCTTCCTCAGTATCTTGTCGGAAGCAGAGCCGCGCTGGACCGCTTCTTCAGCGAGGAGCTCTCCAGGCTCCGCACGGATCACGTCGACTACTATCTCATGCATCACCTGACGGACGTCGCGCAGTGGGAGAAGCTTAAAGCTGTGGGCGTCATCGACTGGATACGGAGCAAGAAGGAGAGCGGCGAGATCAGGAACATCGGCTTCTCATACCACGGGAACACGGACGGATTCCGGAAGATACTGGATGACTACGACTGGGACATGTGCATGATCCAGTACAACTATTTTGACGAGAACTCGCAGGCGGGAGCGGCTGGGCTTAAGGCAGCCGCAGCGAAAGGCATCCCTGTCGTCATCATGGAGCCTCTGAGAGGCGGAAAACTCGTAAATATACCGAGAGGCGCAAAGGAGATCCTGAGAAACAGCGGACGGGACTGGACGCCGGCTGAGTGGAGCTTTAGGTGGCTGTTCGACCAGCCTGAGGTCACAGTGGTGCTTTCCGGGATGAACTCGCCGGAGATGGTGCGTGAAAACGTTAAGACCGCGTCTTCTGCTGAAGCGGGAGACTTTACACCTGAAGATCTCGATACGATCAACAGGTTGAGGAAGAAAATACGGGAAGCCGAGAAAGTGGGATGCACAGGCTGCAGATACTGCATGCCGTGTCCTCAGGGCGTCGACATCCCGGGCACGTTCCGCTGCTATAACGCGATGTACATCGACTCGAAGAGCCAGGGAAGATATGAGTACGCCCAGACAGTCGGCCTCACGAAAGAAGCCGCGTTCGCGACTCAATGCATAGGGTGCGGCAAGTGCGAGAAGCACTGCCCGCAGAACATACCGATAAGGGAGAAGCTGAAAGAGGCGGACAGAGCTTTAAGGCCGCTCCCATATAAAATAGCGATAGGAATAGTACGGAAGTTCATGTTCCGGAAAAGCAGACAGCAGAAAGGACAGACAAAATGAAAAAGGATCTTGGAGCAAATCCGTTCATGTATCCGCTGCCGGTGGTGATCGTCGGCACATACGGAGAAGACGGCACGCCTGACGCGATGAACGTGGCGTACGGCGGAATACTCAACGCAGCTCGCCTTCAGATAAACATAGGCGTGCGTCATAAGACGTCGGACAACATAAAGCTGAGGAAAGAGTTCACGGTAGGTATAGCGGACAAAGCGAATCTTGTGCCTG
>JAZUNH010000062.1:0-42795 GCA_045604065.1 Anaerovoracaceae bacterium
TGCCAATACCATACGGCAGGTCTTTCTTTGACAACCGTTCGGATTTCTGACGGTCTTTTTTATTGAAGACGGACAGGATTCCTATTCCGATTCCCGCGCCGAGATAAAGCAGCGCCGCCATCGTTGTCGGGCCGACCTCCCTGAGCAGGATTTTTGATATCGGTACATTGATGGCATAGAATACCGCTGCCAGAAACGCATATATAATTGCTGTTGTCTTTCTTCGTTCCATGCTTACCTTTCTATCATTTACGGGTTTTACCATTGACATCTAAATCACAGCTTCAACCCTATCTCAAAAACATCCATATCACTAACTCAACCCTCTGACATCTAAACCGGCAACTCAACCCTCCGAACATTTCCGTTGATATGTTCCCACGGAGCGATTTTTTCGGTCATTTCAGCTTCTTGCCGCTGACGATCAAATCTCCGAAAAGCCCATAAATCAAGCACTTTTACGGAGGTCAGTCCTTACCCGTGACATCAATACTACCGTCTCCACATGGCTCGATACGTCCATTTTGATGTCAGAAGCAGTCGCCTGTCATCGGGAACTTGTCCATCATTACCGGGCTCCTGACAACCATCTTGCGATATCAATGATCCTGACGCCGTCCTGCTGCATCTCTTCATGCTTTGTTCTGGCGATGATCATTTTGGGATATGCATCTTTTATCGACAGCAATGGCTTGATTTCCCGTTCAAAAGTTTCTGGTCTTGTTATATCATCTGAAACCTGTATATAATTCAGAATGCCGTCTTTCTTTGCCACAAAGTCGATCTCCTTGGTATACAGTTTTCCCACATACACTTCATAACCCCTTCTCAGCAGTTCCAATGCAACCAGATTCTCAAATAAATGCCCGTAATCAGCAAACTTTGTCCCCAGCTCTGCGAAACGGAATGACAAGTCGGCAAGATAGTATTTTTTGTCCGATTCCAAGTACTTCTTCCCTTTTATATCATAGCGTTGAAACGGATAGAACATAAACGAACGGCATAAGTAATTGATATATGCTCCGACCGTTTTATCGTTGGTTTTATATGTTTCCGAAGTCAGTTTAGCCGCTACATTTCTAATCGATGTGCTGTTTCCTATATTATCCATAAGAAAGTTAGCGATCATTATCAACAGATCTTCATTTTCGATGCTGTACTTTCTGACAATATCTTTTACTATCGTAGCTCTGTAAATACCCTCAACATATTGTTTTGCATCATTATCATTTTTATACAAGTATGATCCGGACATACCTCCTCTTTTATAATAATCATCAAAAGCGCTATCAATATCATTTGAAGGATAATACTCCAGGTACTCTTGAAATGAAAACGGGAACATGCTTATCTCAAAAACACGGCCTCCAAACAAAGTCGCCAGATCACTTGACAAAAGGAACGCATTTGAACCAGTCAGATAAATATCATATAGCGATTCATCATGCAGGCTGTTGATAACCTCTTCAAAACCTTTACACAGCTGCACTTCATCTATAAATAAATAATTCTTTTTTTCTTTCCGGTATTGCTTCTCTATGTAATCATATAAGCGGTCTGGATCCAACAGCTCTCTGTATTTCCTTTGATTCAGGTTAATACGTACCACATTCGCATCAATGTCCGCTCTACACAAACTGCTGAATATGTCAAGTAATATAGATTTTCCGCTTCTTCTGACACCGGTTACAACCTTAATATCCGGTATATCTTTCACGGATTCGAGTTTACTTATATAGTCTTCTCTATTGATCAGTTTCATGCGATACCTCCTGACAACAACATATTATCACGTTTCGCAATTTTTATCAATTATTATTTTTGCGAATTCAACCAGGGCGCTAGGATTGCAGTTTTCGAGGATTACTTCACCGTCGACTTCAAGTCCGGAATCACAATCCACATCGAGGCATAATAAGAGCTCCCCACCGCCATATAGGTAGTGAGGAGCTTATTCTGTCTTTATTCCTTCAGTTCCAATCCTTTTGTCTCGCTTGTGCATTCTCCTTCATTGTCCTCAACATAGGAAATAATTGCTTCTTTAACTTCGTTTGCATCCTGATAAGAGTCCAAATTCAGTTCTTCGTCTATGGTCGGATCTCCCTCGCTCGACCGGGATTCTATATTGTAGTTCTTGTCGTACTTAATCTCATATTTATAGTCTTTTCCGTCCACGGAAATATCCCATTCGGTTATCCCTATTCCAGTTGACTCACTTGTAGGTAAAGAATACATAATAAGGCTCGGTATTGTAACCGCCAGTGGGATAGCAACAAATATCACTACAGCGACGATAATAATCGTTTTCCAGATGCGTTTGGCACGGCGATTCTTAATGACAAGCTGTTCATTGATTCTTGATAACTGTTCGACCACAGCATCTGTCTGCTCCGGATCAACCTTCTCTGCTCCAAGCAAATCCGCAACCGATACCTCAAGGACTTCTGCCATATCTGAAAGCATCGCCGCATCCGGGACGGAGTACCCCTTTTCCCATTTCGAGATCGTCTGTCTCGTAACGTGTAATCTGGTCGCCAGTTCTTCCTGTGTGTAGCCTTTGTTTTTTCTAATCGTTTTTATGTTTTCGTTTAACATTCTGCACCTCCAGACTTATTCTTCGATTTCACCGTAAGCCTGTTGGCTCTATAAATCAAGCAACGCAAATTAACATTGCTGCCAATTGCATAATTTCAACGTTTACAAGCCCTGACATCTAAACAGCCGTCTCAACCCTTGACATCTAAACAGCCCACTCAACCCTATGGTTTCTGACATCTAAATGGCGCACTCAACCCCCGACATCTAAATGGCCTACTCAACCCTCTGGGAAAATGACTTGTAGATAAGTTCACGTCGAGTGTTTTTCAAGCAGTCTGAGTGAGCTACGTTGACGAGGCTGAATCGATAAACCGCTTGTTTTCAAGCCTTTCAGCGCCTCTTATGTGTCTGCTTTAGACATCAATACTATACACTCCACATGCCCTGTGTGCGGAAACATATCCACAGGAGCCGCCTTTATAAACTCATATCCGTTAGCCGTAAGATACTTTATGTCCCTCGCAAGAGTCGCGGGGTCACATGACACGTATACTATGCGCTCGGGCGAGATCCCGCATACCGCGCTGAGAAGCTTTTCCTCACATCCCGCTCTCGGCGGATCAAGTACGGCCACGCCGGCTGAAGACGCCACACTCTTAGCAAACCATTCGCTGCTCCCCTCTTCAGGCTGATCAAAGCCTCCGGCGCCGGCCGCTATCTCTGTAAGCACGTCTTCCGCCGCGCCGCAAAGATATCTTGCGTTGATCACGCCGTTTATGACAGCGTTCCTGTTCGCGTCGAGCACCGCGCTTTTATTCGATTCTATTCCGAGCACGCTGATCTTGTCATCCATCCTGTCTTCCAGGAACAGCCCTATGCTCCCCACGCCGCAGTACAGATCCAGAACACTGTCGCCCGCGGAGAGCCCTGCGTACTCGAACACCTTCTCATACAGCCTGACAGTCTGTACAGGGTTCGTCTGATAGAATGACAGAGGAGATATTTCAAACTTCACTCCGCCAAGCACCTCGTCCA
The DNA here is from genome assembly GCA_045604065.1 of Anaerovoracaceae bacterium. GTDB lineage: Bacteria > Bacillota > Clostridia > Peptostreptococcales > Anaerovoracaceae > Aminicella. The sequence continues at coordinate 3,574 of JAZUNH010000062.1, forward strand.
CAGTCTTCTTCCCCGCGATCAGCACCGGAACTCCCTTATCGTTCACGATGTAGACGCTCTCAAGGCTCCATACGACATACTTGTCCTCGAGCCTTCTGATCTGCGCGTCTATCATATCGATGAGCCCGTCCGCGCCGGGGATACTGGTCCCGTTTATCTCAAGCACGGCCATGACTTCGCCGGTCGCGAAACAGGAGCGCACTATCATGTCCTTAAGGAGCCCCTTCCTGGTCCTGCTGTCGAAGCAGCTTATATGCTCCTGCAGCATGAACGTCCTAAGCGACGATGCCGCTGCCGCCGCCGGCGGAGCCTGTATCCTGCAGACCGGGCAGTCGACTATATCGTGAGAGCCCGCCCTGTAGAATCCGACGAGAGGAGTATTATCATCTTTCCAGCCGACCTGGAACGTCACCTTGTTCCTGTAGAAGAACGGCTCATCCATGCCGATCGTCTGATCGACATCAGAATCATCGAGGCCCCCTATCCTCCTGAGATCCTGCACTATCTGCCTGCGCTTGATCTCAAGCTGCTTCTCATACGCAAGCTCGCAGTACTGGCACCCGCCGCAGTCCCGGAGGCCACAGAAGCTTACCGTACGGTCGGGAGAAGGCTCCACTATCTCCACCGCCTCCGCTTCAGAAAACTTCTTCTTCGCGCGGTAGCATTCGGCGATGACCGTGTCCCCCGGAAGAGCTCCGCGCACAAACACAGCGGCACCGTCCTTACTGTGCCCTACTCCCATGCCGTGAGCCGTTATATCCGTTATATATAGCTGTTCTGTATCGCCTTTTTTCATATTTGCTTCCTATTTCCTATGTTCTCTGATCCACGCAAGTATATCCTCACGCTTCATGCTTCCATCCGCAGCGCCAAGCCCCAGCCTTATGACATCGTCATCCGACGCTTCGATCCGTATGCCGTTCAGCTCAAGAAAGCTCAGCATGACGTATACTCCTATCCGCTTATTGCCGTCTACAAAGGCATGGTCAGAGATAAGAGAATACGCCAGACTTGCGGCTTTTTCCTCTTTGAACGGATACAGTTCCTCACCGCCGAAAGCAGCAAACGCGTTTTCTATGGCAGAATCCAGAAGTCCTTCGTCTCTGACACCCACACTGCCCCCTGTAGCCTCTGCCATGAGCTGGTGAAGCAGCTTTACTTTCTCCCTGGTGAACTTTATCATTTTGCAAGCTCCCTGAACGCGCCTATATATTTATTCAGTATCCTCTTTGTAACGATATCGAATTTCTCATCTTCACTCAGATCAAGAAGATAATCATTGTCTTCAAGATCTACTACAAGAAATTTAGGCTTGTTGTTTCTGAACACGACCGCCTCACCTTTCATGTCAGCCGCTCTCGCAACAGCAGAGAAATTCTGATTTGCCTGTGTCATGGAGAAAATCGTGTCTGTGTCGATATACATATCAATATCCCTCACATTCATAGTATAAATACATCCTATTACAATTATATCCCTTTGCATATGTCTGTCAAGGATCTGCATATTCAAAAAGAGCGGCATGCCGCCGCTCTTTCATTATCTCAGCAATATTTATTCCTGCTATACCCTTCCGCTTGGATCAGTGCCTCTCTGCTCTTCCTTTTCTTCGAAGTGGTGGGCATCTTCAAGCACCAGATCCTTCATCTTCATGAGCCTCGTCTTTGTGTCCCTGTCGTTCTCTTCCAGCTTCATCGAGATGTATTTGATCGTCTCCTCACAGTCAGGGATCACGACGTACTCCAGCGCGTTCACGCGCCTTCTGGTCTTCTCTATCTCGTCAGCCATGAGCTGGCAGGCCTTCTCTGTCTCCGCAAGCCTGAGCATGTCCGGAAGCACGTCCGCGAGCGACTTGACCGCATAGTCAAGATCGCCTGAAGTAAAGGCGTAGCCATAGGAGTAGATATCGTTCGGATCCGCCGTCCTCGTCTTTATCTCAAACTGCGGGATATTGACGCTCATGACGTTCTTCGTCGACATCTCCAGGCTGACCTTCTGCTTAGGCGCCATGAGAGCCGTGTTCAGGGTATATTCATCCATACCGGCCTTCGCTATGACGAAATTGGTATTCGCCGCCTTTATGCCGGTCTCGACCCTCTTCCTGAGCTCCATATTCTCTTTTACCTTGATCATGAACTGGCGCATCAGCTCGTCACGCTTGTCCTTAAGGAGCTTGTGCCCCTTCCTCGCGATCTGAAGCTTGTGCTTGATGCGCGACAGCTCCATCCTGGTCGGGATTATCTGACTCGATGCCATTATCTTCCCCTTCTATTTCTTTTCGTAATATTCGTCCAGCCACTTGTCGCTGATACGCTTGAGCTCGCTCCTCGGAAGTATCCTCAGGAGATCCCATCCGATATCGAGAGTCTCCTCGATCGAGCGGTCCGTATCATATCCCTGGCTCACGTACTTTGCCTCGAACTCATCCGCGAACTCCGCGTACTTGAGGTCTATCTCGGTCAGCGCAGCCTCGCCGAGGATCGTCATGAGCTCCTTCGCGTCCTTCCCTCTCGCGTAGGCTGCGAACAGCTGGTTCATCGTATTGGCGTGATCGCCTCTCGTCTTTCCTTCGCCGATACCCTTATCCTTAAGTCTTGACAGCGACGGAAGCACGTTGATAGGAGGCTTCAGGCCCTTTCTGTAAAGGTCACGCGACAGGATGATCTGGCCCTCAGTGATGTATCCTGTAAGGTCAGGGATAGGATGCGTCTTGTCGTCCTCAGGCATGGAGAGAATAGGGATCATGGTGATGCTCCCGTTCTTTCCCGCCTGTCTTCCGGCTCTTTCATATATCTGCGCGAAGTCGGTGTACATGTATCCTGGATATCCTCTTCTCGCGGCCACTTCCTTACGCGCGGCAGATACTTCACGCAGCGCGTCCGCGTAGTTCGTGATGTCCGTGAGGATGACCAGCACGTGCATGTCTTTCTCGAACGCAAGGTACTCCGCGGCGGTCAGCGCCATTCTCGGCGTGGAGATACGCTCTACCGCAGGGTCGTTCGCGAGATTGACGAACATTACCGTCCTGTCGATCGCTCCCGATTCCTTGAATGAGTTTACAAAGAAGTTGGATTCCTCGAATGTTATTCCCATCGCGGCGAACACGACGGCGAACTTCTCGTTGGTTCCCCTTACCTTGGCCTGCTTTGCTATCTGAGCCGCAAGCTGTGCGTGAGGAAGTCCCGACGCCGAGAAGATAGGGAGCTTCTGCCCTCTTACCAGCGTGTTCAGGCCGTCTATCGCGGAGATCCCCGTCTGTATGAACTCGGCAGGATATACTCTTGCCGCAGGGTTCATAGGGAGTCCGTTGATGTCCCTTCTCTCTTCCGGGAGGATCTCCGGCTTTCCGTCGATCGGACGCCCGATGCCGTCGAATACTCTTCCGAGCATATCTTCTGAAACACCGAGCTCCATGCTCCTTCCCAGGAACCTTACCTTACTTGAATCGAGGTTGATGCCGGCCGAGTTCTCGAACAGCTGCACCATCGCGTTGCTTCCGTCCACCTCCAGGACCTTGCATCTCCTCTTCTCTCCGTTAGAAAGCTCTATCTCGCCGAGCTCGTTATATGTCACGCCTTCGACTCCGCGGACCATCATCAGAGGCCCGGCGACTTCCTGTATCGTTCTGTACTCTTTAGGCATTACAGATCCTCCTTATCGAATGCGTCTTTTATCTCTTTCTCAAGCTCTTCCGTTACTTCCGCGTATCTCGCCTCGACCTCAGCCTCCGGCGTGTATTTGAACCTGCCGATAGCCTCTCTCACAGGCATGGAAATGAGCTTGTTCATGTCGGCTCCCTCCGCGAGCGCCTTCACCGAATTCTCATAGAAGCTCATCACGAGCTTCATCATGACGTACTGCTTCCTCAGCGATGAGTACGTGTCCACCTCGTCGAACGAGTTCTGGTTCAGGAAATCCTCACGGATGGATCTCGCGGCTTCCATCTTCAGTCTGTCCGAAGGAGAAAGCGCGTCCATTCCGACCATCTGTACTATCTCGTTCAGCTCTGATTCTTCCTGCAGGAGCCTCATCATGTCCTGGCGGCCTTCCTGCCAGTCGCTCTCAACTTCCTTATTGAACCACTTGCCCATGTCGTCAAGATAGAGCGAGTAGCTCGTCAGCCAGTTGATCGCAGGGAAGTGTCTCTGGTACGCGAGGTTGGAGTCGAGTCCCCAGAACACCTTCACGATACGGAGCGTAGCCTGCGATACAGGCTCCGATATGTCGCCTCCTTGAGGAGACACGGCTCCGATAACCGAGAGCGCTCCTTCTCTTCCCTCTTTTCCGAGTGAGATGACGTGGCCTGCTCTTTCGTAGAACTGCGCGAGCCTTGACCCCAGATACGCCGGGTATCCTTCCTCACCAGGCATCTCCTCCAGCCTTCCCGACATCTCACGGAGGGCTTCAGCCCATCTCGACGTCGAGTCCGCCATCAAAGCGACCGAGTATCCCATGTCGCGGAAGTACTCCGCTATCGTTATTCCTGTATATATGGAGGCTTCACGCGCGGCCACAGGCATGTCCGAAGTGTTGGCGATGAGGACTGTCCTCTGCATAAGCGACTTGCCCGTCTTAGGGTCGATCAGCTCAGGGAACTCGTTCAGAACGTCTGTCATCTCGTTGCCGCGCTCGCCGCAGCCGATGTAGACGATTATGTCTGCGGCCGCCCACTTGGCGAGCTGATGCTGTATGACGGTCTTACCTGATCCGAAAGGCCCAGGAACCGCTGCGGTCCCTCCTTTAGCGATAGGGAAGAACATGTCGATGACACGCTGCCCTGTTACAAGCGGCTCGTCAGGCTGGAGCTTTACCTTATACGGGCGGCTCCTTCTGACAGGCCATCTCTGCATGAGCTTTATCTCTTTATCGCCGTCTTCCGTCAAGACTGTGGCCACAGTCTCGTCTACCGAGTATCTTCCGGCATTGATGTCTTTGATCGTTCCGTTCACTCCGAACGGCACCATGATGCGTTCTTCGACGATCTCAGTCTCCTGCACGGTCCCGATTATATCGCCCTGCTCCACTTCGTCTCCGACGCTCACACAAGGCTTGAACTCCCATGTCTTCTCCCTGTTCAGAGAGTAGACCTGGATGCCCCTCTTCAGGTTGTTTCCCGAGACCTTCATGATCTCCTCGAGCGGTCTCTGGATCCCGTCGTAAATACTTCCGATGAGTCCCGGCCCCAGCTCTACCGACATAGGGACGCCCGTGGACGTGACCGGCGCTCCCGGCCCGAGGCCTGACGTCTCCTCGTATACCTGGATCGAAGCCTGGTCCCCGTGCATCTCGATGATCTCGCCCGTAAGCTTCTCATCGCTCACGCGCACCACGTCGTACATGTTCGCGTCGCGCATGCCTGTCGCTATGACAAGCGGTCCGGCGACCTTCTTTATCGTACCTGTACTGCTCATTTTAGGTTTATCCCCTCCTGGTCATATGTAATACCGAATGATCTATTCTTCTTTTCCGAACAGGATATCCGATCCGACCGCCTTTTCAACGGAAAGATGGATGTCCCTGATGCCTTCGCCCGTGTTCCCGGACACTCCCGGTATCTGTATTATCGCCGGGCTAAGCTCGTCTCTGTATTTATCTATCTGGTCCTGCAGCTCTTTCGCGAGCTTTTCTGTCATGTATATCACAGCGTAGCCGGACTCCGCCATCTCGCGGAGCTTCCGTCTCGCCTCGTCTCCCTCAACAGGGAAAATATCAAAGCCGAGGGCGGCGAATCCGTATATGCTGTCATGATCTCCCATAACGCCTATCTTATACATACATCTGCCTTACCCTTTCTCTGATGCTCCCGTCCGTGAGGCCGTTCGCCTTTCCGGTCAGGATCAGCCTCACCGTCTTTATCTCGTTCTGCCTCGCGATGACGTAGGCAATGACCGGACCGATCGTGAACGTCTCGTATTTCTGTGACTTGAGCGACTCGATGATCCTGTCGTCGCACCATCTCTCGAATGCCGACGGTCCCCTGGAAAGCTGCTCCGCGGCGTCTCTGTAATCCGTAGTCACGAGGAACTCTCTTACAGCGTCCTCGCCCTGAGACGCGGCCTTCGCCAGCTGCGCCGCGCTGAAGCTCTCACAGTCGCAGAGCGCCTGCATGAGGAACTCCACCGGCTTTCCGGTCTTCGCCGCGCGTACGGCCGTTCTGATATCCGCTACCGCAACAGTACTCTCGGCATAGTCCCTGATGACTCCGTGCCCTGACTTTCCGGCCTTCTCGCCAGCCGCCATCACGGCCTCAAGGCACGCTTTGTCTATAATGACATCGCAGAGCTGCCCGTCGCCCGTGTGTAGAAGCGTATCGTAAGCCTCCTGGGCGCACGCCTTCATGCCGTCCGGGAGCCTGTCGAACTCTCTGTTCTTTATGATCTCACAGAGCTCTTTCCCCGAAACATCCGGATCGTCATAATATATGGCGGAGCCGGGATCCCCGGCCGCGGCCTCCTTCACGGCGGCCTTCAGATTATGGTACTTCTCCGGCAGCAGGAGTACGTCAAAATACTTCATATCTATATGAAGGTCTCTTACTACTTCCCATATCTTCTCTTCCTCGCGGGAAAGGACAGCTTCAGCGTTTCCTGCTGTCCCGGCGTCTCCCCAGCCCTTCTCCTCCAGGAAGCGGACACACTGTTCCGGATCCTTCAGGGAGATCAGCTGATCTATGACGCCGCCCGTGAACAGGCCGTTCTCAAGCGCCCTGATCCTGGCTACCGCATAGGTATAATCTTCTGACATTTGATGTATCTCCTAAGAAAACAGGATCGTCCTGACGATATCCGTAAGGTCGTCTTTCTTCTCCGCGAACAGAGCGTCGAGCGTGCAGTTCTCCTCGATCCCGCCGTAGCTCAGTACGAATCCCGGTCCTATCTTCCTGCATTCACCCGATATAGTAAGCTCGCCCCCGTTCTTTTCAGCCATTTCCTTGACTTCGAATGAAAAGCCCGAAGGTATCCTCGCGTGATCCTCTTCCGAGAAATATATCACGCCTTCTTCGCCTTTTCTCATGTTCTTCTCCATAAGCCTGAGAAGAAGGTCGAAATACTCGCGGTCTGAAAGCGCGAGTATCCTTCTCTTCGCCTCCTCGATCACGTCGCCGATGATCTCCTGCTTTGCCGCGAGGAGCCTCGTCCTGTGCTCGAGGTCGATGGAAGAATCCACACGCTCGCCGTAGGCTTTGATCTCGTTCTCAGCCCTGACGCGGACGCTGTCAGCTATGCCGTCAGCTTCCCTGACCGCCTCTGACTTGATCCCGCGCGCTTTCTCTTCCGCTTCCTTCATCTTCTCGGCGGCGGTATCCTCGGCGTCCCGGATTATCCTGTCTCTGATCTTTTCTAATCCTGACATTTAGCGACTCCTATGCCACCTCGATGGCTGTTACCGAAAGAATGGAGATGAGCAGCGCCAGGATGGCGTATGTCTCTACCATAGCAGGGAAAAGCATGGCCTTACCGAACTGGTCAGGCTTCTTCGCCACGATGCCGATAGACGCAGCCGACGTCTGGCCCTGAGCTCTGCCCGAGATCAGTCCGACTACAGCGATCGGAAGGCACGCCGCAAGTATCAGAAGCCCTGTGTTAGTGTCGATCGACGCGGCTCCACCGCCGAGAAGACCGATCTTGGACAGCGTGATGAATCCCACCAGAAGGCCGTAGATGCCCTGTGTTCCCGGAAGCAGCTGCATGATCAGTACCTTTGCGAACTTGCTAGGGTCCTCAGTCACGACTCCTGCAGCCGCGCGTCCGGCTATACCTACTCCGATCGATGAACCCGCACCTGCAAGAAGTACAGCGAGTGCCGCGCCGAGAAGCGCGTAAACCATTCCTAGTGTCATTTACATTTCCTCCTTAACTTCTACATATTTAGTATCCTGAGTGAACGGCTCGAGCTGCCTGCCCCCGCCGTCATAGAATTTCCCGAAGAATTCCACGAACTGGAGCCTGTTCGTATGAACGTAAGCTCCGAGTATATTTATCGCCATGTTCATCGCGTGCCCGATCAGGAACACTATGATGAACAGTACCGCGCCTACTGCGCCGCTTCCTGCCATCGAGCCCATCTGGTTGACTACGGAGGCTATTACTCCGGTCGCGAGGCCGAGCGCCAGAAGCCTTGAATATGACAGGACGTCTGACAGCCAGCTCGTCACGCCGTACACGTCGTACAGCCCGAGCGCAAGCCTAAGCACCGGATTCTTGTGATCTCTTCCCGACATCAGCACGAGCCCCAGCGCGCCGCCCGCGGCGAGCACCTTCGCGAGCACGTTGACCGCCGGCGGGAACGAGATCTCTATCTGTGATATGGACCTGAATATATCCGACGGGATAAGCATCATCAGGAGTCCTATAAGGAACACATACCACAGCACGACGTCGCAGAAGAAGTCGAGCTTCTTTCCGTCCCTGAGCTCCTCGTAGCCTTTGATCGCGAGCCCGACGAACAGATGGACTATGCCGAACGCGAGGCACCAGATGAGGAGCTTCATAGGATCCTCGATCGGTACGAACCAGAGCGCCGGGACGGTGACCGTCTTGTGGAAGAACGTCTCCGCCACGACAGTGACCGCGTCTCCGAAGTATCCTCCGAACATCACGCCCCAGAACGTAGTGGACATCCCGCAGAACATGAACAGCTTGAGCTGCTTCCTCATGCCCTCGTCCATACGCTTGTACTTCCACAGAAGCACCGCGCACACGACCGTCATGACGAGCCCGTAGGCGGCGTCAGACAGCATCAGCCCGAAGAAGAACACATAGAAGAACGACATTATCGTAGTCGGGTCGAATTCATGTCTCCCCGGAAGGCCGTATGACTGGACGACTCCCTCCATACTGGATGAGAACCTGTTGTTCTTAAGAACAGTAGGCACGTCCTCGTCTTCAGGTATGTCCTCCACGTCTATGTTGCAGTCGTACTTCTCTCCTATCGCCTTCTTTATTGCAGGCACGTGCCTCTCGTCTACATATCCCGATACGACGAAGGCTCTCTCTGTCTCCGGGATCTCTGAGATCACTTCGTATTTCTCCGACCTCATCCTGTAATAGTCGGAAAGTCTCTTCAGGTCCTCCCTGTACTCCGCGAGCCCCTCTATCTCGGAGGATATCCTCTCGATATCCTGCTTTTCCTTCTCAGCCTGCTCCTGAAGCTTCTGTATCTCCTCGGCAGGCGGGACATCCGAAGACGCCGCCGGCTTTGTGAACCCCGCGCCCCTGAGCGCGTTCTCGACGTCCGCCTCGTCCTCTTTCATACAGATCACGGAGACGTACTTCGCCTCGCTGTCCTCTTCCAGGATATCGGCCTGGCATGGAACAGCTTCGCTGTCCGCGTCCTCCGCTCCTATACCGGCGATAACTCCGTATATCTCGTCCAGCCCCATCTCAGGCGGCACGGTGCCGAGAAGAAGCGACGTCTTCTCTGTTTCCTGCGCATCCTGCGTGAGAGGAACTCCGAGCAGCTTCCACGGCCTCAGGGCTTCCTCCTGCGCCGCCAGCCTCTGGCATACAGCCTTCTTCTCTGAGATCTTTCTGGAAAGAGAGACTATGTACTCCGCCGTCTCGAGAAGCACTTTGGACTTCTCCTCCGTACGGACGTAGTCTTCCTTGTCTATCAGCTCTTTCCCCTCGAGAGACGAAAGCACGGAAGCCTTTTCCGGAGAATATGCCGCGAGAACGTCAAGAGCCTGTTCGGCCAGCCTTACGTCGCTGTCGAACTCCTGCCTCTCGCTTCTTGTATCCGTCTTTTCAAAGCCCTCAGGATCAAGCTGATGCATCTCCATGATGCCCAGCGCCTGAAGCTTCTCAAGTATCGGCTTTCTGTCTTTTCTTAATGCGGATATGCTTATCCTCCGCATCTTCAAAACTGCCATATATCGTCCTCTATCAGTCTATAAGATTCTGGATGACCGCACTGACCGCGCGCTCTTTCCTGGAATCCGCCTTCTCCGCGAGCTCCTGTATCTCGCGCTCTATCTGCTTTTCCGCGATCTCCTTAGCCTTGTCGCCGCGGGCTTCCGCTGCCTTCATGAGCTCGCCGGCAGAATCCTCTGCATCTGAAAGAGCCTTGCTCTTCAGCGTCTCCGCGTCGCTCTCGGCTTTGCTGATCAGTTCCCTGCCGGAGTCCTCAGCCTTGCTGATTATCTCACCGGCTTTTCCTTCTATGTCCCTGATCACTTTCACGGTCTCTTCTACCATCTGACATGCTCCTGTCTTCATTCTGTAAAAAAACATTATACATAATTATTTTACAACTTTTCGTCGTCCCATTCAAGTACGGCGGGACACAATAAAGCCCCGCCGTAATATTCCCGGCGGGACCTTTCTATGCTTCATTTACGCGCTATATATTCTTCGCCGCCTCAAGTATCCTCTGCAGCCTGCTGTTTATCCCCGCTTTCTTCAGGGGCGGGTCCATCATCTGGCCGAGGTCCGTAAGGCTCGCGTCAGGATGCTCCAGCCTCAGCGCCGCCACCTCGTAAAGCTTTTCCGACAGCACTCCTGCCTTGCCGGAGTCGAATATCCTGTGTATCGCTTCGATCTGCTTCCCCGCGGCGTCCAGCGTCCTGTCCGTGTTTGCGTTATCACAGTTCATCAGGCGGACCGTCTTGTTCATAACATCCTTGTCCACCCTCACGTTCTCGAACGCGAGCACGGCGGAATCCGCGCCCATGAGCGCGAGCATGTCGCTTATGTACTCCGACCTCTTCATGTAGACCACATACTTGCCCTTACGCTCCACGATCTTCCCTTCCAGATCGTCGAAGGTGCCAATGAGCCTCTTCAGGTCCATGGCGAGCTGCTCGTGGTCCATCGTGAACTCCAGGTCGTATTCCTTGGCCGGATCCGCTATGGTGCCGCATGCCAGGAACGCGCCGCGGAGGTACGACTTCCTGTCGCATTTCTTCTTCACGATGTCCTGATATATGCCGTCGGAAATATAATTGGACCCTTCCTTTACGAGGAGTATCCCGGTCTCCCTAAGGATCGACTCGCTCTTCATGTCAGGGTCTATGGTAAGCGAATATATGTGGCCGCGCCTGAGCGATCCGCCGTTTTCTATCTCGAGGCCGGCGTCCACTTTGAAGTATTCCTTTATCAGCTTCTTGTAGTGGCGCGCCGCCGCGGGGCTGTCCGTCGAACAGACTATGCGGAACTTTCCGCCTCCGGCGAGCCTGAGGCTCCCCGCTATCCTCATGAACCCCGCTATCTCGGCAAGCTGGCAGCACTTCTTCCGCGGTATCTCTCTCGCGAGCTCATTCTTTGTCTCGGCTGAAAATGACATCTGCTAGTGCTCCCTGTGCTCAACGCTTACGCGGTATCCTTCTTCACTGAACATCCTTCCGAGCTCGTTCGCCACAGCGACGGACCTGTGCTGTCCCCCGGTGCAGCCGACGGCTATGCTGAGGCTGTATTTCCCCTCTTTGATATAGCTCGGCACCAGGGCCTTCATCAGCTCGTCGAACCTTCCGAGGAACTCCTGCGTTATCTCCTGCTTCAGGACGTACTGCGACACTTTCTTGTTGTGCCCCGTAAGCTTCTTCAGGCTCGGGATGTAAAACGGGTTAGGTATGAACCTCATATCGAGGACCATGTCTACTCCCTGCGGGATGCCGAATTTGTATCCGAACGACATGATGTTGAACGTGAAGCGCGTCCCGCCGTCAAGCCCCTCGTATATCCTGCTCATCTCCGAAAACAGATCCGCCTGCTTCATGTGCGTGGTGTCTATCACATGGTCGGCTTTCTTCCTGAAAGGCTCCAGGAGATCGCGCTCTTTCTGGACGACCTCGCGCGTCGTGACGCCGCCGTTTTTGTTGAGCGGATGCGTGCGCCTTGTCTCGTTGTATCTCTTGACCAGGACGTCGTTCGACGCCTCGATGAAAAGCAGGCTTGAATCTATCGTCTGGCTCTCCTGCAGCCTGTCCAGCGCCTCGGAAAGCCCTTCCAGGAAGTGATGGCTCCTCATGTCCACGACAAAGGCCACCTTCTGGATGCTTCTGTTGTCAAAGGCCTCGAGCTCCAGAAAGTTGCCGATCATCGACGGCGGCATATTATCTATGCAGTAATATCCGTGGTCCTCGAACCAGTCCGCCGCCTGCGTCTTGCCAGCGCCGGAAAGGCCCGTTACTATGACCGCCTGCGTCCTTCCGTCTTCTGTCATTTCTCTCCCTCCCATACGTCTGACGGCCCTACTTCCGTCTGATGTTCACGATCCTGTCAGGGTCGAGCCCTGCCTCAAAGGCTCTCTCGAGCCCCTTCAGATAGCTCCCGACTCTTCCCGGCGTATGCGCGTCGCTCGATATGACGAACTTCACGTCTTCCTGCATCGCGATCACGATCTCCTCCGTGGTGAGATGCATGTGCCACGTGTTTATCTCCATCCAGGTGTCCGTCTCCGCGCAGACTTTCGCTATCTCGCGTATATCCACCGGGCCCTTGTCCCCGGGATGCGTGAGTATCCTGAGATCGTTCCCGCGGAGAGCCTTTATGTACATCTCCGTGTTGATCTCTCTCATCTTCTCGTATCTGGCGCCGGTCTCCATGTCAAGGCCGTTGTTCCCGCCTTCCTGGTACTTCTTCCTCGCGAGGATCCAGTTGGCAGCCGCGTGGCAGTTCCTCACCCCGTAATGATATCCTCCGATCAGGAAGTCGAACTTCTTCGCCTCCTCAGGGCTGACGTCGAGATTGTTCCCCGTATCAATGAGATTGGTCTCGCAGCTCATCCAGAGCTTTATATCCGGATGCCTCTTCTGTGCCTCGTCGATATCATGCCTCAGGTCGTCGAACCTGTTCCTCTTTATCCCGTAGAACACGTGTCCCGGGCCGTGATCCGATATGGCAAGCTCCTCGAGCCCCCTCGCCAGGGCGGCCTGCACGTTCTCCTCGACCGTGCCCTTGCCGTGCGGCCTTATGAAGCCGTGCGAATATGTCGTATGCGTATGGTAATCGAACACCATGCAGTATCCGTTCACCAGCTCTTCAAGTTCTCTGTCTGTCAATTGTCTTCCCCTACTATCCTTACCTCAGGCTCGAGCATTACCCCGGACTTATCGTATACCGTGTTCTGCACGAGGTGCATCAGGTCTATGATGTCTTTCGCGGTCGCTCCGCCTGTGTTGATTATGAACCCGGAGTGTTTCTCCGACACACGGGCTCCTCCTACCGAAACGCCTTTCAGCCCAGCGTCCTGTATCAGCTTCCCCGCGAAGTGCCCTTCCGGCCTCTTGAAGAAGCTCCCGGCGCTCGGATACTGTAGAGGCTGCTTTGAATTTCTCTTCCAGGCAAAGTCCTTCATCTTCTCTTCTATCTCTGCCATGTCGCCCTTCTCCAGCCTGAAAACTGCTGATATTATGACGTCTCCCGTCTCCGCGAATATGCTGTGCCTGTATGAGAGGTCCAGCTTTTCCAGAGGGATCTCATATATCTCACCTGTCTTCACTGACACGGCTTTTACCGATTCGAGGACGTCCTTTATCTCTCCTCCGTAGGCTCCGGCGTTCATGAACACCGCGCCGCCGACGCTCCCCGGTATCCCGCTCAGGCACTCAAGGCCCGTGAGCGACGCCTGGGCAGCCGCCTTTGCCGCCTGCGAAAGAAGCGCGGAAGACCCGCATATCAGTCTCTCTCCGTCTGTCTGTATCTCACCGAAGCCGTCGCCGGGCTTGATCACGGTGCCTCTGAAACCGCCGTCCCTGAACAGAGTGTCCGATCCGTTACCGAGGATGAGGGCGGATCCCTCCGCCTCTTTCAGGGCTTCCGCGAGCTCTTCCGGCGTATCCGGGATCACCAGCCTGTCTGCCCTGCCTCCTGCGCGGAAAGACGTGTATTCGCTCATGTCGGCGTCATTTATTATCTTCATCTGTCTTTTCCTCAACCTTATACAGCTCTGCGTTCTCATACGCGCTGGTCTTCACAGGAAGGCCTTTGATCCTCAGGCTGTTCTCAACGTCCTTCTTGAAGTAGTAGTAAATGACCGCGAACGTCGGGACCGCGAATACCATCCCGATGAATCCGAACATGCCTCCTCCGATTATTATCGAGAACATCACCCAGAAGCTCGAGAGCCCCGTGGAATCTCCGAGGATCTTCGGCCCGAGCACGTAGCCGTCGAACTGCTGCAGCGCAACTATGAGCACCAGGAAGACGAGCATCTTCACAGGGTCCGCGACCCCGATGATCAGGGCTCCCGGTACCGCTCCGATAAACGGCCCGAAGAACGGAATGATGTTCGTGATCCCTACTATCACCGAAACGAGTACTGCGTACGGGATACTAAGCAGGGTCATTGCGAAGTAGCATATGAACCCTATTATTATCGAGTCTATTATCTTGCCGCTGATGAAGCCGCCGAAGGCTTTGTTCGAGAAGCGTATGAACCCGATGACTCCGTCGGCCCTGTTTTCAGGAAAGATAGCCCTGACGCTCTTCTTTATCCCCGCCTTGAAGTGCTCTCTCTCGTTCATCAGGTAAACGCTCGTGATGATGCCGATCAGGATGTTCATCAGAGTCTTGAGAGTGCCCCAGACTCCTTCATATATCTGCGCCATGTAGTTGCCTATCCTCGGGAGGACGGTGTTGTTTATCCAGTAGATGATGTTATCGGTGGAGTGCTTCAGCCATTCGACCGCCGAATTCAGGAGCGGGCTGGCGTTCCCCTCTTCCGCGTCCTCTATGAACTGTATGATCTCGGCCGCCCTCGCAGGAAGTATCTCCACGAGGGATGTGAGGCTCACTACGATCTGAGGTATGACCATAAATCCGAACGCGGCGACGAACGCTATGAACAGCGCCAGCGTTATAACCGTGGATATGAACTTGGATACGGTCAGCGACGGATCCTCGCTCTTCCCGATCCTGATGTGTATCTTTCCATTGAGCTTCCCGTAGATCTTTCTCGTGAAAAAGTCGAATACCGGGATAAGAAGGTACGCGAGCACTATACCGTAGATGAACGGCGACACGATAGACATGCCGTTCTCAAGCAGCTTGACAAGAGAATCATACCTGTTCATCGACATGAACAGGATTATCAGCGCCGCGCCGGAGAGGAATATCGTCATCCCGAGCGCGAGGTATCTGTTCTTTACTCTCTCATTGATTTTCTTCTGCATTTAAGGACCTCTTCAAAAAAGTGCATATTACTCTATATTTATATTACCACAAAACCGGGCGTTTCTGTAAAGATATGATAAGAATATGGAAGAATCATTTACATATCAGACCGCAGGGTGATATACTCGGGATATAAGTGTCACAAAGCTTTAAGGAGACCGGAATGAATATATTTGTCACAAGCGACACGCATCACAGCATTTCACGCGTACTGGAGATGTACGCGCAGATAACATCAGCCAACACGCCTGAGGGGGTGCCGCACGTGGACAGATTCGATTACATCATACACTGCGGCGACTATAAAGCAGACGCCCTGGAGCTTTCCGGCAGGCTCAGGATCCCGGCTGTCTGCGTCTACGGCAATTGTGACGGCGTCTGGGACCGTGACTTCGGCGTGCTGGAAACAGAGGCGGGCAGGATACTCGTTACGCACGGGCATATCGAAGGCGTGAACTATTCTCACGACGAGCTCTACGAACTCGCGGAGGAGCAGGGCTGCGGCATGATCTGCTACGGGCACACTCACATCCCGGTATGCCGTAAAGAGAACGGGTATCTCATGCTGAACCCCGGCAGCCCTTCAAGGCCTCTCGACGGTACCAAGGGATCGTGCGCGGTCATTACCGCTGACGAGAACGGGTTCTCGGCGAAGCTTGTGTACTACGGCGGCATAAAGAAGAAGCCTCAGGGATCCGGCGGGTTCCTCAGGAAGATCTTCAACTACAGCGACGGGCAGTAGGAGATAAAGAGAATGTCAGGCAACTACGTATGATCCTTCCATATCTGTACGTCAGCGCTTCATAATATGAAAGGATACAAAAACATGGAAAAATACTTCAAGCTGAAGGAGAGGAATACCGACGTCCGGACCGAGATCATAGCCGGGATAACAACGTTCCTCTCCATGGTATATATACTTGCGGTAAACCCCGCGCTTCTTGAGGCAGGCGGGATGGACAAGGCGTCCGTGTTCACTGCGACCGCGATCGCCGGAGCCGCGACCACCCTCTTCATGGGCCTTTACGCGAACTACCCTATCGCGCTCTGCACAGGAATGGGACTCAACGCATACTTCGCGTATACCATCTGCGGAGGGCTTGCTGAACAGGGCGTCCAGGGCCCGTGGACGGTAGCTCTCACCGCGGTGCTCTGCGAGGGAATCATTTTCGTGCTGATATCACTCACGAAGTTCCGCGAGCAGTTCGTAAACAGCGTGCCTCAGGTCCTACGCTCCGCCATAATAGTCGGAGTAGGCCTCTTCATCACGATCTGCGGCTTTGTAAACGCCGGTATAATGCAGGCCGCTCCGTCGACACTCGTAACGCTCGGGAACCTGGGTTCGCCTCAGGTCGTGCTTGCCATAGCGGGAGTGATCATAATAGCGCTGCTTGCGCACTTCAACGTACGTGGCCACATCCTGCTCGGCATCCTCGCGACATGGGTGCTCGGAATGATAGCTCAGGCTTCCGGCTGGTATCAGGTCGATCCCGAGGCCGGCGCGTATTCGCTGTACCCGGTGTTCACCGGGAGCTTCATCCCGGTCGACAAGCATATGTTCGACTTTGATTTCGGATGGGCGCTCGATCATATAGTCACGTTCGCGACTATATCTTTCACGCTTCTTCTGATCGACCTCTTCGATACAGTCGGAGCTCTGATAGGGATCGCTCCGAAAGCAGATCTGGTAGATGAGAACGGGGATTTCATCGACGCGAAGAAAGCATTCCTGACGGACTCTCTGGGAACTGTTTTAGGCGCCTGTGTCGGTACTTCGACGGTAACAGGTTTTATCGAGTCAAGCACAGGAGTAGCGAGCGGCGGAAGGACCGGGCTAACGTCGGTCACGACCGGGCTCCTGTTCATAGCGGCGCTGTTCTTCTCACCGGTGTTCCTCGCGATCCCGATGTTCGCGACTACGCCCGCTCTCGTATGGGTAGGCCTCATGATGATGAGCGAGGCAAAGAACATCTCATTCACAGGCGATATCGCGGATTCAGTCGGCGCGTTCCTGACGATAGTCATGATGCCGTTCACATACTCTGTCGAGAACGGACTAATGTTCGGATTCCTCTCATGGGTCATTCTGAAGGCCCTGACCGGCAGGGCAAAGGACGTAAGGCCTATGATGTGGATATCATCCGCGCTGTTCCTCATCTACGCGGTGAAGATAGTGTTCATACCGGGGATCTAGCAGCCTCCGGCAAGCCGCCGGAGACAGCAGCTTCTGACAACATTCAATATATGCAGCCTCCGGGCTGCTTTTTTTATTCGGCCGTCTTCGCCCTGGGCAGGACCACGTGGGCGATCATGTCACTGATAAAGCTGCTGTCTACTCCAAAGGTATTGTTGTCGCTTGTGAGTATGAGATTATGTCCAAGATCATAGCCGTTGATGTGATACATCCTGAGCTTGTGTTCCTGAGTATCCGCATACCCCTGATCGTTCAGCATGCCCAGGTGCTCGATTATGATATTGCTTCCATCTTTGCAGTCTATATAGAAGTCAGGATGTATGGCGAACTCATTGTAATCCTCATCGTGGAAATACAGCGCCGGTTCATATTGAAACCGGATATGCGAAGCTTTCAGGATGTCATATATAATGCACTCGCTTTTCGACCTCACCCTGTTTCCATCACAGGTGATCACATCTCTGTCAAACACTTTCCCCTCATTTTCTGCTGTTTCCTGATACTCATTCTTTACTTCCCAGGGAAGGCGGCCTGCTGACCGCTTCAGTTCTCTCAGCTCATCCACGCCCCAGAAAGCCGTCCTGTACTTTTCTCCGAGCTTCGCAAGTATAACGTCAGTTGAATAATCGCCAAGATCGTTTTTGATCCCTTCCAGGATCCTGAGATCGCCGATCATCACTTTCTGCTTCGCTTCCATTACTTTAAGAATGATGAAGGCCCCTACTCTTTCATCATCAGCTGTTCCGAGGTACTTCTGCCTGACCGTTCTGTCCCTTGTCTTGGATTCATAATAGTACGCTGTGCCTTTTACAGTTTTGACAGCCAGCGACCCGGGCTTTTTCTGCCGCAGCACCTTCCGGCTCTCCCTGATCATATACTTCAGATCCTCGATCTCCTTCTCCACTCTTGCTTTAAGGTCATACATCGCAAATCCCTCCGATACCCTTTCGATCATCGCTTTCAAATACTGGAAATCCAAACTATCATCTTCCTCATACGGTGTCAACGGAAAAGCGGTTTTTTCAGGATAGGCATTTTTATACATTTTGCTTCTTTTTAAAGCCTCAAAATGTATAACCAGTTCCCGGCTGAGAGGATAAATCGACGCAAAAGCAGGTAAAACGCCCCGGATTGTTCTTGATGCGGGACATTTTACTGCAAAACAAGGCCTTATCTAACGAACATAAGCCGAAGCGACAGAAGGAGTTATACATTTTCACCTCAAAATAAGTATCAAAATGTATAACTTTAGCCAAAGTGTTTTTACACATGCCACAGGACCGGCATCATAGCATAAAAAAACTGCCCGGGTGTTCCCCGGGCAGCTTTGTATGTGCTTTTGAGGTACTAGTCTTCGTCTTTCGCGATCTCCGCAGGAAGTCTTCTTCTCAGAGCGCCTGTCGGGCAGGCGTCTACGCACTTCATGCAGTTCTTGCAGAACTCGACTGTATCCTTGTCTCTGAACTCAGGCTTGATGACCGTCTTGAATCCACGTCTCACAAGTCCGAGAACGCCCTTTCCGACGATCTCGTCGCATGTTCTTACGCAGATACCGCAGAGTATGCACTTGCCCTGGTTCCTCTCGATGTACTTGAGGTCATGTTCGATGAAGCTGTCATGCTTTTCACCCTGCATTCTCTCAACATCGATCTTGTAGCGTCTTGCAGCTTCGATGAGCTTGCAGTCGAAGTACGCGTGGCATCCGCACTCGAGGCAGCGCTTCGCTTCTTCAACAGCCTCTTCCTCAGAAAGCCCGAGATTGATCTCGCTGAAGTCGCATCTGCGCTCAGCAGCAGGTCTGAGGTGCTTCTCAACTCTTGGCTTCTTCGGCTCGTCGGCAAGATCTGTCTCGTCGATCTTTCTCTCTGAATAGAACGGCTCCTTGTAGAAGTCAGCCTTCTTGTCCAGATAGCTGTCCACCATCGCCGCGCACTTTCCGGCCTGGCCGATAGCTCTTACCGCGATAGTAGCTCCCTTGTTGGTGCATTCGCCGCAAGCGAACACGCCTTCCATCGACGTACGGAACGAATTCTCTCCGCAGTCGATGTTGCCCTTCTGTGACTTGTCGAGCATATCCCATTCGCCGCGTACGAGACCGTGTCCTAGAGCAGCGATGACTGAGTCAAGCTCGAGCTCTTCGAATTTGCCTTCTACAGGAACAGGCTTGCGCCTTCCGCTCGCGTCAGGCTCTCCGAGCTCCATCACCTGGAGCCTTACGCCTGTGACCTTGCCGTCTTTTCCGAGGATCTCGTCAGGGTTCGTGAGGAACTTGAAGTCAACTCCCTCTTCGATAGCCTCTTCGATCTCATCGTCCTCAGCAGGCATCTCGTCTCTTGTACGACGATATATTACATATACGTTCTCAGCTCCGAGACGTACGGCTGAACGGCAGCAGTCCATAGCGGTGTTTCCTCCGCCGACGATCGCTACGTTCTTTCCGATCTCAGGAGCGTTGCCGCTTGCGTTCGCAGCGAGGAACGCTGTTCCGCCGTAAACGCCCTCAAGGTCTGTGCCCGGGCATCTCAGCGGCATGTCAGCCCACGCGCCGCATGCGATCACGACTGCGTCGTACTGAGCCTTGAGCTCTTCCAGTGTAACGTCCTTTCCGACCTTTACGCCGTAGTCGATCTGAACGCCGGCGTCTGTCAGAACATCTACTTCCTTCTGGAGGATAGCCTTCGGAAGTCTGTATTCAGGGATACCGTATCTCAGGAATCCGCCTGCCTTAGGCTGAGCTTCGAGGATCCTGATATTGTGTCCCTTCTGTCTCAGATAGTACGCGCAGGCAAGGCCCGCAGGACCTGCTCCGATGACGCATACCGACTTGTCTGAATTTCCTTCTACCTTCAGCTTGAACGGATCGTCAGACTCATAGTCTCTGTCGCTCGCGTACGCCTTGAGAGCGCAGATCGAGAGCGGCTGATCCACAAGGCCTCTTCTGCAGTTGTCCTCGCAAGGATGCGGGCAGATACGGCCGATCGAGCTAGGCAGCGGAATGTGCTCACGGATGATCTCCGTAGCCCACTTGTAGTCCTTCATCTGGATAGCCTTGAGGTATCTCTGAGGATCCTCGCCGGCAGGACAGTTCAGATGACATGGTCCTCTGCAGTCTCCCTCATGGTCGCTCATCACGAGCTCCATGTTTATCTTTCTCTGCTTGACGATACGGTCTGACTCCGTGTGAATGACCATTCCGTCAGCTGCCTCTGTCGCGCACGCGCGGAGAAGCTTGTTGTTTCCTTCTACTTCTACGATACAAAGCCCGCATGCAGCATATGTCTTAAGACGCTCGTCGTTGCAGAGAGTCGGGATGTATATGCCGTTATGCTGAGCGATCTCGAGGATCGTCTGGCCTTTCTTCGCAGTAATTTCCTGATCATTTATCGTGACTTTGATATATTCGTCCATTACTGTTCCCTCCTTACTCTATGTTGATGGCGCCGAATCTGCAGTTGCTGTAGCACTTGCCGCACTTGATGCAGACTTCAGGATCGATCTCATGCGGCTTCTTCACTTCGCCTGAGATAGCCTTTACCGGGCAGTTTCTCGCGCAAAGCGTGCAGCCTACGCACTTGTCTTTGTCGATAGAGTATGTCAGAAGCTTCTGGCATTCCTTCGCCGGGCACTTCTTCTCTCTGATGTGAGCGTCGTACTCATCACGGAAGTACTGGATAGTTGTGAGCACCGGGTTAGGCGCTGTCTGTCCGAGTCCGCAGAGAGCTGTGCTTCCAACCATGTGGCAGAGGTCCTCGAGGAGCTCTACGTCTCCCTCTTTCCCTTCGCCGTCTGTGATCCTTGAAAGGAGCTCAAGCATACGCTTTGTTCCGAGTCTGCACGGGAAGCACTTTCCGCATGACTCGTTGGATGTGAAGTTCAGGAAGAACTTCGCCATGCCTACCATGCATGTGCCCTCGTCCATGACTACCATTCCGCCTGAACCCATGATGGCTCCTGTGGCCTGGAGTGCCTTGTACTCGATCTTGGTGTCGATCAGGGAAGCAGGAATGCATCCGCCTGAAGGTCCGCCGAGCTGTACAGCTTTGAACTGACGGTCGTTTCTTACTCCGCCGCCGATATCGAAGATGACCTCGCGGAGCGTCTTGCCCATTGTGATCTCAACGAGTCCGCCGCGCTTGATCTTTCCGGAGAGAGCAAATACTTTCGTTCCCTTACTGTCTTCTGTACCCATAGCCGCGAAAGCAGCTCCGCCGTTATTGATGATCCATGCCACATTGGCATATGTCTCAACGTTATTGATGTTTGACGGCTCCTGGTTGTATCCCTTCTGAGCAGGGAATGGCGGCTTCAGCTTAGGCATTCCTCTCTGTCCTTCGAGGGAAGCGATGAGGGCTGTCTCCTCGCCGCATACGAACGCGCCGGCTCCTGCCTTGATCTTGATGTGGCATGAGAAGTCTGTTCCCAGGATATTGTCTCCGAGGTATCCCTTCTCCTCAGCTACTTCGAGAGCATGTGAGAGTCTCTTGATAGCGAGAGGATATTCAGCACGGACATATACAAAAGCGTCTTCTGTTCCCATCGCGTATGCCGCGATCAGCATTCCTTCGATAAGGCTGAACGGGTCAGACTCGATAACAGCTCTGTCCATGAACGCTCCAGGGTCTCCTTCGTCTGCGTTGCAGATGAGGTGCTTGTGCTCGTTAGGCTGCTTGTGGCAGGCGTCCCATTTGAACCATGTCGGGAATCCCGCGCCTCCGCGGCCTCTCAGTCCTGATACCTTGACTTCCTCGATGACTTCCTCAGGAGTCATTCCGTCGCCAAGCAGGATCTTCTTGAGAGCCTGGAATCCGTCAGCTGCGATATACTCGTCGATCGACGTCGGGTCGATCAGTCCGCAGTGACGGAGAGCGATACGCGTCTGCTCTTCCAGATATACCTTGTCCTCATCCTTGATCATGAGATCCTTGAGAGCGTCAAGGTCATCTTCCTTAACTGCCTTTACGATATCGGCTCCCTGCTCAGGCTTTACGTGTACGAGCCTTGCGGCGAGGCCGCCGTCTTTGTAAACGTCCACGATAGGCTCGAGGAAGCACATACCGATGCATCCAGTGATGCCGAGCTCGATGGACTTTTCCGCCTCCAGCTCTTTCGCGAGGCTGTCATATACTTTCGCGGCGCCTGCGGAGATACCGCAGCTGCCTTCTCCTACGATAAGCTTTATCATTGAGCAGCCTCCTTCTTTCTGTAATCATTGATGATCTTGACAGCCTTCTTGCCGTCGAGCTGTCCGTAAGTCTCACCATTGATCATCATAACAGGTGAAAGCGAGCAGCATCCGAGACATGCCACATACTCAAGTGTGAACAGTCCGTCTTCAGTCGTCTCGCCATTCTCGATGCCGAGCTCTCCTGAGATCACATCTCCGATAGCGTCAGCTCCGTTTACATGGCAGGCAGTACCTTTACACAGCATGATCAGATATTTGCCTATCGGCTGAAGTCTGAACTGTGCGTAGAATGTAGCGGTTCCCATGATCTTTGCCGGTGATACGCCGGTGCGCTCTGAAATGTGGTAGATCGCATCCATAGGAAGATATCCGTAGATCTCCTGTGTTCTCTGCAGGATGGATATCATGCTGCCGTACTGATCCGCGAGCTCATCCAGGACTTCGTCCAGTGGCTTAAGGTCCAGTGCACTGTTTTCCATGAATTACCTCCTTCTAATCGTTTTAAAGAATCAATTGATATATTTTCATATAAACAATGAACACATTTATTTATGGGGAGATACTCTATTTCTCCTCGGCCTCGTCCTTGACAGGATCCAGGCTTGCCTTCTGATTAAGCAGCCTTGCGTATCTGTCCATGGCCAGCTCCTCGTTCTCCTTGAACAGCTTCTCGGCCTTCTCAGGGAATCTCATCTTGAGTGAGTTGTATCTGACCTCACCCATCAGGAAGTCCTGATAGCCGTCTTCCTTAGGAGCCTTGCTGTCGATCGACAGAGGATTCTTTCCTTCCTTGGCAAGATCAGGATTGTATCTGATGAGGTTCCAGTATCCGCACTCAACAGCTTCCTTCATCTCTTCCATGCCCTTGTTCATGCCCTTCTTGATGCCGTGGTTGATGCATGGCGAGTAAGCGATGATCAGTGAAGGTCCGTCGTAAGCCTCAGCTTCCCTTATAGCCTTGATGGTCTGGTTGTAGTCGGCGCCCATGGCGATCTTGCAGACATATACGTATCCGTAGGCGATCGCTATCTGAGCGAGATCCTTCTTCCTGATCGGCTTTCCGGCTGCTGCGAACTTCGCGACAGCACCGATAGGAGTAGCCTTTGAAGCCTGTCCGCCTGTATTGGAATATACTTCGGTATCGAATACCATGATGTTGATGTTCTCACCGGACGCGAGCACGTGGTCGACTCCGCCGTATCCGATATCGTAAGCCCATCCGTCTCCGCCGAACGCCCATACTGAAGGCTTTCTCAGCATATCCTTGTTGCTTACCACGAACTCAGCGTCATCGTCTCCCTTGGTGCCGTGCAGCTTGGCGCACGCCGTCTCGAGAGGAACAGCAGCAAGAGCCGCCTTCTCAGGATCGTCCTTGACCTCGAGCCACGCCTCGGCAGGCTGTCCCAGCTTAGGGACGAGCCTTGTTACAGCGTCTACGACCTCTCTGCGTCTCGCCTGTACCGCGATGGCCATTCCGAGTCCGAACTCAGCGTTGTCTTCGAACAGTGAGTTCGACCACGCAGGTCCACGGCCCTTCTTGTTTACTGTGTAAGGTGTGCAAGGAGCGCTGTTGCCCCAGATGGATGAGCATCCGGTAGCGTTCGCGATGAACATCCGGTCTCCGAACAGCTGGGTGATCAGCTTCGCGTAAGGAGTCTCGCCGCATCCCGGGCAGGCCCCTGAGAACTCAAGCAGCGGCTGTCTGAACTGTACTCCCTTTACCGTGTCGTCTCCGAACGGGAGCTTCTTCTCCGTAACATGATCGAACATCCAGTCGAAGTTCTTCTGCTCTTCATTTACGACGTCATCCTCTACAGGCCTCATCTCCAGAGCCTTGCCCTTTGCCGGGCAGACCTCCGCGCACTGGCCGCATCCTGTGCAGTCGAGAGCTGAGATCCCGATGGCGAACTTCTTCTTCTCCACGCCCTTGCCTTTCATATCGGCATAGTTGCCGCCGATGTGCTTGGCTTCGGTTGCTGTCAAAGCGAACGGCCTTATTACAGCGTGCGGACATGACATCGCGCAGCGGTTGCACTGTATGCAGTAGTCTTTGTTCCATACAGGAACGTCAGCCGCGATACCGCGCTTCTCATACGCCGCAGTGCCTGAAGGCTGCGATCCGTCTACCGTCTTGATGTATGTCGATACAGGGATATCGTCTCCGTGCATCGTCGACATCGGCACCATGATCTTCTTCAGGAAGTCTGTCATGTTCTGGTCACGTCCGATGGTCGGTGCCGGCGCCGGATCATCCGGACAGTCAGCCCAATCCTTAGGGATCTTGACCTTGTGTACGTACTGAACACCGGCTTCAACAGCCGCGATGTTCATGTTTACGATTTTTTCACCTTTACGTGAGTATGTATGCCTGATGGCGTCTTTCATGTATTCTACCGCGGAGTCGATAGGGATGATGTTCGCGATCTTGAAGAACGCCGCCTGAAGGATCGTGTTAGTCCTTCTGGCTCCGAGCCCGATCTCCTTCGCGATGTTCACGGCGTCGCATGTGTAGAACTTGATGTTGTTCTGAGCCATGAACCTCTTTACTTTTCCAGGAAGATGTGTCTCGAGCTCATCATCGTCCCATACGCAGTTCAGCAGGAACGTCCCGCCCGGCTTTACATCTTCTACCATGTCGTATTTCTTGAGGTATGCGGAGTTGTGGCAGGCAACAAAGTCAGCCTGTTTGATATAGTATGTCGATTTGATCGGCCTGTCTCCGAAGCGGAGGTGTGATATCGTGACACCGCCTGATTTCTTGGAGTCATACTGGAAGTAGGCCTGTACCTTCTTCTCTGTGTGGTCGCCGATGATCTTTACGCTGTTCTTGTTGGCGCCTACAGTACCGTCAGCGCCGAGTCCCCAGAACTTGCACGCTGTGACTCCGGACGGCTGTGTGTCAGGATACTCCGACGGAGTAAGCGAAAGATGAGTGACGTCGTCGTTGATGCTGATCGTGAACTCTTTCTTCGCATTGATCTTGTCTTCCCACATGTTCTCAAATACAGCAAGGATGTCGCCAGGCTGTACGTCTTTAGAACCGAGTCCGTATCTTCCGCCGTAGACAAGGACATCTTTGAACTTGGTGTCGGCAAGAGCTGTGACAACGTCGTTGTACAGAGGCTCTCCTACTGCTCCAGGCTCCTTCGTCCTGTCGAGTACCGAGATCTTCTCCACCGACTTCGGCAGCACCTTCAGCAGGTACTTCGTCGAGAACGGCCTGTAAAGATGCACTTCGATGATACCGACTTTATTGTTGTCTTTTCTCCTGTTGATGTAGTCAACCACCTCTTCGGCGCAGTCGCAGACAGAACCCATCGCGATGATGACTTCCTTTGCTGTCCTGGAGCCGTAGTAGTTGAACGGCTTATATTTGGTGCCGATAAGCTCGTTGATCTTATCCATGTACTCGGCGACGATGTCAGGGAATGCGTCATATCTTCCGTTGATCGCCTCTCTGTGCTGGAAGTATGCTTCAGGCTGCTCGGCAGCTCCCATCAGATGCGGGTGCTCCGGGTTCAGGGCGTGAGCTCTGTAGATGTTTACCGCCTTCTGGTCTACCAGCTCTTTCAGCTGATCGTAGTCCCAGATCTCGATCTTCTGCTGTTCGTGCGACGTTCTGAATCCGTCGAAGAAATGCAGAGTCGGCATCTGAGCCGCTATCGTAGACAGATGCGCTACAGCGCCAAGGTCCATGACCTGCTGAACATTGTTGCTTGCCAGCATCGCGAATCCTGTCTGACGGACTGCCATGACGTCCTGATGGTCTCCGAAGATGGAGAGCGCGTGAGTGGCGAGCGCTCTTGCAGATACATGGAATACCGCAGGTACCTGCTCCGCGGCTATCTTATACATATTTGGGATCATCAGAAGGAGTCCCTGCGAAGCGGTGAACGTAGTAGTGTACGCACCGGATACGACAGAGCCGTGAACAGCTCCCGCCGCTCCGCCTTCTGACTGCATCTCCATTACTTTAACTTTCTCTCCGAAAATATTCAGCCTGTCCTGAGACGTCCATTCATCGACGCTCTCAGCCATAGGCGAAGATGGTGTTATCGGGTATATAGCCGCTACTTCCGTGAACGCATACGCCACGTGAGCAGCCGCCGTATTACCATCCATTGTTTTTAACTGCCTTTTGCCCATTGCTCCTATTCCTCCATTTGATAACAAAAAACACCGGGTACAAATACCCTCTTAATCTTACTATTCCGACGTGTCAAAGTCAATAAAAATGGGCTTTTTCGCGCCCTCCCGGAGTGCTCATTTTATGCGTTAAAAATCTTGACACAGTCCCCTCCGGTTTGGTAATATAAATAGTGCTGTAGCACATGCGCCACTAGCTCAATTGGATAGAGTGCCTGACTACGAATCAGTAGGTTGGGGGTTCGAGTCCCCCGTGACGCACCAGCATAAAAGGATAGGCTCCATGCCTATCCTTTTATGATATATGCAATCAAGTTACGGGGGACTCGAACCCGAAAGGGCGCGAGCGTAAGCGAGGAAGTCCGGCGGACTCCCGAGCAGTGAGCGGGTCAAGCCGACCGTATGGGGAGGCGCAGACCGACAGG
The DNA here is from genome assembly GCA_045604065.1 of Anaerovoracaceae bacterium. GTDB lineage: Bacteria > Bacillota > Clostridia > Peptostreptococcales > Anaerovoracaceae > Aminicella. The sequence goes on from JAZUNH010000062.1 coordinate 30,637, forward strand.
CTTGCAGGCAAGCCTGTGTAAGTCCCCCGTGACGCACCAGAAGCCTTGGAATCAAAAGTTCCAGGGCTTTTTCTTTTCCATGATCTATGACGATCTCGCATTTTAACACTTAATTAACACTCTGATTATGGTCCGAATACAGTTTTCAAAGACGCTTTTACAGCAAAATTACCGGGTGTTTTAAACCCTACACTTTATCAAACAATGATAAACACTTGATTTATACACTCATTGGGTGTATTATTATCGTGAGGTGATCATATGGAAATCCGTGAGATGAGAGCTCGATTAGGTGATACACAGAGCGAGTTTGCAGCAAGGTATAACATACCTTTCCGAACTATACAGAACTGGGAGACTGGCTTGCGAAAGCCACCGGAATACATTATTGACTTGCTTAATTCCCGTGTGCAGGCGGATCTTATAAACAGGAGAACTGCGGTATTACCAAAGAGCAGTACACAGAAGCTCAGCGTTCCTGACAGGCGCAATTATGTAGGAGCATTATCGTGGCTTAAGGCTGTTCAGGATCGTATAGGCGAACCCTTTGTTTTCGCTTTAGATGAAGCATTGATGTGTGACGGTTCTTTTGGAGGGCGTAGTGATGAATATGTAGTTTGGATATATGGCGATGAATCACTCGCCAGATTCAATGGCGTTGCTGTTATCGGGAATAGCGTAAGCAGATATTATGTAAAGGAGCGTAATGGACTGCTTTACACAAGCTTTAACAGAACACTTATAGATGCACTAGCTAATGAATCGATCCTCGATATGCAAGGTATAACAGAGGCATTGAGTCGTTATTACTACACACACGATGACAGCTTTGATGGCCTTTTCATTCCGCCGGAATATCAGAGCAAGTTTGAGGAATTGGCAGATGAAGCTGTAGACTACTACACGAATTAAAGAGGTGCCGGCATGACTATTACCCCAGAAGAAAAGCTGATGTATGAAGTGATGCGTGCAATATATGAGAGCGGGATCCCAATCAGTTTTAAGGGTTCCATGGTCCTTAAGGCTTTCTTGATCGAAGCCGGATACGCTGAAGACACCAGGCATACCGTTGATATCGATGCTAACTGGAATTCAGAATCTCAACCCACAGAAAAACAGATGACTGAATCGCTGCAGAAAGCATTTGATAGTCATGATATCAATCTTGATATACAATCTTACAGACAGTACGGCGAAGGCCGCTCTGCTGGATTTGAGATAACTGACAGAGTCTTCAGAAGAGTGAAAGATGTCGTGGATCTGTATTATGCTTCAAAGGTAATTCCATTCAACAGAGCAGGAATCGAATATATGCTGAGAAACAGCAAAAGGCATATTGGTAATTTTGATGGTTTCCTACACAGGCCTGAAGATCTAAAACATGCATATGAAAAATTCCGTTTTACAGGTGATATAGAAAAGCCACCATTTGAAGAAGTATATCGGACAGTAAGAACATATATACGATCCATTCTCCCTAGAGAAAGAGACATGGACCTCGAAAGATAACATAGTTTGATATTATTCTATACAAGGGCTATCCTATAGTCTTTTCACGGACTTCTGAAATACCAAGTATTATCGCAAACAAGGCATGTACATAGTATGTAATAAGAGTGCTGGTGTTATAAATATTCAAATATGTAATTATTGCCATTGCTGGTGAAAAAACTAAAAATGGAACCAGCAGTTGAACAATTCCTATAGATAAAATGCATACGCCTTCTTTTCTTGATCCTGTTCTTATTACCACTGCACAGTAGTCAAGTATAACTATAATTAGCGCCAATAGAACAGGGAACAGATTTCTGGCAAACCCTAACGACCAGTTTGTACTAGTATAAAGAGATATGTATTTACTCGCCATAGTAAATACTAATGGTGCGATAATTAACAACAGAGGGCATAAATACTTTCTCATAATTCTTTGCCTTTCTAGTTTTCTAATAATTCTCATATTCTGGTAGCATTAAGCGCAATTGTAAATGAATTGCCATTTTGAGTTCCTTTTACAGTAAACTTTGCTTCTAATACATTATCCGACAATGTAGTACTATAATATCTATCACGATCAACCGTATCATACTGCCACTGATATCGCTTGCTTACTTTAAACGTTTTATTCTTTATATAATCAGGAGCTGCTATACCTGTCTGCCCACCTATAGTCACATATGCACCATATTCATGATACCTCCCTTTTGTGACATTATAAACAATCTTTTTCAAAAGAAGCTTGAATGCAAAAGTAACTTCTGGTTTCAAATCAAGGTTCTCTCAGTAGATTGTAAATGACCTTTCGTCTATACTTTGGTGTGAATACGATATGGTATTTGCAAAGCCATTTCGTATGCGCAAGGCTATTTAATTTCGCACGCTATCGCGTGCTCAACAGGCCTCTAAGCCAGCTAAAAAAGATGCCGCCTGCATGAGGCGGCGTCTTTGAAATGCTCTTTTGATATGTGCGTCAGATCTCCAGGACCTTGCTCAGGAAGTCCTGGGTCTTCGGGTTCTTCGGATGCTTGAACACCTCTCCCGGCGTTCCCTCTTCCTGGATGATCCCGCCGCTCACGAATATCACACGGTCCGCTACTTCCATAGCGAATCCCATCTCGTGAGTAACGATGACCATGGTCATTCCGGACGCCGCGAGCTCCTTCATTACGACAAGTACCTCGCCGATCATCTCAGGGTCGAGAGCCGAAGTAGGCTCGTCGAACAGCATGATGGAAGGATGCATGCAGAGCGCTCTAGCGATCGCGACTCTCTGCTTCTGCCCGCCTGAGAGCTGATGAGGGAACACATTCGCCTTGTCGGCGAGCCCTACTCTCTCAAGCATGGCCATAGCCGTCTTGACGGCCTCTTCCTTTGTTGCTTTCTTGAGGTCCACAGGAGCAAGCGTGCAGTTGTCGAGCACGCTCATGTTCGCGAACAGGTTGAAGTGCTGGAACACCATACCGACGTCCTCGCGGACCTTGTTGATGTTGGTCTTCTTGTCAGCGATGTTGCTTCCGTTGATCTCTACCGTTCCCGAGGTTATCTCCTCGAGGCCGTTCATGCATCTTAAGAAAGTGGATTTTCCGCCTCCTGACGGACCGATGATGACGAGCACCTCGCCCTCTGTCACGTCAAGGTCGATCCCTTTCAGGACCTCCAGCTTTCCGTTATATGTCTTATGAAGATCCTTCACGTGGATCTTGACCTTATCAGACTCAGCGCCGGCTTCCTTCTCGATGTGGTTCGCCAGCCTCAGGTCCATCTCGACTTCGGTAGTGCTTATGTCGCTCTGCTGCAGCTGCTCTATTGCCGCAGTGTCGTCAGCGTCAGCCCTGTTGACGTCCATGACGTCATTTTGCTTTCCTTGCAGCTCGTCTGTCATAGTTCATCCTCCTTTCCAGTATCTTAGCCACCCTCTGCAGGATAAGTATGACTATCAGGTACATGATAGCAACGATAGTCCACACCTGGAAGGATTTGAATGTGATGGCGATGACGTTCTGGGCCTTGTTGACCAGTTCTGGGAAACCGATAACGGAAAGAATGGATGTATCTTTCAGCGTTATGATGAACTGATTGACGATGCTAGGCACCATGTTCTTGATCGCCTGCGGAAGGACTACTCTGTACATGCTGCGCCAGTAAGTGAGTCCAAGGCTTCTCGCGGCCTCCATCTGTCCCGGATCTATCGACTGTATGCCCGCGCGGATGATCTCCGACATGTATGCGCCGCAATTGAACGCCAGGCACATCGTACCTGCGCTGAGAGCCGTAAGCGTGACTCTCATTCCAAAGAAGTTATTGAGCGCGTACGGCACGCCGATATAGATAAAGAACGCCAGGACGATCATAGGCACGCCTCTGATGAGGTTGACATAGAACAGCGCGATGATGTTGCACGGCTTGTTCTTCACGACACTCATCAGGCCGAAAATGATACCTAAGATGCATCCGAACAGCAGCCCCAGCAAAGCCAGGAGCAGAGTCTGCCCCATAGCCTGGAGCAGGATCGGACCATATTGAGTAAAAATCTGAGCCATAAATTACCTTCTTTGCCTTCAGAAAACAAGGGCATCGGATCATCCCAATGCCCTTGGTATTATATTCAAATATGTACTACTCTTCGCCGAGATACTTAGCGATGATCTCGTCGTATTTACCGTTTGTCTTGATGTTTGCAAGTCCCTTGTTGAAGAGATCGATAAGCTCCTGCTTGTCCTTGTTGAAGACAGCCATACCGTAAGCTGCAGGCGCGTTCTCAGTTCCCTCGACATACTTCATGTCAAGTCCGCCGTCTTTGATGCTGTACTTCAGGATCGGCGTATCGTCGAAGCATGCAGCTGCCTGTCCGCCTGTTACCTGCTGGTACATGTCAGGAGACGTCTGTACGCGCGTTACCTTGAATCCGATCTTCTTGCTGAGCTCTGTCGCATACTGATCGCTCATCGTTCCGTTCTTGACTACGACAGTCTTGCCTTTCAGATCCTGAAGTCCTGCGATGTCTGAGTCAGCCTTTACGGCCATACCCTGTGTGGCGTCATAATATCCTTCTGAGAAGATCCAGCCGTTCTGCTGTCTTTCTTCTGTAATGGAAGCGCCGGCGATCATGCCGTCAGCCTGTCCGGCCTGGCACTCAGCGATGGCCGCATCCCATCCTACATAGTGAAGATCATATGTGAATCCCTGGTCTTCCGCTATCGCAGCAAGGATCTCCATATCGATTCCTACGATGTTTCCGTCCTCATCCTCGAACTCGAACGGGCTGAATCCCTTATCTGTCGCGACTACGAATTTCTTTCCTTCTCCGGCCTGTTCCTTATTAGCGCATGAAGCAAGCATGCCTGCAGCAAGAACAACTACCAGTAGGAGCACTAAAAACTTCTTTGCATTCTTCATTTCTGAATCCTCCTCATTAACGATTTAGTGTGATAAAGCATTTTATCAGGACTTTATTATATCATTGCTATGCTCACATTTCAAGAATAACTGTTAAAAACGGCGTGATCCCCCGCGCACGGACATAAAGGGATAAAAAGACGCCGGAAGGTGTCATCCCTCCGGCGTCAAAATGTTCTTTTTTTGTTTTTCAGTATCTTTCCTTTATCTCACCGTCACGGTAGGCCAGAACGAGCTCCTTAAGGTCCTCAGTCATCTGCTTGAGTTCCGCCCCGCGGTCTGTGTCCGCGACCATCATCCTCTTCTCGAGCTTCTCCACTACCTCAAGCTTCGGCGAATGGAACTCCTGTGTCCCGTCCTCCTTTATCGGGCTGTACGGCTGATGCTCTGCGAGCGCCATGGAATGCGAGTTGAATATGAAAGTATATCCCGCGATCCCGGTCGTCTTCTGATACGCCTTGGATATCCCTCCGTCGATGACGAAGAGAAGTCCGTCCGCCTTGACAGGGCTCTCGCCGTTCTTGATCTTGACAGGCACGTGCCCGTTTATGATCTTGGACCTCTTTGGATCCAGGCCGAACTCTCTCAGCATCTTCTCGACCGGCTCCCTTGATTTGATCAGCGTGTAGTACGGCCCCGTCGTCTCCTTATGGGTCGACTTGTCCTCTATGAACATACGCTCGAACGTCGTCATCTTATCTTTCCCGAAAAGCGGCGACTTGCTGCCCTTCCATAGGTACCACATGAGATCTCCGGGCTCGCCGCCCTCCTCCGCCTTTTCAGGCGCGAAGAACTGCTTCCTGACCTGATCGTCCAGGTATTCCATGAGCGCCCTTCCCCTGTGCGCCTTTCCGGCAAGCTTAACGTCCATGAAGTCTCCTTCCGGAGTCATAGGAAGGCATCCGTGGAAAAGAAGGTTGCCGTTCACGATCTTGAACAGAGACCCGTTGCTGAACAGGAACCTTATGTGCTCCTGCAGCTTCTCCGAGTTCCTTATCGAGACCTCCAGCGCGTTCATCACGAGCTTCTCGTCATCCGTGAGGGCGTACGGGTCTTCAGGATCCACCGTCGGAAGGAACGTGTCCTTGAGAGGCCATTCCTTTCCGTCCACAGTGACGGTCTTTTTCTCAAAGTCTATCTTGTCGAGGAGAAGCCTCTCCTCCATCCCGTATTCAGGATGTGCCTTGATGGCCTGCCCTTCGACCTTAAGCATTATCACCGATATCGCTTTGTTCATCTTGGCTGCAGTGCTGATGCTGACAGGGTCTCCCTTGTTCTCGTCGTAGAGATGAGGCCTGAACGCATCGCACGGATCGGCGCCATAGGCTTTGCTCGCAAAGGACGAGAGCGGCCTCAGGTTGATGCCGTATCCGACCTCCAGCATGTCGAAGTTGTTATAGCTCACGTTGTTCCTGATTATGTTCGCTATGCACGGCCAGTTGCCGCACGCCGCGCCCATCCATATGACGTCGTGGTTCCCCCACTGGAAATCCACGTCGTGCAGATCCATCAGATAGTCGAGGATCCTGTCGGGATGCGCGCCTCTGTCGAAGATGTCCCCGATTATGTGGAGCTGGTCGATCGCGAGGCTGCTTATGAGGTCTGCCAGGTCTTTGATGAACGTTTCCGCAAGTCCGCACCCGATGACCGATCTTATTATCGCCTCGTAGTAGCTCGTCTTGTTCTCCTCGTCGTCCGCGTGGAGCAGCTCGTCCATCGCGTAGTCAAGATACTCCGGCAGGCGCTTTCTCACCTTCGACCTGGTGTGCTTGGACGCGACAGCCTTGCATATCGTCAGCATGCGGTATATCGCCGTCCTGCACCACGCGTCAAAGTCCTTCTCGGACGCCTTCCTCCTGCGTATCTCTGATCCCGCGTCATATATCAAAGCCGCGAGGTCGTCCTTCTCCTCTTCAGAGAGCTCGTCCGCGAAGTTTTCCTCGATCTTGTCCCTCACTGTCCCGGACGCTGACTTCAGCATATGAACAAAGGCCTCGTGCTCTCCATGGAGGTCGCTGAAGAAGTATTCAGTCCCCTTAGGGAGCGCGAGGATCGCGTTCAGGTTTATTATCTCGGCCGAAGCGGCCTGTATGTTCGGATACTGCTCAGAAAGGAGCGATAGAAACTTGATGTCTGACATTTTCACCTCTATCCGTCTATCTTTCGTATGTTCGCGCCGATATCGCGGAACTTCTTCACAAAGTCCTCGTATCCTCGCTCTATGTGGTAGATCTCAGATACCTGGGTCTCCCCTTCTGCGACGAGTCCCGCAAGCACCATCGCGGCGCCGGCGCGGAGGTCGGTCGCTATGACCTGGGCTCCCTTAAGCTTTCTTCCGCCCTTTATCGTCGCGCGGTTGCCGATTATCTCGATGTTCGCGCCCATGCGGTTGAGCTCCGCCACGTGCATGAATCTGTTCTCGAATACGGTCTCTATCACCGTGCTTGATCCGTATACCGTCGTAAGGAAAGCCATGAACGGAGACTGTATGTCGGTCGGGAATCCCGGATACGGCATCGTCTTGATGTCCGTCGACGTGAGCTCTCTGTCGTCCGCAAGGACGTACATGCCCTCGTCGCCCATCTCGACAGTGACTCCGCACTCTCTGAGCTTCGCCGTGACAGGCTTGAGATGGTCGGGAGTGACGTTCCTGAGCAGGAGCTGCCCTCTTGTGATAGCGGCGGCGAGCATGAACGTCCCCGCCTCTATCCTGTCAGGTATCACTGTATGCTCCGCCCCGTGGAGCGAAGGAACTCCCTCGATCTTAATGTTGTCTGTCCCGGCGCCTTTGATCTTCCCGCCCATCTTGTTGATCAGGTTGGCGAGATCCGTTATCTCAGGCTCCTCAGCGGCGTTCTCTATGTAGGTGTTCCCCTCCGCGAGAGCCGCCGCCATCATGATGTTCTCGGTCGCTCCCACGCTAGGGAAGTCGAGGTAGATAGACGCGCCCCTGAGTCCTCCCTCGGGAGCTTCCGCCTCGATGTAGTCGTCAGTTATCGTGATCTTCGCGCCAAGGGCCCTGAACCCTTTAAGGTGAAGGTCTATAGGCCTCGCGCCTATGCTGCATCCGCCCGGCCTGTAGAGCTTGGCCTTCCCCTCTCTTCCGAGAAGAGGCCCCATTACGACAAAAGACGCCCTCATCATTCCGACAAGGTCGTTATCAGGCTCTGTTGTCTTTATGTGCCCGGTCCTTATATTCAGCACCGAGCGGCACGGCTCCTCGATCACGGATCCGACGCTCTCGAGGATCTGCCTCATGACGGTCACGTCCGCGAGTTCCGGGACGTCCGATATCACGCACTCGTCCGTCGAGAGGAGAGTCGCTGCCATGAGCGGAAGAACGGCGTTCTTCGCTCCGCTGATCGTCACCTCGCCGGAGAGCGGCGCGCTTTTCTGTACTAAAAATTTTGCCATTTCACTAGAGTTTCTTGAGTTCTTTGAGGCACTTCCTGCAGACGTACTTGCCCTTTATCATTTCAACATTGTCAGCCTCTCCGCAGAATATGCAGGATGGAGAATACTTCTTCAGAACGATGTTCTGGCCGTCCGTGAAGATCTCCAGAGAGTCCTCTGTCGTTATATCGAGAGTACGTCTGAGCTCTATAGGCAGGACTATCCTGCCGAGAGCGTCGACCGGCCTCACAATTCCGGTTGCTTTCATGCTGTCCGCCCTCCCTCTTATTTGTTCTTCGCTTTCTCCGCTTTCTTCTTGGCTTTCTGCTCTTTCTTGTATTCTTCGAATTCCTTCTCTTCCTTCTTCTCCTTCTGGTCCTTGAAGTAGTTCAGAGTGGAAGTCGCGGCCTTACCGAGGTCGGTGGCCGTCTTGATCAGCCCCTGATTGCTGTTCGCCTCAGACGCTATGCCTGACACTACTCCTGAAACGTCGTCGATTATGCCGTCCAGCTGTGTGGCCTTGTTGGCAGCGATGCCGGATACCACTCCCGCGTCGTCCATGACCTTGTTGGTCTCGTCAAGAGTCTTGAGAAGCTTTTTTACAAGAAAAATGAGATAGATGATCAGTACCAGCAGCGCTGCGAGCACCAGGTAGATCAAAAGTTCTTTAACATCAACAGTAATCATATCAGAACCTCCTATGTTGTATGGTACATTGTATCAGTATTTCCATATATTAGCAACCCTATGATCTCTTCTTCCTGACTTTGTCCTTAGGGAACTCGATAATGTCGCTTCCGAGCTTTTCCTGGCCGTCCTCGTCCTTCTCGCCCGTGAACATCCTGACCTTGACTACCTCGCGGAGTATGTCGGCGTCCACGACTTTAGCCTGCCCCTCAGGCGTATCGACCGTATCGTTCACGTCAGGGAATCCTTTCCTGAGCTGGCAGTATACGTCGTTCTCGTATTTCAGGCAGCACATGAGCCTTCCGCAGATACCCGATATCTTGGTCGGGTTGAGCGAAAGGTTCTGGTTCTTCGCCATCTTTATCGAAACAGGCTGGAAATCCGACAGCCATGAAGCACAGCACAGAGGCCTTCCGCAGCACCCTACTCCGCCAAGCATCTTGGCCTCGTCTCTCACGCCGACCTGCCTGAGCTCTATCCTCATCCTGAACACGCTCGCGAGGTCCTTTACGAGCTCCCTGAAGTCGATCCTGCCGTCAGCCGTGAAATAGAAGACGATCTTATTATTGTCGAACGTGTACTCGACGTCGATCAGCTTCATCTCCAGCCCGTGCTTTACGATCTTCTCCTGGCAGAGCTTCATCGCCTCCGCCTTTCTTGCCTCGTTCTCCTCGTGGCGCTTCCTGTCCTTGTCGTCAGCTATCCTTACTATGCTCTTGAGAGGCTTGACGATGTTCTCGTCCCTGACTTCTGTCTTCGCCATGTAGACCGTCGCGTACTCCATGCCGCGCGCTGTCTCGACGATAACGCCTTCTCCTTCGCTGATCTCCAGCTCTCCGGGGGCAAAATAGTACATCTTGCCGCTCGGCTTGAACCTTACGCCTACTACTTCTACCATTATATAAGCTCCTCCAGTCTGAGCACGAGCGCCTTGATCCTGTATCCGTATCCGGCGCCCAGCTTTATATCTCTTCTGGCTTCCTCTATCATTCCCGTGCTCGCACGAGCAGCTTCAGGGCTTATCACGAAGTCTTCCCTGCCTCTGACCGTGCTCCCTATGAGAGACTCGAGCGCGTCCAGGAACTCATACGCGTCCTGCCTCGTGCTCACTATGCTCTCTATCTCTTTCTTTATGTCGGCGAAGAGCGCCTTGTCCATTATCATCGAGAAGACTTTCCTCGCGAGCCCGGTCTCCCCGCTCTCGTCCTTTCCGTTAAGGTCATACAGCCTCACGTTCACGCATCTCGACCTTATGGTCGGGAGAAGCTCCTCCGGGTTTTCTGAAAGGATCATTATAACGGTGCCTTCAGGCGGCTCCTCCAGCGTCTTCAGGAACCTGGTCTGCGCTCTCTGTGTCATCGTATCCCCGCCTGATATTATCGCGAGGTTATGATCTCCCGCGGCAGGTCTCTCCTTCAGCCTCACCTGGAGCTCCTCTATGTCCGCGTCCTTTATCGTGGTCGTCCCTGTCTTCCTCGCAGTTGTATCCTCAGGCTCCACGAAATAGAGATCCTCATAGTTGCCGTCCGCTATCTTCCGGCACTCTATGCACCTTCCGCAGCCCTCGCCCGGCATTTGCCTGCATACGAGCGCCTGTGAGAAGGCTCTTGCGAATCCCACTTTGTCGATGTTGCTGTCTCCTTCGAAAATGTACGCGTGCGAGACCATCCCGCTCTTTACCGCGTCCCTGAGCTTTGCTGCCGCGGCGCCGTATTTCCTGTACATTGAAAGACCCATCAGATGCCTCTCTTCTTGAAGTGCCACTCGACCTCTTTGATTATCCTGTCGCGTATCTCTTCTCTCGGAAGAGTCGCGTCTATCACTCTGACCCTGAACCTGTACTCTTCAGCCACGCTCTCAAAGCCTTCCAGGACCTTCCTCTTGAACTCGAGATCTTCGCTCTCGAGCCTGTCCAGATTTTCCTGGTCCAGCCTGTCCTTCACGTCTTCCGGATCTATCATGAGAAGGAACGTAAGATCAGGCTCGAGCTCGTTGACCGCAAACTTGTTTATCTCCGCGATCTTGGGACCCAGGCCTCTGCCGAATCCCTGATACGCTATGCTTGAATCGAAGTACCTGTCGCAGACGACGATCTTTCCGCTGTCTATCGCCGGCTGTATGACCTTTTCCACGAGCTGCGCCCTGCTTGCCGAATAGAGGAGCGCTTCTGTCCTCGCGGTCATGTCAGCGTTCTCCTTGTCAAGAAGCATGTCCCTTATCTTCTCGCTTATCTGTGTTCCGCCCGGCTCTCTCGTTATGACCGATTCCAGTCCTCTCTCGTCCAGGTATTCCTTCAGATATTCTATCTGCGTCGATTTCCCCGCTCCGTCGGGGCCCTCAAAAGAAATGAAATATCCCTTCTTCATGCGTCGTCTTCCTCCTTATGCCTTCTCCTCCTGAATATTCTCTTAAGGAGCGGCACGCGCTTCTTGGCGGTCGTCCCTATGACAGCGTCGTCGACCGTTTTCTCAAACAAAAACTCTGCCAGAATGAGTATCGGCAGCGTTACTATTATTCCGAAAACGACCTTAAGCACCAGCATATAGACATAAACCTCCTTATATATTCTACACAAGGCAGACGTATATGACAAATGAAAAAAAATTCATATATTGACGTAAGAAAAAAGCAGCTCACTCTCATGAACTGCCATAATAAAAAACCTGAACCGGCGACGTCCTATTTTCCCAGGCAGTCACCCACCAAGTATCATCGGCGCTAAGGAGCTTAACTACTGTGTTCGGGATGGGAACAGGTGTGACCTCCCCGCTATAGTCACCGGATTCAGGTTTCATCTGAGGTTGTACCCTCAAATCCGAATAAAATATCTTCCATGCTCCATAAGATCAGCCATTTCTGACCAAGCTATCGGTCTATTAGTATCGGTCAGCTGAATGCGTTGCCGCACTTACACCTCCGACCTATCAACGTGGTAGTCTCCCACGGACCTTACCTTAAGGAGGAGATCTGTTCTTGTGGTGGGCTTCGCACTTAGATGCTTTCAGCGCTTATCCCGTCCCCGCTTAGCTACTCGGCGGTGCCCTTGGCAGAACAACCGATACACCAGAGGCGGGTCCATCCCGGTCCTCTCGTACTAAGGACAGCCCCACTCAGATCTCCAACGCCCACAGCGGATAGGGACCGAACTGTCTCGCGACGTTCTGAACCCAGCTCGCGTACCTCTTT